>CAXMRF010000022.1:0-27344 GCA_964195965.1 uncultured Nitrosomonadaceae bacterium
GGGTTGATGGGTTCGATACTCGTGATGCCGGATATGCACCAGGGATATGGTTTTCCCATCGGCGGTGTTGCAGCCACCAGGTATCCAGAGGGAGTTGTATCCCCGGGTGGGATTGGATATGACATCAACTGTGGCGTGCGCCTGCTGGGGAGCCGATTAAACTACGAAGAGACGAAACCCTACCTGGAGGATCTGGCAGATGCATTGACCCAATATTGCCCCAGCGGTGTGGGCATCAGCGGCCATCACCGGTTGTCTATCAAAGAAATTGAAGAGGTTTGTCGAAAAGGATCCCAATGGGCAAAAAAAGCTGGATTTGCTTCCGATCAGGACCTTCGCCGGACAGAAGCTGGAGGCCGGCTGCCGGGAGCGGATCCCAGAGATCTCAGCCCCAGGGCATTAAAACGGGGAACCGAACAGGTGGGCTCATTAGGGGCGGGGAACCACTTTATCGAAATTGACCTGGTGGAGAAAATTTTTGATGCCCGGGCTGCTCAAATTATGGGGTTAAAAGAGGGTGACCTGGCGCTGCAAATTCACTGTGGTTCTCGCGGTTTGGGACACCAGGTTTGTTCAGATTACGTCAAAAGTATGCAATCCGCAGTCAATCGTTATGGCATTGTTCTGCCAGATCGAGCCCTGGTCTGCGCGCCAATGAACTCGCCGGAAGGAAAGGCCTATCTTTCAGCGATGGCCTGTGCGGCGAACTATGCCTTTGCAAATAGACAGGTGCTCAGTCATTATGCCAGGGAAGCTTTTGAAAATGTACTGGCCGGCAGATTAAAAGACTGGCATTTGCATCTTGTTTACGATGTGGCCCATAATATTGGAAAAATTGAGAAACATCAGTTTGATGGCAAATCAGTTGAAGTCTGTGTGCACCGCAAGGGAGCAACCCGGGCCTTTGGTCCAGGTGAGCAGGATTTGCCATCAGAATATATAAAAATTGGCCAACCCGTTTTGGTGCCAGGCAGCATGGGTACTTCTTCCTGGGTGCTGCTCGGTACTAAAGAAGCGATGACCCGTTCTCTTGGGTCATGTTGTCACGGCGCTGGCCGAGTGATGAGCCGCACTCAAGCTAAAAAAACTATCAGGGGGGAGGATCTCAGGAAGGATCTAAAGCGAAGTGGCATCAGCGTCCGCGCGGGTTCCCTGTCCGGATTGGCAGAAGAAGCACCGGCAGCCTACAAAGATGTGAGTGCTGTGGTTGATATTGTTGCGGAAGCGGGGATAGCATCAAGAGTTGCAAAACTTAAACCCCTGGTTGTTATTAAAGGTTGACCAGGTTTAAAATTCCCGGTAAATCATAATTAACAAATATCTGCAATTTTTGCCCGGGTCAGTTCAACCAGATCCCGGGAGGGAAGGCGGATATTAACCCCTAGCTCTCCACCAGAAATGTGCACGTTTTCATATTCCTTAACTGATTGATGGATGACAATTTCAAAACCGCGGTTGAGTATTGCTAATGGGGAGATTCCTCCGGCTGGCAGTTTTGTCGAATTTTCGGCTTCCTTCTGGGAAGCAGGGGATACTTTTTTCTCTCCCACGGTTTTTGCCAGCTTTTTCAGATTAACATCATGGTCCCCGGGCACCACGGCCAGGATGGGCTTACCTGACCCTTTGCGGAGGATCACGATACTTTTAAAGACGATATTAATAGGAGCATTTAATATCCGGGCCACTTCCTCCGCACCTAATTTTTTTTGAGGAAGCTCAAAAATGGTGTAATCAGTTTTACGGCTGTCTAGAAATCGGGTCACGTTATTGGTGGCCATAGGTTCTCCATCCGATAAGGAAAGCTGAAAAGTATTCTAACAGATCAACCAGGTCGCGCTGGGTTGGGAAATATGATAAGCTATTCTTAGTTATTTTCAGACTCATTTTCAGCCGAGGTTATATGCAGCAATATTTGGATTTGATGAGACATGTTCTCAATTCTGGGGTTGAAAAAGGGGATCGAACCGGGACCGGTACCAAAGCGGTTTTTGGCTACCAGATGCGCTTTGATTTGGGCGCTGGTTTTCCCTTGCTGACCACCAAAAAAATTCATTTAAAATCTATTATTCATGAGCTGTTATGGTTCCTGAAAGGGGAGACTAATATCAGCTACCTCAAGGACCATGGTGTTCGGATTTGGGATGAATGGGCTGATGAAAACGGTGAACTGGGTCCGGTGTATGGTTTCCAATGGCGTTTTTGGGAAAGCCCCGAAGGTGGCGTTGTAGATCAAATAGCCCAGGCTGAAGAGATGATTAAAACCAAACCCAACTCCCGACGTATCCTGGTCAGTGCCTGGAATGTGGGCCAGATCGAACAAATGGCCCTGCCGCCCTGCCATCTCCTGTTCCAGTTTTATGTGGCGGAAGGAAAACTTTCCTGCCAGCTTTATCAGCGTTCGGCGGATGTGTTCCTGGGTGTGCCCTTTAATATAGCCTCCTATGCTTTGCTGACCATGATGATGGCCCAGGCTTGCGGTCTGGAACCAGGTGATTTTGTTCATACCCTGGGGGACACACATCTATATCTTGACCACCTGGATAAAGCTCACTTGCAATTGGAGCGCAAACCCTATCCGCTGCCTGTTATGAAGATCAATCCAGCGGTTTCTTCCATATTCGAATATTCCTTTGATGATTTTGAGTTGGAAAATTATCAGGCCCATCCTCATATCAAAGCCAGGGTTTCCGTATGATCCTTTCTATAATTGTCGCTGTGGATGAAAATCATGGCATTGGTTTAGGAAACCAGATCCCCTGGCACCTTCCCGGGGATTTGGGTCGATTTAAAAAATTGACCATGGGGCATCATCTGATTGCTGGAAGGAAGACCTACCAAGCGATAGGATCTGCCTTGCCTGGTCGGCAAATGATTATATTGACCCGGGATTCGGATTTTATTGCAGAAGGTTGTTTGGTAGCCCATTCTCTGGAAGAGGCATTAAGCCTGGCAAAAGAGTCCGGGGAGCAAGAAGCCTTTATTATTGGCGGGGCTGAGATTTATCGGCAGGCCTTGGTATTGGCAGATCGGCTTTATATAACCCGCGTGAAGGGGGCATTTGAAGCGGATACTCATTTCCCGGATTTCAGTGAAGAGGACTGGGTTCTGGTTTGTGAACAGGAATTTCCAGCGGATGAAAAAAATTCTTACCCTCATGTTTTTTTTCATTACCTCCGAGCGCCGGAAAAAAGAAAACAGGAAAGTATTCCGGGTAATTAAGATTCATTCCCGGCCAAGAGGTTGATTTTTTCCCAGGGTTTCATATCAGTCTGCAAAGCTAATAACTCCCGCAATTCAAAAATCTGATCCCTTAACCCGGCGGCGGTTTCAAATTCCAGGTTTTCCGCTGCTGCCAGCATCTGTTTTTCCACTTCAAGGATGATATTTTTCAACTCTGGCACAGCGATCCCTTCCAGGCCGGATTTATATTCTCCACCTTCTTCTGAAACAGCGGCCCGCTTCACCCGTTCAGTGATGTCGCTGATGGCTTTATGAATGCTTTCTGGTACGATGCCGTGTTCCTTGTTGTAATCAACTTGTTTTTGCCGGCGCCGGTCGGTTTCTTCCAGAGCAGTTTTCATTGCCGGGGTGATGGAATCCGCATACATGATCACAGTGCCTTTCACATGGCGAGAGGCCCGGCCAATGGTTTGAATCAAAGCAGTATCAGAACGCAGGAATCCGCTTTTGTCCGCATCCAGAATGGCCACCAGGGATACTTCCGGAAGATCAAGGCCTTCCCGAAGCAGGTTAATTCCTACTACTACATCGTAAATTCCCAATCGTAAATCCCTTAATATGCCCACCCGCTCCAGGGTATCAATCTCAGAGTGCAGATAATGGACCTTAATCCCGCTATCTTCCATATATTTTGAAAGATCTTCTGCCATGCGTTTGGTAAGCGTGGTGACCAATACCCGCTCTCCCTGTTCTGAGCGCTGATAGATTTCTCCAATCAGATCATCCACCTGGCCTTCAATGGGTCGAACGATGACATTCGGATCAATTAATCCGGTTGGACGGATCACCTGGTCGACCACCTCTTCAACAAGATTTAATTCATAAGGTCCCGGTGTGGCCGAAGTGTAAATGGTATGGCCCATTTTCTTTTCAAATTCCTCAAATTGAAGAGGCCTGTTATCCAGTGCTGAAGGCAGCCGGAATCCATATTCCACCAGGGTGGCTTTCCGGGAACGATCCCCTTTAAACATGCCCCGGATTTGAGGGATGGTCATATGGGATTCATCCAGGATAAGTAAATAATCCTGGGGTAAATAATCCATCATGGTCCAGGGTGGTGAATTTACCGGGCGTTGGTCTAGATGCCTGGAATAGTTTTCAATTCCTGAACAATATCCAATTTCCCGCAGCATTTCCAGGTCATACTTGCAGCGCTGTTCAATACGCTGGGCTTCCAGCAATTTACCGTGTTTGTTAAAGGTGATTACCTGTTCGGTTAATTCATTTTCAATGTCTTTAATAGCCTGGCGCAATTTTTCTTCATCGGTGATGAAGTGTTTGGCCGGGAAAATGCTAACTTCATTGATCTCTTCTAAAAGCTCCGCGGTAACCCGATCGATGCGGGTAATTCGCTCCACCTCATCTCCAAAGAAGGAGATCCGGTAAATAAATTGATCATCATAGGCAGGGGCAATCTCCAGGGTGTCTCCCCGAACCCGAAAAGAACCCGGTTTCAGCTCAATATCATTTCTACTGTACTGGCCCTCGATCAACTGCCGGAGCAGGGCGTTTCTGCGGTAGACCTCGCCCACTTTTAATTCGATCACCACATTGCCGTAGGCCTCCGGATTTCCGAGACCGTAAATGCAGGAAACCGAAGCGACAATGATGACATCCTTGCGGGACATCAGCGCAGTGGTGGCCGCGAGGCGGAGCCGCTCAATTTCTTCGTTGATATCGGTCTCTTTCTCTATAAAAAGGTCATGGTGCGGCACATAAGCTTCAGGCTGGTAATAATCGTAATAACTGACAAAGAATTCCACTGCATTTTCTGGAAAAAACGATTTGAACTCAGCATAGAGTTGGGCGGCCAGGGTTTTATTATGGGCGATGATCAAGGCCGGCATTTGCATTCGTTCGATAATATTGGCAATTGTGAAGGTTTTACCGGTGCCGGTAGCGCCCAGGAGTACCTGCTGCTGCTTCCCATCCTGAATTCCCTGGATGAGTTTTTTTATGGCCTGGGGCTGATCCCCCATGGGTTTGAATGGCGCCTGTAATTTAAATTCCATACCCTTCCTCACTGACGAATATATATCGGATTGCTAAAAATCCAGCCCCGCCGCCGACCTTTATACCGGAGGTATACTTCCACTCGATAAACTCCCGGCTCGGTTGCTTTAAAGGAGCAGTTCTCGCTATTTTTCCAACGTTTTATTGGTTGTCCATCTTTGATCAGGATGCATTCTGCTTTACCCGGCAAGGTGATTTTTAATTTGACGCCATCGCCAAGGGGGAGTTCATCACCCATCATGGCATTCGTATTTGCATCTGATCCTGTAAATCGGAATCCCCTGGTTGGGCGGGGAAGATCATAACCTATAAAACCATGTCCCAGTCGCAGTGCATTATAAATTATTCTCTTATCTTCCTCTGCATTTCCACTTAAAGCTTTTGTTAGAAGCACATGGGTATTTACGCTTTGGAAGTGGTAAAGATAAGGGAACAAAGTCCTTTTGAGAGGGCCGAGATTGGCATGCATGGCATGGGCATCTGAACCGCCCACTGCAACCACTTTCTTCTCCGGGGAGGTCAATTTGTCCCAGATTTCCAGGGTTTCCGGAATAGGACCCCGGGCAATTCTTCGGGGCAGATAGGCATACCATAAAGCTGCAGGGATGCTGCTTAACCGGGTCTTAAATTCCGAGAGACCATTCCAGAGTTCGATGCCTGTAAATCCGGATACATCCCATTTTTCCCAGGAAAAATCTCCCTGGTTAAATTTGGGAGCTGCTGGATCAATAGGATGTGCCAGAAAAGATAATCCACCCAGCTGATTGATATTTGTGATCAGCCCCTGGGTATCCCCGGCTTGATCAGCAAGTTCTTGATCGGTGCCAAAGACAAGCAGATGATTGTTTTCCCTGGTCGTGGTTGTATCGTGGATTTCCTCTCCAATCAACATCAGGACAGTTTCTTCTCCACGGGAAATATATCCCTCCTGTTCCTTAACGAGGACATTATGATCCGTGACAATCACAGCATCTAATCCAGCTTGTATTGCAGCTTCAGCAATATCCTGGTGGCTTCCAGTACCATCTGAATGGTGGGTGTGCATATGAAGATTTATCTTTATTTCATTCATTTTTGACCTTGTAGATAATTTTGTTGATGAATTCACTAATTTTTTGAAAATTGGCCTGGCATTCTCCTGGGGATGAGCTTCTTGACGTTCCCCCAGTAGAGAAGGTATAATCGCCCTGCTTGATTATTGAACATAGTTTTGAGGTAAATGATTGGTGGAATAACCTGTAATAAAAGTGTTTTCTGCTGATCTGGGAGGTTTTTGTGTCACTATATCTTGATATTGGATTAATTGTTACATCCATTGCCCTGATCGCCAGTGTGATTCTTCAGAGTAAGGGAGCGGGCCTGGGCGGTTTAACGGGTGGTGATTCCGGTGGTGTTTTTTCTGCCCGACGAGGTGTTGAAAAAACATTATTTAAGGTAACTATCGCACTTAGTTTTTTGTTTTTTGGATTGGCAATTGCCACAGTTATTGTATCAGTTTAATATGATGCCTGGCTTGACTTAAAATGTAGTTCAATGCCTATGGATCGCCGGAAAATATGGGACCCCATGTTTTCCGGCTAGGTTTAATTCAAGGGGGGATAAGGTTCCTATACGGCAGGAAAAAATTCCATGAAATTGATAAAAAAACTGCGTTGGCAGATTTTGATTATTGTCTTGGCTTTAGTCGTGATTGGGGTTGTGTTGTGGGGGCAGCAGGCAGAACCTGTGCTTGTAGAAGCGCCAGAACCAACTAGCGGAGGTCTATATACTGAAGGCATAGTGGGTTCATTAACCCGCTTAAACCCCTTGCTGGCAGTATTTAACCCTCCCGACCAGGATCCTTCCAGATTGCTTTTTAATGGGTTAATTCAATTTGACAGTATAGGTTTACCCCAACCTGACCTATCAAATTCCTGGGGGATCTCCAGAGATGGAGATGTGTATAATTTTTCGATTCGTACCGATGCGTTCTGGCATGACGGACAGCCTGTAACAAGCGCGGATGTGATTTTTACTGTTAACCTGCTCAAAGACCCTGATTTTCCTGTACCGGCAGATCTGGTGAATTTTTGGGGAAAAATAGAAGCGGAAGCGCTGGATGAACAAACTATCCAATTCAGACTTCCAGAAGCTTTTGCTCCATTTCTGGATTATCTCGATTTTGGAATTTTGCCTGCCCATTTGCTAGGCAATCTCTCAGCCCAGGAAATTGTGGATGCGCCTTATAATCTCCAGCCAGTAGGTACTGGTCCTTTTCAGTTTGATAAATTGATCATCGATGATGATCAAATCACCGGGGTAGTCTTAAAGAAAAACCGTGAATTTTATGGCGAAGACGCCTTTTTAGACCAGGTTGCTTTTTTGTATTACCCTGATTCTCAAGCAGTTTGGGAAGCTTATCTGGCCGGAGAGATCCAGGGAATTGGAAAAATTCCTGAAGATCTCCTGGAAGAAGCCCTCACAGATGAAAATTTAAATCTCTATACCAGCCGTTTGACCCAGATGTCCCTGGTTTTACTTAACCTCGACAATCCTGAGACACCCTATTTCCAGGATCTAGAGATGAGAAAAGCCCTTCTTTATGGAATTAATCGCCAGTATCTGGTTGACCGTCTCAAACAAGGTCAGGCGATCATTGCTGATGGACCAATATTCCCAAAAACATGGGCCTATCTTGAAAATCTTCCCCGTTATGATTTTGATCCTGAAAAAGCCATTGAAATCATCCGTGATTTGGGATTTACCTTCCCTGGCGAAGGTGGCCTTGCCAGGACTAACGAAGACGGGGATCGTCTATCCGTTGAATTAATCTATCCAGAAACAGGATTGCACAGTCAGATTGCCCAGGCGATTCAGGAAAATTGGACTGCCCTGGGATTTGATGTCATCCTGGAGCCACTACCTTACGAAGACCTGATTGCTAAACTGGACGATCGGGATTATGAAGTGGCGCTGGTGGATCTAAATCTAACCAGCATGCCAGATCCAGATCCTTATCCTTTCTGGCATCAAACCCAGGCAACAGGCGGCCAGAATTATTCCATGTGGAATGATCGCAGGGCCAGTGAATATCTTGAACAAGCCCGGATTATCCTGGATACTAGTGAAAGGGCTAGATTGTATAAAAATTTCCAGGTCAGGTTCCATGAACAACTTCCGGCATTGCCTTTATATTATCCGGTATATACCTATGGTGTTTCCGAGGATGTGAAGGGCGTCCGGATTGGACCGATTTTTGAACCATCAGATCGGTTAGAAACCATCACCGATTGGTATTTCTTTGTAGAGGTACCGGGAGGTTTAGTGCCTACCGAAGATGTCAATACTGGAGAGTAAACCCTCCAGTTGATTTTCTACTTATTTAAAGAAAATATGGAGAGCGGTTATAGTGAGTAAAGAACAAGCCATTAACGAATCCTCAAAACAACAAATCTTAGAAATCTGGCATTCATTGACCAGCAAAAAAGCACTTTCCCTGTTGGAAGTAAACCGGGAAAAAGGTTTATCCACCCAGGATGTGGAACACCGCCTGAAAACCTACGGGACCAATGAGCTCCAGGAAGCGCCACCCACCAGCATCTGGGTCATGATATATGAGCAGTTTGCGAACTTTGTGGTCATTTTGCTGCTGGTCGCTGCGGTGATATCTGCCGTCCTCGGAGATTGGATAGAAGCTGCGGCCATTATGACCATTGTCGTTTTGAACGCCGGCTTGGGAGTGATCCAGGAAAGCCGGGCAGAAGAAGCATTGGCGGCACTGAAGAAAATGGCTTCCCCCGACGCCAATATATTAAGGAACGGCCATCGGGAGCCAATTCCTGCCAAGGACGTTGTCCCCGGTGATATTGTTTTCCTCGAAGCGGGAAATTATGTACCTGCTGACGTCCGTTTAATTGAAACAGTGAATTTGAGGATTGAGGAAGCAGCACTGACAGGGGAATCTGTGGCCGTGACCAAAAATGCCCAGCTCGAATTGGAAGAGGAAGCTGCGCTTGGGGACCGAAAAACCATGGCCTATACTGGCACGGTTGTAAGCTACGGTCGGGGAATGGGTGTAGTTACCAATACGGGTATGGAAACCGAAATTGGTCAGATTGCAACCATGCTGCAGGAGGTTGAGGAAGAGCAGACTCCCCTGCAGAAGCGGCTGGATAGTTTTGGAAAAACTCTTGGCTGGATAACCCTGGTGATCAGTGGATTGATCTTTGTTGAGGGTATGATCACCGGCACGGATCCTTTAGAAATGTTCATTATTGCAGTCAGCCTGGCTATCGCCGCCGTACCAGAAGGCTTGCCTGCTGTAGTTACTATTACCTTGGCTCTGGGTATGCAGGAAATGATCGCCCGGAATGCATTGGTTCGCAAACTCTCCTCGGTGGAAACACTGGGGTCAGCGACAATTATTTGTTCAGACAAGACTGGCACCTTAACTCAAAATGAGATGACAGTCACCAATATCGCTGTTGATGGCGAATTTTTAGATATCACCGGAACAGGATACGGCCTAACTGGAGAGTTCCTGCGGGATGGACAGGTTGTAAATCTGGCAGATGAGTACCCTGGCATTCGAACCGCTTTGTGGATTGGTGCTCTAAATAATGATGCTATCCTGGAAACGGATTATGACGAAAATGGAAAGAAATTCAGTCGCATGGTGGGAGATCCAACAGAAGGCGCTTTATTGGTCGCTGCAGCTAAAGGCGGAGCTTTGCCTGCGCCGCTTTCTCAAGCTTATCCGCGCATAGAAGAAATACCTTTTGATTCTGAACGGAAAAGAATGGTGACTGTGCATGCCATTAAGAATCCTGAAGCCGGGGATGTTTCTCCGTTTTATGACCAGAAACAGGAAACCTGGTATGTAGTTGCCCAAAAAGGCGCCCCGGATGTGGTATTGGAACGCTGCACTCACTATCAGAGCCGGGAAGACCAGGCGGTCCGCCTGGATGATGAGCAGCGCCGCCGGATACTGGCTGCCAATGATCAGATGACCAGCCAGGCACTCCGTGTTTTGGGTGTGGCCTATCGGGTTGTCAAAGACCTTGAATACTCACAAAATGGGGACCTGGACAAAAAAATAGAAGAGGAATTGATTTTTGTTGGTTTGTTGGGCATGATAGATCCGGCCCGACCCGAAGTACTGCCAGCATTAAAGATTGCCAGACAAGCTGGCATTCGGACAGCAATGATTACCGGAGATTACCCCAATACTGCTAAAGCCATTGCCCAGGAGATTGGATTACTCCAGGAAGGGCATCAGGTAATGACCGGAAAGGATTTGGACGAGATCTCTGATGAGGACCTCAGGGAGGTGGTGAAAATCACCGATGTGTTTGCCCGGGTTTCTCCAGAACACAAAGTGCGCATTGTTGATGCTTTCCGTTCGAATAATGAAGTTGTTGCTATGACCGGGGACGGGGTCAATGATGCCCCTTCTATCAAAAAAGCCGATATCGGGATTGCCATGGGTATTACAGGCACTGATGTGGCCAAAGAAACCGCGGATATGGTGCTGACCGATGATAATTATGCCAGTATTGTTTCTGCTGTAGAACAGGGACGGGTAATATACAGTAATATCAGGAAGTTTGTTTATTTCCTGCTCTCATGCAATATCGCCGAAATCGCCACAATTTTCCTGGCCATTATGATTGGTTGGAAATCTCCTCTCAGTGCGATTCAACTTTTATGGCTGAACCTGGTCACTGACGGCGCACCGGCCCTTGCATTGGGTCTTGAGAAAGGGGATCCGGATTTGATGGAACAACCACCCCGGGATCCAGAAGAACCAATCTTAAACCGATTTATGCTCATTGGTATTACTGTTCAAACAATAGCCATCACAGCTGTTACTCTGATTGCTTACTGGATCGGATTGACTTATTATCCTGAGATGGCGCCAACTATGGCTTTTGTTACCCTGTCCTTCTCAGAGTTGTTGCGCGCATTTACAGCCCGGTCTGAAAGAGTACCGATTCTGAAAATCGGCGTGTTTAATAATAAAGTTATGAATTGGGCGATCCTGTCTTCAATGGTGCTTTTATTGGGCGTCGTGTACTTGCCCTTCTTACAGGGCATATTTGATACTGTGCCCCTGGTATGGGCTCAATGGCAGTATATTTTCCCGCTGCTCCTGGGACCATCTGTCGCGGCAGAATTAACCAAGATTATCTTAAGCTCTAGAAATAAAAAAGCATAATACAATTAATTAAGATCCAGAAATCCACAAGTTGTTTAGTGGATTTCTGTTTAATTTACGCACTCTAGTCAAGGAAAAATAATAAATCTTTTATTAGAATGTAAACTGGGTATGGTTTGCATTGTACAATAGGATTGTTTAATATTTGTCCCTAAAAGAAAGGATTGTCCAAATGAGTTCAAGGAAATTCATAGAAGAACGCCGACAAAAGAAACAGCGCCAGAATAACATTTTAGTGATCATCATGGCCTTGGGTGCTGTATTAGTTATTGGTGCTTTTGTCCTGGCGTTTGTTACCACAAACCGGGTAAATTTATCTGCTCGGCAAATCATTACTCCCGAGTTTACCCAGGTTGAGCAGGACGGATTAAACGGTTTAGGCAATCCTGATGCGCCAATTGTGATAGAAGAATTCTCGGATTTCGGCTGCACCCATTGTGCTGACTTTGCCCTGGAGACTAAAAAACTGATTGAAGAAGAATATGTTAAGACAGGCCAGGTTTACTTTGTATTTCACAGTGTGGGCGGATTGCTGAATGCCCCCGCAACTTTCCAGGCCGCAGAGGCTGCCTACTGCGCCGGTGATCAAGATGCATTATGGCAGTTCCATGATTTGTTATTTGCCAACCAGGGAAAATTATTTCTCAATGGAATTGGTGACCTATCCAAGACTATGACAACCTTTGCAGAGATGTTAGATTTGGATACCAATCAATTTGATGCCTGCTTAGCTGAGGGAAAGTATCAAACTTTAACAGCGAATGACCAGGCATTAGCTACGGAGAATGGAATTACCGGCACACCTTCATTTCTTATCAATGGTGTTTTATTAAAGGGCAACCAGCCCTTTGAAAATTTCCAGACAGCGATTGCAGATGCCCTGTTAGAGATTGCCGAGTAGATAATATTTCCCAATAAAAAACCCCTCAAAGGGAACTGGATTCAATAAAAATGACACCTTCCATAGTAGTTAAATTTGGGAGGTGTTTTATATTCCATCACCTTAATCGATTTTTATAATAAATCCAAATGCCCAGGAAACCTATAAAAACTGCCAGGAAAAGCCAGGCCGCGGGTGGTCCACCCTGGAGCAGCCCTAATCCGATGCCCAGGATTGCTCCAGAAGCCCAGATGATCTTCAGGCTGAGCAGGGTTTTAAATACTTCCAGTGAGGCATTTCTGCTGAGCAATGATTCTCCCCCGATGCCTAATAATGCAGCTCCAACCAGGCGGGACATTACAGGATCAACAGTTTTCCAACCGAACCACGGCATAATGATCTCTGGAAAAAATAACAGGGGGATAGCAAAAAGCATATCCACTGCAAAATGGATTACAAACCAGGTTCTTAATCCATCAGGGATTTCTGTATTAGTTGTATTCATAATTGGCCTTCTTTTTAAGGTGTGATATGGTCTTCTGGCTTTGATCCTGGATCATCCAGTCCGCTCTCACTAAAAGGCAGCAAGACCTTAACATGCATATCCTGGTCCACTAAACATTGGCAGGAGAGTCGGAATTTTCCCAGATTACCTTGTTTGTCCAATTTGGATTTCTCAGCCTCGGTCATGGACTCAGGTTCTCCTGCCAGAAATTCAACCCGGCAGGTAGTGCAGCGGCCATATCCGCCACAGCGGTGCAGGGGTTCAGCGCCAAGATCTACTAATGCATTAACCAAACGAGTTCCAGCGGGAACTTCAAATTCTCCGAGACCTTCAATTGTTAATTTTGGCATTTTATTCTCCTTATTGAGAAATAATAAATTCTTTTAGTAATGCATCAGCCTATCATAATCAAACCGGCAACCCAGGACAGTTGATCTGCTGATGGTGTTTCTACACCCTTATTAAGGTTGGTTTCCCATCCACAGGTTTTCATTAGCTGGAATACATCAACGCCATACCCGGATAAGGAAGGCCGGGCCATTAGAGGGTGACGGCAGGTTCCGTTTTCGGCAATCCTCCGGCAGTTGAGATGGTCCGCACAAAACAACTCTTTGCAGGAACCGCCAGCAAAGGCTGACGATTTTGAATAGCCCAGTTGTTTTGCTTCCCCTTCTACGCTGGCAACCAGCTCATGTAACACTTTTCCAAGCTCAATCCTTTCCCAGGAGAGCAGCATAGATGCAGGAACTACCAGGCGCAGGGCAATCGCAATGGGGTGGGTTTGGATCAAGTTCCTGAATTGAGTTGGCCCCTCAACATAAGGGGGGCAGCTGAAAGACAATCCATAATTTTCACATTGAGGCTCTTTGCATTTTAGTGCCAGATGGTCTTTTACAATGATATCAGTACTGGAGATCAATTCTACGTTGCTGGCGCCTAATGAGATTGCCAGTTCAAGCAAGCGATCATGTTTTGCAGTCATAATAAATTGAACTTATTTCCAAGTGTTTTTTCAATCTGTTTGAAAATAAATTAACCTTCTCCTAGAACATATTTACTCAGGAATAACTCGGATTTTTGATAAAAATCGAGCAGGGTTTCCGATCGCTTAAAACTGTGTCCTTCTTCTGGATACAGGTGATATTCTACAGGAATATGATTGTCTTGTAATGCCTGAACAATTTGATCTGCCTGGTCCTGCGGAATAATGGGATCTTTCCCACCTTGAAAAACAGCAACAGGATCCTGAATTTTATCGGCAAAAAAGATCGGTGATCGTTTCTGGTAAAGATCTTTGGCCGCTGGGTATGGTCCGATCAACCATTCAGAATAATACCGCTCAAATTTGGGGGGATTCTTCAGCAGTGTGAGATGATTTGCAATCCCGTAAAGAGATATGCCAGCCCGAAAAATGCCTGGATACTTCACCAGGGTTTGGTAAACCGTTAATCCCCCGGAGCTGCTGCCCAGTAAGGCCATTCTTTTTCGGTCTGCCCAACCATTTTCCGTCACGTAATTGGCTCCAGTCAAACAGTCTTCCACGTCTACAACACCCCATTCCCCCTGGATGGCTTGCTGGTAATCTCTGCCATACCCGGTGCTTCCCCGGTAATTTACCTCCAGGACAGCATACCCCCGGCTGGTAAAGTATTGAGTACGGGGTTGAAACTCAGCCCATTTTTGCCTTGTTGGACCGCTGTGAATAATCACCAATAAAGGAGGTTTACCATTTCCTGAATAAAACGAATTTTGTGGCACGTAAAACAAACCATAAATTTGCCGGCCATCCGAACTGATCCAGGAAATTGGTTTAGGGAGAGAAAATAATTTCCTGGGAAGATTATCCTGCGTCGAACGGCGAATGATCCGGGTATTTCCTTCTAAGTCGGCTGTAATTAACCGGGGAGGTAAATCTCCTGCGGAGGCAATCAGGGCAATCTGATCCCCAAGCGGGGAGATTGCCAAACCTTCAAACCAGGTGTAGTTCTCGTCCAGCTGAATCTTCGTTTCCTGCATCCTGGCCAAATCCAGACACCATAAGGAACGGAAACCCTCCTGGTTGCGGAGGAAAACTATTCGCTGGCCATCAGGTGTGAAACCATAGGAACGTTGATCCTGAAGCCAGGGAGGTAAACCAAGTTCAGTCGTGCCCTTAGTCAGCTGTTGGCATTCATTGGTTGATAGATTATGAAGGTAAAGCTGCCACCAACCATCTTCGTCCGAAATATAAGCTAAAAATTCCCCATCGGGAGAAAATTCTGGTTGCAGGATGGAATTTTGCTCCCCTCCGGCGATGATATGTTCTTCGATAAGTTGAGGAGCTTCCCCTGGAGAAAAATCCAGAGATCCCAGCCTTAATACGCTGCTTTCCCAGGGCATATGAGGATGATTCCAGCTGATCCAGGCCATCTGATTCCCATCTGGATGCCAGCGTGGATAATTATAAAAATCAGACTGGGAGACCAATGCAGAAGCTGAGCTGTTCAGGCCATTTTCCTGGATAGAGACTAAATCGTTTTCACCATCTGAGTGGACAAAAATGATGTATTTCCCATCAGGTGAGATTTGGGGAGAAGCGGATTGCAGCAGGTTT
Source organism: uncultured Nitrosomonadaceae bacterium (assembly GCA_964195965.1). Lineage (GTDB taxonomy): Bacteria > Chloroflexota > Anaerolineae > Anaerolineales > UBA11858 > B10-G9. The sequence goes on from CAXMRF010000022.1 coordinate 15,428, forward strand.
GAAGTCAGCTGAGTGATGGCATTGTTTTGAAGATCAATCTTGTAAAGTTGGTGGGAAATTTTATCAAAGACTAATAGAGATTCTTTACCCGGAGTAAATGATCCCCCGCCGTAAAGCAGTCCTCCGCTGATATTTAAATCAGCACTGATTGACAGTATCTCACCGGTTTTTGGAAAAAATTGTTGAATGCTTGCCCGGGATGAGATTCTTTCCCGCCAGAACAGGGAGCCATCTAAACCCCAGGCAGGTTCGCTGAACTCGAGTAGGTTTCCAAAGTATTCCGGGGTGACAAGCGATGGCCAGCGGCCATAAGAACGGGATTTTTTAACGGTCATGGATTCCTTAATCGAATGAGAGCAATCTCAATTATCATACTATGAGATAGGGGGATTAGTACCTGGAAACGTTATCTGTCTAAGGCCCGGTGAATAACACTGAAAAAACTGAACGATTCTCGGTGAGTGATTCAGGAGTTTTTTCGCAGCGGCGCAAAACTCATTCGATGCAGCGGGGATGGCCCGTATTTCATAATTGCTTTCCGGTGGGCAGCAGTGCCGTACCCTTTATTGGCACGGAAATCATAAACCGGGTATCGATCTGCTTTTTTATTCATCCAGGCGTCACGATATGTTTTGGCCAGGATAGATGCTGCTGCAATGGATATTGATCGTTTGTCACCTTTAACTAGCCTGGTTTGCGGAAGAGGGTTGTTAGGAAGGATCAGATAATCAACCAGTAAATGATCTGGTCTTGGGTCTATTTTATCCAAAGCGCGCTGAATGGCCAGCCGGGTTGCAGGAACAATCCCAAATTGATCAATTTCCTTGTTGGTAGCTTGACCAACCCCCCAGGCTGGGCTGAATTCCTCAATAATTTTTCGTTCTTGCTCTCGTCGGTTAGGTGAGAGTATTTTGGAATCTTGGACTGCTGAAAAATGGACCAGGAGATTTTTCTGACGAGGGAGAATAACAGCGGCCGCGGTAACAGGGCCTGCCAGGCAGCCTCTGCCTGCTTCATCTATGCCTGCAATCTGAAAAAGACCTGCTTTCCAGAGGGCTTGTTCAAAACTGAGATTTGGGAAGTCCGGGATTAATGCAGGATCAATTCTCCTGGTCATACAATCCCAGGGCGTCATTTTGACGGATTGTTTGAAGATCCAGCAGGATTTGCAGAGCGTCCCGCAAAGCATGAACTTTGCTCTCGTGATGGTAGGTCCAAGGAATTGGCACTTCACGGATTGAATATCCCCGTTGACGGGCGATATAAAGAAGTTCGATGTCGAATGACCATCCGGAGAGAGTTTGATGGGAGAATAAATCTTTTGCCACTGCGGAGGAAAAACATTTAAATCCACATTGTGTATCATCTAATCCACGCAGCGCCAATAATTGGATGAACCAATTCATAAACCTTCCGCCCAGGTGCCGGAAATGAGGTTCATTATAGCGGATTGAACCAGATGCTTCCCTGGAGGCAATCGCAATATCTATTCCATCTAATCGGGGAGGGAAAAACTTATTCACTTCCGTGATCGGCATGGATAGGTCCGCATCACACATGAACATAAAATTCCCCTGAGCCTGGAGCATACCGCAGCGAACAGCTGCTCCTTTACCTGGTTCAGGCTCAAATAACCCCGTAATAATAGGGAATTTGTCGGAAAATTCCTGGATGATTTTTCCGGTTTGGTCGGAACTATTATTGTCAACTACCAGGACTTCTGCAGTGTATGTTTGGTCAGCTAGAAATGAACCTACCTGATTTAGTGAATCCGGTAGGCGGGATTGTTCATTATATGCGGGTATGATGATGGAAAGAAATGGCAATTGCACGCGAGATCCGTCGCTTTTTTTAGAGAGTAAAAATAACCATAGCAATCAGAGCGATCAGCACGATGACAACCCCTGCAATCAGGCCCCCAACGATGAGCCACTCTCTGCGGGAAAAGTTCATCTTGCGAGTAACTTTTTCTATGTTTTCGTCCACTTTTGCCAGAGCTTCTGGCATTTCCTGTTCCAGGTCCTCAATCGGTGCTTTTTTCTTTTTGGTTTTATCAGGAAGCCGTGGATCTGTTAATAACTTAACAGCGGATCGGAAGTCCAAATCACTGAAGACCGGCTTTGAGATTGCCAATTCTCTGGCGAAGTTTTTTATACCATCTGCCTGGATTACCCGAACGCGGGGGCGAATTGATTCAACAACTGTCTCAGGGGAAACAAAAATCATCACTCCCCGATCCATCGGGGCAGAAAAACTGTGCTGCTTGAGATAACCTTCAATGGTTTTTTGAAATAACCAGGTCTCGCGAATGAGGTTGTTTTGGGCGGGCCTGTATTCATCATCCCGTCCAAGTTCCTCCCACAGTTTCCCTTCGGCTCTAAAAAAGCCTTGCTGGGATTTTGGATTAATCACCAGCAGCATGGCAGGTGTTAATAAGACAACAGGGATAGGCCTGTTTACTTTGGGAATATTTACATCCCGTAATAGTACACAATCATTACCTAAAACTGTTTCCAGGATCTCTACTAATTCATCCTGGCTTTTACGTCCTTGCTGCCAGGACCAACCGTAGGAGAAAAGCCCCTGGATCGTGGTTAAGATCCCTGGTGAGCCTGATTCTGATTGAAATTTAGAAAGGTCTATGGTTCTCATAATCGTTTTGGCAGTTGTGGATTTTCTTTGATTATACCAGTCTCTGCCCCTTGGGAAACAGACAAACTGAATTTTCAGTTGTTCCCGAAGAGTTACGGCATATGAAAAAAGAAGACATTAAATAATAAGTCGGGGTGGACGGACTTGAACCGTCGACCTCCGCGTCCCAAACGCGGCGCGCTCCCAACTGCGCCACACCCCGATGCACTTTGTCAGCTGCTGAAAGCAGTATAATCTTTATACTTCTGATAGTCAAGGACTGCCAAATTTAGGTCTGGAGACCACAAATGAAAGAAGATTTAATCCGTATTCATCATGAGGATTATCTGGAAGATATTCCTTTCTGGAAAACCTGGGCAGCGGGCAGTGACCCGATCCTCGAAGTGGGCTGTGGACACGGCCGGGTAACAATTCCTCTTCTGGAATCAGGAAGAACAGTTGTTGGTGTGGATCTGGATCAGGATGCCATTTTGTACCTCAGCGGGATTCTCCAGGGGCTCTCCAGGGGGCTTCAGGATAGGGCAGTGATTATCCAGGAAGACATTTTGAATTTTCTACCGGATCAGACCTTTGGCGCAATAATTATTCCTTGTAATACTTACAGTACTTTCAGCGCTGACGAGCGAACACAGATGCTTGTTAATTTTACTCAACTTCTAGAACCAGGCGGCCTGTTAGTCGTTAGCACGCCCAACCCGATTGAGATAAAAAATATTCATCAGTCTTTATGGGGAGAAGAAAGTGAAAACGATACTGATTTGGAAACAACCTTTCTTCACCCGGAAACGAATTATCCAGTTCAGGTCAGCAGTCGCCTGACAGCACAGTTAGACAGGGTTCAATGGACCTGGATTTATGATCATCTATTCCCGGATGGTAATGTGAGCCGGATTAATAAAACCACCGAGCACTATTTAGCCTCTTTGGAAATATATATTCAAGAGTTGTTGACAGCTGGTTTTTCAGAAATAACAAACCAGGGGGATTTTAGCGGGGGAGAGTATGATGAAAACGCTCCCTACTTGATCATTAGTGCAAAAAAATGAGTTTTCAGGTCCCCGAATAGTATCAACCTGTTTATTTGGACAGGGTGTTAATAAATCGCAGATAAAGCATTTGTTTTTCTCTAACATTTTGTTTGTGTTTTTCTAATACTGGACATGTATCATCTTCTTTAGAACAAATATAAATTTAATTTCCGTTTATCTAAGGAGTGAAAAATGTCCATGTATATTAAGCCTTACTCCCGTTACCAAGGGCGTCCGGTTAATCATCATTACCATAATGTTGAAAGCGAAATTCATGTTCCCCTGAATGTGACTGTTGAAGAGGATACCTATGTGATCGATTTGATCGTGCCCGGCCTTGAGGCTGAGGATGTTGAAATCGAAATCGTGGAAAAAACCATTATTGTCCAGGGTGAATTTGCAGACGCTGATGAAAATGTTAAATACCTTCGCAAAGAACTTCCCAGTGGAAAATTCCGGCGCGTGATTCGCTTGCCGAAGTTATTGGATATGGAGAAAACTGAAGCTAACCTGGAAAAAGGTATTCTGTCTTTGCGGGTGCCGGTCGCTGAAGAAGCTCTTCCAAGAACTGTAAAAATCAAAGTAAAATAATCCATCCCTATCTCTCCAAAGATAAGTGGAAGAAGAGCTGGTTTGTTACCAGCTCTTCTGTCTTAAAAGGTTACTCCTTTTAGAGGAATATCTATTGGCACCATGGTTTAATGTATCAGGTATAATTGCGTTACAAGTTTGATCAGTACCGAGGAGGTTCGGATGACAATTAATGAAGAAACCCCGCAGGATGAAATTGAACAAAAAATCACTGAGGCTGAAGAAGAGGCCCAAATAGAGGAAACAGAGGCGGAAGAGGAAATCAGTTCATCATTTGAAACTGAAGTCAAAGAAACCCCTGCAAAAGAACCAGTAATAAAGGAAAAACCTTCCAAGGTGCGAATAATCTGGCGTCGCATTTTAGTCTGGTTGGTCGTTATGGCGATTGCATTTGCGGGTGGTTTTTTCCTGGACACCCTGATGCGTTATCAACCCCAGGTAGAGCTGGTTAAGGTACTTAATGAAGACCTGGAAGCTGCTGGAGCTGAAATTTCTTCCTTGGAAGGAGAAATTGAACGCTTGGCCCAATTTGAAGAGCAGAATATCGGCTTGGAAGAAGAGATCGCTAAAATCACCACCCATATCACCATCCTGAGTGCGCGTGCAGCAGTGGCTGATGCATCTTTGGCTGTGGAACAGGCCCGTCAGGCTGATGCCAGTTTGGCACTTGATAAGCTGGGCTCAACCCTGGAAACGCTGAAGTCGATGTTAAATGAAGAACAGGCAGAAGTGGTGGAAAATATGATCCAGCGTCATAAGCTGATTTTAATTGAGTTGGACGACGATGGATATTCAGTCCAGACAGACCTGGAGTTATTGGCTTCCAAGCTCAACACCCTGGAAAACACCTTGTTTGCTTCTCCTTAAATAGGTCAACTAATCCTGCAACAAAAAAAAGCCTCCGAAAGGAGGCTTTAATTTTTTAAATTGAATCGGGATATTTGTGTTCAAAGGATTCCATATGATCTTATTCCTGGGCTGCTTCACTTAGTACTTGTGCCTCCGCGACGGTTTCCGGCATACCGTTCAATACCCAGATTTCAAAGAGTTGAATATACTCTTCTTTCATTAATTTGGTGGGAGGCATCTGTTGAATGATCTCCTCACCGTTTTCATCAAAGATGATTACGCCATTAATGGACTGGATCAGATAACTGGTCAAATCACCGGCAACCAGGTTAGTGGACACATTATCGCCAGTGGTTAGCATTTCTACATAGGAACCCATCAAATAATTGTTGTTTTCCTTGTCTGGCCGATGGCAGGAGATACAATACCGTTTGGCGACTCGGGAGATGTGTACTTCATATGATGGGACTTCTGTTTCGGAAATTGCAGGAATTACACCTGCACTTACAGCATCATCTGGCAGTTCCACTCGATCATCCCAGGTATAGCGCATATAAAGTACTGTTGCCTCGATCTCACCCTTTTTTAATTCTCCTCCATAAGCCAAACCGTAGGGCGGCATGCCCAGGTCTTGTTGACCGTATTCGATTATTGAAAAAAGAGTTTCGTCTGATCGGGTATACATTTCGTCCCGACTGCTGATCGATTTCAGTTCTACACCTTCCAATCCTTCCACGCCGGCAATTACACCACCTTCTCCATCGGGTCCGTGGCATTCAACACAATATATGGAATAAAACTCACTGCCCAGGTCGATCTTTTCCAGGACGGTGTTTGCAGTCGATCCTTCCTCATTTTTTGGTGTGGTGATGACGGATCTAACTGTTAAACCGACCATCCCGAGAACAACGACACCCATAATCGATACACCAGTGAGCCGATTCTTCCAGTGGCGGAGTGGGTTTTTATCCAGAAAAGGCAGGGCAATAAGGGCCAGGATTCCTAATACGGGGAGGACAAAAGTGCCCATCCATTCCACCTGCCCGGGTACAAACTTCAGAAATTCAAATAAAAAGAGGAAATACCATTCCGGACGGGGCACATAAGATGAGTCGCCGGGATCTGCCTTGGGTTCCACGGCAACTCCAACGAATATTGCCAGGCCGATCAGCAGAATAAATAGGGCAAATGAAACCAACAGATCTTTGTAAATAATATCAGGCCAGAACTTAACCCCATCCTGTTTGGCTTGATTATATTTGGTTTTATAGGCTTTTTTCTGTTCTTCGTTCACAAGATCCCTCCTAAATCATGCTTGCTCAGTGGCAGGCATGTGGATCAGCTGTCCTGGTCTGGAACATTGGATATGCCCAAGCGGATAACCAGGTACAGGTGGGTAAACACGACGGTGAGAATGATGGCCGGAAATATCCAAATATGCAGTGAGAAAAACCTGGAAAGTGTCAATGCGCTCAGGTCTGGCCCGCCGCGTAATATTCGGAGAAGAAAATCTCCCATCCAGGGTACTGTACCGGCAATTTCAGTGCCTACTGTCGTGGCCCAATATGATCTTTGATTCCAGGGTAATAGATACCCGGTAAATCCCATACCCAGGGCACAAATGAGCAGGATTACACCGGTGATCCAGGTGACCTCGCGGGGATATTTATAAGCGCCGTAGAAGATAACCCGCAGCATGTGAATAAATGCAGTCATAATTAACAAAGAAGCGCCCCAGTGATGCATTCCTCGGATCAACCAGCCGAATTGTACACCTGTCATAATGAAGGTGATGCTGTCATAGGCATGATCCGGTGTGGGTACGTAATAAACAGATAGCAATATACCTGTGATGCCCTGCATGACACCCAGGAAGAGGCTGGCGCTTCCCAGAGTAAACCACCAGTTTACTTTGGGAACTTTCCGATCTAAAATCGAGTCGTAGATCGTTTTTAATCCAAGTCGCTCATCCAACCAGCTGAAAACATTCTCCGCCATATTAACCTTCCCTGAGATGAATAAAGAGCTGATCACCTTCCAGCTTGATTTCGTATTGGTCTAACGGCCGGGGAGGTGGACCGGAAATAACATTCCCTAGCTGATCAAAAAAAGCAGCATGACAGGGGCAAAAAAATTGATTTATTTCATCATCCCAACTTACCCGACAACTTAGATGAGTGCATACATCAGAAAACACCACCGGGTCTTCCCCTTCTTTTCTCAGGACAAAAGCACCATAGCTCATGCTGCTTTTTTCCCATCCATTCACTTTTCTCAAAGTGAAGTTGAACATTGTTGGGATGTCCATGGGATAGTTGTCTATGGAACCCAGGGAGATCCATTCATCACCAACGGTTTTTGTTAGAGCAGGTGAGATGAAAAACTGGATGGCAGGCAGTCCAACAATGGCTGCCATCATGGATCCCAGGGCTGTGCTGACGATTTTTACAAAACTTCGCCGATCTAAAACGGGTGAGCGATATTTTGAGGGCATAAACCACTCCAGGTATGATTTTGTTCCATTAAGTTTTCAGAAAAGACACAAATACTGAAAATTATTCAATCATTATAGACTAGAACCCGTTTTGGGTCTGATGATATCTTTGACTAACAAACTGTGAGATATGTCACTTTCCCAATTCAACCCAAAAGTGCCATAATGGAGGAATAAATGAAATCAACGCTTTGATTTCTGGATCTATTTGAATTCCCGGATGACAGCTGCAAGGAGGGAACCATGGCGTTAAGCCGAAAAGTAGGTTTGTTCGCAGGGGCAAAATACAAAGGAGGAGGGCCCATGTTGGCTTGGGCGCTTCACCGAATTTCTGGATTGGGGATCATCACATTTGTTGCCCTGCATGTGATTGCCTCATTCCTCACCCAGCAATTGGGTAGTGATCTTGGCATTTCCATTAATATTATCTACCAGTCGATTTACTTCCAGCTCTTTATCGTTTTCTGTGCGATATTCCATGGGGTAAATGGCTTTCGCATTATTGTGCTGGATATTTGGCCGCGATTAATCCGGTATCAAAAAGAGTCCACCTGGTTGGAATGGTTTGTAATCTTACCCCTCTTTATCCTGACAGCCTTTATTATGATCCGGCGATTCTTAGCGGGTTAATTTGCGTGGAGGTAACTATGCGATCAAGAACAATGCCAAGACCCAGCTTGAATCTGGAATTCCTGATGTGGATATTTACCCGCCTTTCAGGAGTTACCTTGATCTTGCTGGTTGTCATGGGAATCTCCCTGGGTTTATTTATGGGCGCCAGGACGCAAATGGACATGGGTACTTTAATGCGCTGGTCCTTTTTTCCCAATCCTAGTCATGTGCTGGATAGCGAGATCCCGGATTTGTATCTCTGGTCAAACGGATTCTGGCAAATTATCCAGATCCTGGTTGTCGTCTTTGCTGCCACCCATGGGTTTAATGGGTTACGAGTTGTAATCGAAGATTATTCCTCGCCTGGTTTCTGGCAAGCTTTCCTGCGATTTATGATATTCCTGCTGTGGATATTTTGCTCCCTGGTAGGCATTTATGTCATTCTTGGCTCTTAAGTGAGCTGAGAGGAGAATTTATATGCAAAAACATCAATATGAAGTGGTAGTGGTCGGCGCAGGTGGAGCTGGATTAACAGCAGCCTTATACGCCTCAAAAAATGCCAGCACTGCCGTGATCAGCAAACTGTACCCCACCCGTTCTCATACTGGCGCGGCCCAGGGAGGAATTGGAGCGGCGTTAGGTAATACTGAAGAGGATCACCCGGAATGGCATGCCTTTGATACAGTAAAAGGAAGCGATTACCTGGGGGATCAGGATGCAATTGATTTCATGGCGGCAGAAGCTGTGGATGCTGTTTATGAGCTGGAGCATATGGGCCTGCCATTCAGTCGCAATCCAGACGGCACTATCGCACAGCGGCCATTTGGCGGTCATACCAATAACGATACAGGAAAACCTGTTCGACGCGCCTGTTACGCAGCAGACCGTACCGGGCATATGATCCTGCAAACGCTTTTCCAGCAGAGCATTAAAAATCATGTTAAATTCTTTGATGAATTTTATGTCCTGGATTTGCTGATCGTAGATGGAAAAACTGCAGGTGTGATAGCGCTGGAATTGAGCACCGGAGAAATGCATATTTTCCAAGCCAAAGCGGTGATTATAGCCACGGGTGGACACGGCAGGGTCTGGGAGACTACTTCCAATGCTTATTCCTATACCGGCGATGGTGTGGCTTTGACCCTCAGAAAGGGCATTCCCGCAGAAGATATGGAGTTTTTCCAATTTCACCCCACCGGTATTTATCGGATGGGCATCCTGATCACAGAAGGTGTCCGAGGTGAAGGTGGTGTATTGATTAATGGGGAAGGGGACAGGTTTATGGAAACCTATGCCCCCACAGTTAAAGATCTGGCCTCCCGGGATGTTGTCAGCAGGGCGATGTACCTGGAAATAAAAGCCGGCCGCGGGATTGATGGGAAAGGGTATATGAACCTGGATGTTACCCCGGAAGTGGTCAACCATTATGCTGATATAGACGATAGAAAAAACCCTGACGGTTCGCCGTACAGAGTAACAGCCAGCGATATTCTAAGCAAGCTGCCTGATATTATCGATTTTTGCGAAACTTATATCGGGGTTAATCCGATTGCCGATCCCATGCCTGTGCAGCCAACTGCGCATTACGCCATGGGTGGGATTCCTACCAACAAATATGGGGAAGTGGTTGTAGATGAGAAAAACACAATCTTGCCCGGTATGTATGCTGCCGGGGAAGTTGCCTGTGTTTCGGTACACGGGGCCAACCGGTTGGGTACGAATGCCTTACTGGATTTAGTTGTCTTTGGAAAATACTCCGGATTAAAAGCTGCGGAATATTCTGCCAGTGAACCATATATCGATCTGCCGCCTGATCCAGAAGCTTTTGCAATGAAACAACTTGATGATCTTAGAAAAGGCACTGGTAAAGAATCCATGGTGGACATCGCCGCCGAGATGAAATCTGTTATGGCAAATCATGTCGGTGTTTTCCGGGTTGAAGAGGGCATGCAGGAAGCCGTTGACAAAGTCCAGGAGCTGAAAGAGCGATTTAAAAATATCAAGGTGGATGATCCGGGTTTGAAATTCAACATGAATCTTATTGAAGCCTGGGAGCTTAGCAATTTGATTGATATCGCAGAAGTTACAGCTGTCTCTGCCCTGGCGCGAAAGGAAAGCCGGGGTGCTCATTCCAGGGATGATTTTACGGATCGTGATGACAAAAATTGGCTTAAACATACGCTGGCCTGGCTTGATAACGGGGGTGTGAAATTGGCCTATAAACCCGTTACAATTACTCATTACAAGCCTAAAGCCCGGTCGTATTAGGAGGGATTCCCATGCAGGTAACGCTGAAGATCTTTCGTTATAATCCGGAAGATGACCAGAAAAAACACTATGATACTTTTACTCTGGAAGCCGCTCCAACTGACCGGATTTTAGATTTGCTGGAAAGGGTCAATGGCACCGAAGACGGCACCCTGGGTTTCAGACGGGCTTGCGCTCATGGCGTTTGCGGATCAGACGCGATCCGCATTAACGGGGTCAACCGCCTGGCTTGCAAGGTGCTGGTTCAGGATTTGAAATCCAACAAGGTGGTTATTGAACCGATCCTGGGTTTACCGATAGAAAAAGATTTGATCGTGAATATGGAGCCGTTTTTTGACCATTACCGCTCCGTGATGCCTTATTTTGTGAATGATGATCCCCCGCCAAAGAAAGAAAGGATTCAAAGCCCGGAAGAGCGGGAACGTTTTGATGATACAACAAAATGCATTCTCTGCGGGGCTTGTACCACAAGCTGCCCATCTTCCTGGGTGAATGAAGAATATGTTGGCCCAGCGGCGATTGTTAACGCCCACCGTTTTATCTTTGACAGTCGTGACCAGGCTGCAGCTGAAAGGCTCGAAATTCTTAATGAGCAATTTGGTGTGTACCGCTGCCATACAATTTTTAATTGCACTGATGCCTGCCCAAGGGACATTCAAGTCACCCAGGCCATTGGAGAGGTGAAAAAAGCTATTATTAAAGGCAGTGTGGATTAAATTTAATCCCAGGATGCGGGATCCTTTGTATATAAAAGGATCTCGCATTTTTGTTTTAATGCAGGAATTTTTATCCGGTTAAGGAAATCCCCTATTTTTAGATAAACGAAAACCCCGCCAGCTGCAGCTGACGGGGAGAGCAAGGAGAAACGCTTTATAAAGCCAGGTGGTTAGTTGTAACCGCGACCGAATGGTAATAAGGCCAGGGGGATTAATTTAAAATGCTGTTTAGCGAAAGGCAGCCCTACGATCGTGATCGCCAGGATGATTCCATGAATTAAATGGGCGACAGCAATCTCCCAACCAAACAGAATGATCCAAATCATATTAAAAATGGTGTTGCCCACGGTGTTGGCATTTTCGTATTCGATAACTTCTCTACCAAAGGGAGCAAAGGTTGCCACGCCAAGTTTTATGGTCTGCACGCCAAAGGGGATGCCCACAATGGTCAGGCAAAGAAAAATCCCACCGATTATGTAGCCCATACCCGCTAAAAATCCACCAAAAATCAACCAGATAATATTTCCAAAAAAGGACATGCTCACTACTCCTGTATTTTTTTGTTTCTGCTATTATATACGGATTTTGAGTGGAGAAGTTGCGGGAAAATAGAAGGTGGTAAACAGTAAATTGTAAGTAGTAGGGGGTGACTCACCCAATTGCCCTTATTCGGTTCCTACTCATTATTTGATCACTCCTACAGGATT
>CAXMRF010000023.1:0-26998 GCA_964195965.1 uncultured Nitrosomonadaceae bacterium
AGTATTTGAAGAAATCACGCGCTATAAAATCATCCAGGGCCAAATCCCGCTGGATGGATTATATTCAGTAGAGGAGTTGGAAGCAATTATTGCGGCTTACCTGGCCTGGAAAGGGGCATCTGAACCGGATGAGATCACGCTGGTCGGGGATCCAAAAGAGGGGGCTATTGTTGTGCCAGCTGTAAAATTAAAAACAAAATACTTTTAAGGTCAGGTTCTGCAGGATCTAAGAATCTGATAATTTGTCAATTTTCCTACTTTAGACTATTGCGAGAGTGAAATTATGGAAGACCGAAAAGTTTTATTCATCATGAACCCTAATGCAGATATGGGACAGGCCTGGGAGAAAGCGGCAGACCTGAAACCGATTATGGAAGAGTTCGGTGGAGCGGATTGGGCAGGTTCTGTTTATCCCACCCATGCAATTGAAATTACAAAAAAAGCGATCGAGGATGGATATGACCTGATTATTGCTGGCGGGGGCGACGGTACTGTGCATGAAGTTGTAAATGGAATTATGTCATTCCCGAAAGAAAAAAGACCCGCCCTGGGTGTCGTTCCCCTGGGCTCCGGAAACGACTTTTCTTATGGTGTGGGTATGGATCCTGAACCCTATAAAGCTTTAAGACAAATCTTCACCGGGGAAGAAAAATGGATCGATATTGGTGAGGTCAATGATGAATGGGGCCGGACAGAATATGTAGACAACACCGTAGGCATTGGATTCGATGCGATTGTAACGATCCATTCCCACAAAATGCCCGTATTGCGCGGCTTTGCAATGTATCTGGCAGCAGTGCTAAAAACGATTTTCTTAAATCACCATCCCACCCTGGTAAAAGTTACCTATGATGACGACCAGGTCTGGGAGGATCGGGTATTGATGCTAGCCCTCTGCAACGGCCCTCGAGAGGGTGGGGGTTTTTATCTCTATCCCGATGCAAAGATGGATGACGGGATATTTAATTATGTCTCAGTTTTGGAGGTCAGCCGCCTGACCATGCTGTTTAAAATGCTGCCGGCATTTTTGAATGGGACCCATCTGCCGCATCCAAGAGTTTCCCATGGAGATTTTGAGAAGATTAGTATTGAATCCGAGGACCCGTTATTTATTCATATTGATGGCGAGGTCTTTTCGGGATTCAGCAGCAACTTGAAGAAAATTGAGGTTAAAATCCATAAACAGGCCATCAAAGTATTTTCCTGATCTTGTGAATCATGACAGATCTGCGGCACAGCCTTCTTAACGCTGAATTCAGTTATTTAAAAGTGGTGGCAGAAAACTGGGAAATCCCTTTTTCTGCCCCGGATGCGCGGCAAGGTGTAGATCAGCTTGTTGAGCTTTTGTTTGCTTCCCGGAAGTTAGAACAATTGGGCAAGATATTAAAAAGCGAGGAAGTTGAAGCGCTGATCTGGCTGGATGAGAAAAGCGGCCAGGTTGCCTGGGATCGTTTTACACGCCGATTTGGCGAACTCAGGGAGATTGGCGCTGGCCGCCTGGATAGAGAACGGCCGGACCAGGAACCCATTTCTCCTGTGGAAGAACTCTGGTATCGGGCATTAATTGCCCGGGGTTTTTTTGATACCGGAACTGGCCCACAGGAATTTGTTTATATTCCTGATGATATTCGGGAAGCAGCCTTACCGAATTTAAACCCGGACCGCAAAGGATCAAAAGAGAGTAACTTCCAGTGCCGGAAGGCCGCTCCCGCTGAGAAAAAAGTTCCCCTGCCAACCAAAACTGCCTTTCTGGATCATATTTGCACTTTATTGGCAGGTTTAAGAATGGGGCTGGATCCAGCTGTCCATTTACCTGAAAGTTCTGGATCAGAACTGGCCTTTATCCAGGGATTATTAATTGATATTGCCCTGATTGATAATCAATTGGCTACCAATCCTGAAAATGTCCGAAATTTTTTTGAATTGCCCAGGGCGGAAGCGCTTTCTCATTTATGGAATTCCTGGTGGAAGAGTGTTGTCCATCAGGACCTTGGCCTGGTACCAGGTATCCAGATTGAAGGGGATCCGGAAATGGATCCTGTCAGAGTCCGGGCAGAGGTGGTGGCTAACTTAGCGTCACTGAATTCAGGTGATTGGTGGAGTATTGAATCCTTCACCTCTCAAATTAAAGAGATTAATCCAGACTTTTTACGCACAGGTGGAGATTTTGATTCCTGGTTTATAAAGAACACCGACTCCGGAGATTATTTAGCAGGGTTTTCTTTCTGGGATTCAGTTGAAGGCGCGCTGATTCGCTATTTAATTACCGGCCCGTTATTCTGGTTTGGGATGGTAGATCTGGCTGGGGTTGAGGAAAATGAGGCTCCCCTTGCATTCCGAAAAACAGAGTTATTCTCTGATCTTTATGGGGGAAACCCTCCCAACTTACCGGTCGGGAAGCCAGACCTGGTACAGATTCGTTCCAAAGGGGAACTCAGGATGTCTGTCGATGTTCCCCATAAAGCCCGCTATCAGATTGCCAGATTTTGTGATTGGGGTCCCATCAAAGCAGAAGCCTATTTATATACCATTACACCCGCGTCCCTGACCCGGGCGGAGAAACAGGGTTTGAGGGCGGCGCACCTGCTTTCCCTTTTGAAAAATCACACTGAAGGGATCCCGCCTAATATTCTTTCAGCTCTGGAACGCTGGGAAAAACAGGGGATCCAGGCATCCATAGCGCCGAAACTGGTCATGCGGTTGGGATCACCGGCAGTGCTGAAGGCTTTGAAAAAATCCAAAGCCAGCCGGTATATCCTGGAGCAGCTGGGTCCTACTGTGGTGATCATTCGCGAAGGCAGTGCGGAAAAAATTTCCGAAGCGCTGGTTGAATTGGGTTTCTTTGTGGGGGTTGAAGATCAAAGTGATTCCCAGACTTGATAGAGGCTCAAGTTGCCCTCTTTTCCGTCTGAATCAAAAGAATTTATAATCCTGAATCCGCTTTCCTCAGCCAGCTGATCAAGTTCAGCTGGGGTGAAATGATGCACATAGCGGGTTCCTAATCCGCCCCGCCGCCAATCGAGCAGATAATCACCGTCGTCCACGTCATCCGGCGTTAGGCCTGCAGAATCCCAGGGGAGGATCCGTTTTTTCAATCTTTCACTTTTTAGGAATTGCCAATTGGAGAGAGTAACTTTTCCACTGTCGTGCAGGTAGTGATGGATATTTTTACAGACGGACAATCGCAGGGCCTGGCTGGGAATATGATGCAAAGCAGCAAAACAGAAAATGAGATCAAACTTCTCTGGCGGGAGGGTCTTCTCCCAATCTGAATCTGTTAAATCCAGCTTAATGAAATTGATCGATTTATCTTTAGAGATCTTCCGGGAGGCTCTCTGAAGCAATTCTGAACTGAAATCCGTGCCCAGGTAAGAACCGCTGAAGTTGTTTTTATCCAGCTGCCGGGCTAACTCGCCGTTTCCGCAGCCCAGGTCCAAAATGGATCGTCCTGGTTTTGACTGTTCAACGACCCTTAACACCCCTGGCTGCAAACGTCCCCGGGTATCTGAAAAATCTTCCGCGAAGGTTTGGTAAAATTGATGATTAAGAGAGTTTATTTTCTGGGCAACTTTTGGCTTCATAACAATATTATACAATAAGGCTTTATCCAACCCAGTATTGGACCCAATACGTATTCTTTACAGATTGATAAAATGATGACAAAATCAAAATCCGGCCAACCACAGCCTTATACAGAACAGACCCTTCTCCTGGCAGCATTAGTGCTGGAGGAAATTGAAGCGGGCAGGGAGGTATTTAAGGCCATTCGAAAACACCCTCTACCTGGAGGCGCGGGTTTCTTAAGCAAACATACTTTAATAACAGCTTATAGAAACCAGGTCAGGGATGGGAATCGTGAAGAAAACCAGGCCCTGTTAAAAAAAATCCGTTTAAAACCCATGCGAACCTTATCCGGGGTAACTACGGTTACTGTTTTGACCAAACCATTTCCTTGTCCTGGAAATTGTATTTTTTGTCCTGATTATGAAGAAATGCCGGTGAGTTATTTACCGGATGAACCCGGCGCGATGCGGGCCCTGTTTCATAGTTATGATCCCTTTAACCAGGTAGATTCTCGCATTGATACCTTGTATGAAATTGGACACCCTACCGATAAAATTGAGCTGCTGATTCTGGGGGGGTCCTGGTCAGCTTATGAAGATGACTACCAGACCTGGTTTATCAAACGCTGTTTTGAAGCCATGAATGGTGTGGAAGTTGATACCTTAGCAGAAGCGCAGCAAATCAATGAAGGGGCTCAGCATAAAAATGTTGGTCTGGTGGTGGAAACCAGGCCTGATTTAATTACACCCCCTGAGCTTTCCCGGATGAGGAAATTTGGTGTGACCAAGGTGCAGATGGGTATTCAAAGCCTGGATGATCACATCCTGTCCTTAAATCAGCGCGGACATACGGTAGAAGAAGCCCGCAAAGGGGTTGCTTTATTACGATCAGCAGGTTTTAAAATCGTCCTGCATTGGATGCCAAACTTGCTGGGTGCATCACTGGAATCTGATCGGGAGGATTTCAGCCGACTCTGGAAGGATTTCGCACCGGATGAAATGAAAATCTACCCTACCCAATTATTAGAAAAAACCGGGTTATACCAGGTTTGGAAAGACGGGGGTTATACACCTTATACAACGGAAGAGCTAATTCAATTAATTGCTGATATAAAAACTACCATTCCGCGCTACTGCCGGGTTAACCGGGTGATCCGTGATATTCCTTCCGGGAATGTAATAGCGGGGAATAAAAGAACCAGTTTACGGCAGGATATCCAGGCAGAGCTCAAATCCCGGGGAGAATCCTGTTCCTGCATTCGCTGTCGGGAAGTCCTGGGTCAGGAGATAGACATTAACACACTGGAGCTGGATGATTTAACTTATTCCAGCAATGGCTGTGAAGAACATTTCCTGTCCTATAATACGCCGGAAGATAGACTGGCAGGGTTTTTAAGGCTTTGTTTGCCCGGTCCGGGGGCTGCCGACCCGCAGATAGATGAGCTTAGAGGCGCGGCACTAGTCAGGGAAGTCCATGTCTATGGAGAATCAGTACCCGTAGGACAGGAGAGAACAGGCGCTGCCCAGCATGCTGGTTTGGGCACGACCTTATTGAGGGAAGCAGAAGACATCGCCAGAAAAAATGGATTTCAGAAAATTGCTGTCATCTCGGCAGTTGGCACCCGGCGTTATTATCTGGATCGCGGGTATCAAAGAGCTGATCTTTATTTAGTTAAAGAGATCTCTGTCTAATATTCAATTTCACTCATTGGATTTAATTTCTCAAAATTGTGTTTGCCGTGAATCCAGCGGACGGTACCGGTTTTTCCACGGATCACCAGGCTGTGGGTTTCTGCGCCATGACCTGTATAACGGACACCAGGCAGCAATTCTCCATCAGTGATTCCTGTCGCCGCAAAAAAGACATCATCGGATGAGACCAGGTCATCCATGGTAATAACTTTATCCAGGGAATAACCCATTTCCAGCCCCAGCTTTTTTTCCTGCTCATTACGAATGTAGAGCTTGCCCTGGATTTCTCCTCCCATGGCCCGGAGAGCACAAGCGGCCAGGACGCCTTCCGGAGTGCCTCCAATTCCCAGTAAAACATCAATCCCGGATTCTGGAAGACAGGTCATCAAGGCGGCAGCAACATCCCCATCTGGAATCAATCGGATCCGGGCGCCAATTTCTCGGACTTCCTTAATTAATTCATCATGCCGGGGCCGCTGAAGCATGATCACTGTGAGATCTTTGATCGATTTGTCCTCTGATCGGGCAATTTTCTCCAAGTTATCTTTTAATGGGGCTTCGATATCGATCAATCCTTTTGCAGCGGGTCCAACTGCTATTTTATCCATATAGACAAAAGGACCGGGGTTATACATGGTATCCCGGGGGGCGATAGATACGGTCGCGATGGAGTTTAAAAATCCATTGGCCAGCGGCCGGGTACCATCAATGGGATCCACAGCAAGATCAACAAGCGGGGGTTTGCCAGTGCCCACAACTTCCCCGTTAAATAACATCGGGGCTTCGTCTTTTTCACCTTCGCCAATCACAACTATGGCTTCCATGTCAATTGAATTAAGGACCAGCCGCATAGCATCTACAGCAGCTTTGTCGGCTACTTCTTTAGCGCCACGACCCATAAACCTGCCGGCAGATAATGAGGCAGCCTCAGTTACCCGGACTAGTTCCATGGCTAAGTTGCGGGTTGGTTTTTGTGCATGCATAAGTACCTCACTTAATAAATAGGTAGAAAATTAGATAATATCCAATGGGGGCAGCCCAGAATAAGGAATCCAGCCTGTCGAACACGCCGCCATGTCCAGGCATTAATTTGCCTGAATCTTTCTCTCCGGACTGGCGTTTGATCATGCTTTCAGTTAAGTCACCCAGGGTGATAAGAAGAGAGATTGCCAATCCCAACAGCGCTCCCTCCAGGGGTGTAATTGTCAGCCCGGCCTCAAAGGACCGATTATAGAGCAGGACCAATCCCAGGCTGGCCAGGACGCCGATTATGACGCCACCGAAGTACCCTTCCCAGGTTTTATTAGGACTCGTTTTTGGAGCAATTTTGTGTTTACCAATCAGGGTTCCAACAATATACGCGCCTGAATCGGAAAACCAAACAGTAGGCAGGACCAGGAATGTCCACCACATCCCGTTTGGCAGAGCGCGTAAGGAAAGCAGATAGGAACCCAGGAAGCCGATATACATGAAAACACTTATGGATGCGCCAAAATCGGCCGCCGGTGAGGTTTCTTTTTGTTCGTGCTGCAGGATATGCCAGGCCGCAAGGCTTAGGAGCATGATAGTTAAGATTGCGGAAGAATAAGAGAAACCAAATAAGGCCCGGCTCACTCCCAGGGCTATCACGCCCGCTAAAACTAATGATTGAGCAGGGTGGAGGTTCATTTTATTTAATAAACGGCTATATTCCCAGGCTGCTGCGGCAAGGAACAGGATAATTAATCCCTGGTAGAAAAAACCGCCAAAATATATCATTAATATTGCGAGCGGAAGGATGATTACGGTTACAATGACTCGTTGACCCAACATAGGGATTTACTTTTCCTTTTTTTGTTTTACTCCGCCGTACCGGCGATCTCTACTGTTATAAACTACCAGGGCCTTGTGGAGTTCTTCCCTGCTAAAATCAGGCCAGTAGGTGGGGGTGAAATACCATTCTGAGTAAGCTCCCTGCCAAATCATAAAATTGCTGATCCGGAATTCCCCTGAAGTGCGTATTACCAGGTCAGGATCGGGACAGTCGGCAGTATATAAATATTGTTCAAATTTACCTTCATCCAGCTCATCAGCTGAAACTCCCTCTGCGATCAATTTTTTTACCGCCTGGAGTATCTCGTCCCGTCCCCCGTAATTAAAGGCAATATTGAGGATCAGGGTTTGATTCTTTTTAGTAAGTTCAATGGCTTCCAGCACTTCTTTTTTTAAGTCACCATCTATCCTGTCCAGACAGCCAAGATGGTTGAGCTGGACGCCATTTTTGTCCAGGTTTTTCAATTCCCGATTCAGCATCGTCCTGAAAATTCGCATTAATCCCTGGATTTCATCAGTGGGTCGGGCCCAATTTTCTGTAGAGAAAGCGAATATAGTGAGGTATTGAATGCCAAATTCTACAGCGGCTTCAATTACCTCGCGAAGGTTTTCTGTTCCCGCTCTATGGCCAGAGACTCTGGGCAGCCCTCTTTCCTGCGCCCAGCGCCCATTACCATCCATGATGATAGCGACATGGTTGGGTATCTTTTCAAGTTTTGAGAGGGATTCTTTGGTCATGTAAGTTTTATTTTTTATTGGATATCAGAAAGTGGATCAGACTTCCATAATTTCGCTTTCTTTTTTCTCGCAGATCGCATCAATTTTCTTGATGGTTTCGTCCGTAATTTCCTGGACCTTTTCTTCTCCCCTGTGCTGGTCATCTTCTGTAATCATTTTTTCTTCTTCAAAATCACGCAGATTGCGGATGCTTTCCCTGCGGATGTTGCGACTAGAAATCCGGGCATCTTCAGCCTTGTTACCTACCACCTTAACAAGCTCGCGCCTTCTTTCTTCTGTGGGGGTAGGCAGAACCAAGCGGATATTTTCTCCATCATTATTGGGGGTTAATCCCAGATCTGATTTCAGGATTGCTTTTTCGATATTTTTAAGGGAGGCGGGATCGTAAGGGCGGATTAATAGGGATCGAGATTCTGGTACACTGATCCCCGCCAATTCTTGAAGTGGTGTTTTAGTCCCGTAGTATTCAATGGGCAGTAATTCAACCAGAGAAGAACTCGCACGACCTGTTCGGATTGCATTCAGCTCCTGAACCAGGGCACCAATTGCTTTTTCCATCAGCTCTTCAGTTTCTTTATATACATCAGATAGCATATTGAACCTCCAAGATTCAATCCCAGTTTTACATCCCCAGGTAGCAGGGAATTCAAAACAGTTTTCCTTAATACTATACTCGATTAACTGAACTTGATAAAGACTTTTATAAGGGAAATAATGAGAGAAGGACTGATTTTTGATTTAAAATAAAGGATAGGTTTGACGCGAAACGTTAATAAAACCTGGCTGCAAAGAATATCCCTTGGCCTGGTTGATCTTAATAATTATGAAAAATTGTGTTTCAGTGTGGATCATCGGTAATCAGGGTACCGACTTTTTCCCCCAATAAGCCTTTTTCGAGAGCATCGTGGTCCCACATGTTCAGGACCAATATGGGTAATTTATTATCCATACAAAGTGATAATGCTGTTGAGTCCATCACTTCCAGACGCAGGTTGATGGCTTCGATATAGGACAGGGTGTCGAATAGTTTTGCATCCGGATTTTTCTCTGGATCCTTATCGAAGACCCCATCCACTTTGGTAGCCTTAATGAGCACCTCGGCATCCATTTCCATTGCTCGCAGCGCAGCTGCAGTATCAGTAGAAAAATAGGGACTGCCTGTGCCGCCGCCAAAGATAACTATCCGCTTCTTTTCCAGGTGGCGGATTGCCCTTCTGCGAATATAAGGCTCCGCAACAGCGCGCATTTCGACGGCAGATTGCACCCGGGTGACAATTCCCCGGCGTTCGAGCGCATCCATCAAAGCCATAGCATTCATTACTGTGCCGAGCATGCCCATATAATCTGCTGTTGCCCGGTCCATTCCCCGTTCAATACCCTGTCGGCCTCGCCAAAGGTTGCCGGCTCCGATCACGATAGCAATCTCTACCCCCAGCGCACTCACAGCTTCCAGGTGTTCTGCCAGACCTTCAGCCCGCACCGGATCAATGCCAAATCCATCAGAACCTGCCAGGGCTTCCCCGCTGATTTTTAATAATATGCGATTATAGGCTGTTTTTTTAGTCATAAGTTATCCTTAGATGCCATCACTATTGGTACCTATTATATAAGAAAAAAGCCAACCCGCAGGTTGGCTTCTCACTATTTATTCGATGCTTTCTCCTCGTTCCCACCGTTCAAAACGGCGGATAACGATATTTTCGCCAATTGCGGCGATCTTCTCATGCAAAAGCCCCTGAATTGTAAGTTTATCATCTCGGATATAAGTCTGCTGGAGCAGACAATTCTCGGCTTTGAATTTTTCAACCATTCCTTCCAGGATTTTTTCAATGATTTTGTCAGGTTTTCCTTCTTCTTTATAACGTGTGCGAGCAATATCTTTTTCACGCTCGATCACTTCATCAGGAATCTGATCTTCTTTCACCCATTTAGGTGCGGCGGCGGCAATTTGAAGGGCGACTTCATGGGAAAATTCCCTGAAAGAGTCTGAACGGGCAACAAAATCGGATTCACAGTTGATTTCTACCATAACACCAACTCGTCCGTCACCGTGGGAGTAGAGTTCAACTAATCCCTCGGAAGCATCCCGGTCAGAGCGTTTGGCAGCTTTCGCCAAACCCTTCTGCCGTAAATAATCGACCGCTTTTTCAAAGTCACCCTCTGCATTTTCCAGGGCTTCCTTGACATCCAAAATGCCGGAACCGGTCGCTTCACGTAATTGTTTAATTGTTTCTACAGAAATTTCCATTGCTTTTAGCCCTTCTCAGAATCTTCGACAACTTCTTCAACTACAGTTTCTTCGACAGCTTCTTCAACTACAGCTTCTTCAACTACAGTTTCTTCGACAACTTCTTCAACTACAGTTTCTTCGACAACTTCTTCAACTACAGTTTCTTCGACAACTTCTTCGGCTACAGTTTCTTCAACAACTTCTTCGGCTACAGGGGCTGCTTCTTCATCCTGGGCCATTTTTGCCAGGGTTGAAGCGCCCAATAAGTCTTCATCACTCAGTTCGTCCCGGAGTTCATCCGGTAGTTGCGCTTCGGCTTCCGCAGCTTGAATATCAGCTTCGTAATCTTTGCGCATGTTGATGCCTTCGCTGACAGCCTGGGCAATAGTTGAAACAATCAGCTGAATGCCCCGGATAGCGTCGTCGTTGGCGGGAATGACATAGTCAATATTTTTAGGGTTGCAGTTGGTATCTACCATGGCCACAACGGGAATCTCAAGTAAATTGGCTTCGTGAACAGGAATTTCTTCACGGGAAACATCCACTGCAAATAACAGGTTGGGGATACCTTCCATTTCTCGAATACCGCCTAAGCGGCCTTCAAGACGTTCGATTTCCCGGGTCATACCCAAAGCTTCTTTTTTGGAGAAAACTTCAAATTCGCCCCGATCACGCATGGCTTCCAGACGTTCTAGCTCGGTGATGCGCTCGCGGATAGTTTGCCAGTTAGTCAGGGTGCCGCCCAGCCAGCGCCCGATCACGTAGGGCATGCCCACTTTTTCGGCGTTGGTTTTGATGATGTCCTGGGCCTGGCGTTTGGTACCTACAAATAATACCGATCCGCCGCCAGCGACGACATCCCGGACTACTCCGTAGGCTTCTTCCAGGGCTCGAGCAGTTTGCTGCAGGTCAATGATATGAATATCATTCCTGGCGGCATAGATATACTCTTCCATGTACGGATTCCATTTTTGGGTTCTATGACCAAAATGGACGCCGCTTTCCAACAAGTCTTTCATTGATACATTAGCCATATTACACTCCTTGCGTTTAGCCTCCGTTTCCGTCTTACCTCTCGGGACCGGAGAGTTTTCTCCGGCACGCGCCGTCGGGTCAGGAAACGTGTGTGATACAAAATTTGACCCGCAGAATTGCGGGATCGAGGCCAGTATATCATGTGCTGATGCTTTCGTCTAGAGAGAGGGGGTTGGGGCGAAGCCCTTTGAAAGATTTTGTCTCACCCAGTCTGCCTGGTCCCCTTATTGACGCTTTTTGGAGGGGATAGTATACTTTGATTGAAAATTGAATAAAAACCTTCGGGGCAGGGTGAGCGAAAGCAATTCCCAATCGGCGGTACAGCCCGCGAGCGCCTGATGTGGCGCAGGATCCGGTGAAACTCCGGGGCCGACGGTATAGTCCGGATAAGAGAAGGTATTCCAGGTTCATCTGAACCTGCCTGGTTTTCTGATTGCCCCGAAAGCAAATTTTGCTTTCGGGAGTTTATTTTCAGAACCCGGTTCTTGTCTGCAGCCCCGCCATACCAGGCGGTTTTTTTATTTCAGGAGTACTACTTATGAAAGATTTGGCAGGAACCCTTGGAAAACTTGGTTTTCTGTTGCTCTCATTATTGGTCGGATTGCTGCTCTGGCAGGGATTTACGACGTTCAGCCAGATCCCATCTTTTATCTTTCCCAGCCCGGAAGAAGTTTGGATCAGGCTGGTTATTGTTCTTAAAGATGGTTCATTATTAAAACACACGCTGATTACTCTCCAGGAAGTGCTCCTTGGTCTGGCGTTGGGGTTAACTGCGGCAACTGTCACCGGTTATTTATTGACCAAGTCCAGGGTAGTGGAAAGATTGCTGTCGCCATATATTGTTGCCAGCCAATCCATTCCTATAGTCGCTATAGCTCCTCTGCTTGTGATCTGGTTAGGTCCGGGTATCCTGTCAAAAATTCTCACCTCCGCATTGATCGTTTTTTTCCCCGTATTGGTGAATACTATTGTGGGGTTAAGATCAGTTCCCGTAGAACTGTATGACCTGATGAAATCTCTCCAGGCAAGTTCGTGGCAGCGGATTGTAAAATTAGAAATTCCGGCATCTCTGCCGGTTTTTCTGGGTGGTTTAAGGATTGGCGCCACGTTAGCGGTAATTGGGGCAGTAGTTGGTGAATTTGTCGGCGCAGATAAGGGATTGGGATTTTTAGTGAATGTAGGTCGGGGTTTATATGATACGGCCCTGGTATTTGTGGCGGTATTTACCCTGGTGTTTTTGGCTTTGGGACTTTATAGCGCGGTTGTTTTTCTGGAGAATCATTTATTGTCCTGGCAGAAAAGAAATGATGATTAGGAGTTTTGGAGAGGAAAGGTTTTCATGAGAATAAAAATATTTCTATTGACTTTTATGATTACTATCCTGGCGGCTTCATGCAGCGGGATGCCATCGGGAGAAAATCCTTCAGAGGACCTCTCTCATATTCGCTTGCCTATGGGGTACATTCCCAATGTGCAGTATGCTCCTTTCTACCTAGGAATGGAGAAGGGTTTTTTTGTTGAAGCGGGTATAGATCTTGAATTTGACTATGCCTTTGAAACTGATGGTGTTGCCCTGGTGGGCGCGAATGAACTCCAGTTTTCCATAGTCTCCGGAGAGCAGGTTCCTATTGCCCGGGCCGAGGGTTTGCCGATTGTTTATGTGATGGCCTGGTATGAAAAATACCCGATTGCTATAATTGCCAAGTCTGAACAAAATGTAAAAATCCCTTTGGATATGGCAGGGAAACGGGTTGCGCTCCCGGGTTTATTTGGAGCAAATTATGTTGGTTTAAGAGCCTTGATGGGAGAGGTGGGTTTAGAGGAAGATGATTTAATCCTTGAATCGGTGGGATTTAACCAGGTAGAAGTCCTGGCCGCAGACACCACCGATGTGATTGTGGGGTATATTGCCAATGAACCTGTTCAGCTGAAATCCCTGGGATATGATCTGGATGTAATTTTAGTGTCAGATTATCTTGGCCTGGTTTCAAATGGACTGATTACCAATGAAACCACCTTGGCAGAAAACCCTGATCTGGTACAGAGAATGGTTTCAGCAACTTTGAAAAGCATCCAGTATGCTGTAGAGCATCCTGAAGAAGCTTTCCAGGCCTGTTTCGATTTTATTGAGGGCTTGGAAAACGCCGATCAAGAGGTCCAATTTGAAGTCATGAAAACATCCATGGAGCTGTATCAGACGGACCCCTATGGGTATAGTGATCCAGCCGACTGGAGCAATATGCAGGATGTGCTGCTGGAGATGGGTTTGATGAAAAGAGAAATTAATCTGGAAGAAGCTTATACTAATGAATTCAGCCAATAAACATCTCCTGGAAGTAAAAGATCTGGGCGTGACCTTTACGGATGGAAAGGGAATTCTCCAGGCCTTGAATGAGATCAATTTTTCAGTTGATCGAGAACAATTTATCTGCGTTGTGGGACCTTCTGGCAGCGGAAAAAGCACATTAATCCGTGTTTTAGCAGGATTATTGAAACCCACAACTGGAGAAGTTTTGCTGGACGGATCCAGGGTGATAAAGCCGCGCCGGGGGGTGGGCATCGTTTTTCAAAAGGCTAATTTAATGCCCTGGCGGTCAGTATTAAAGAATATTACCCTGCCCCTGGAAATTAATCAGGTTCCTTCGCGGGAGGCTGAGGAAAGGGCGCGTGAATTGATTAACTTGGTCGGTCTGGATGGATTTGAAGATTGGCTTCCACAGGATTTATCCGGCGGTATGCTGCAGCGGGTAGCGATAGCTAGAAGTTTGATCCGGAATCCTGATTTGCTGCTTTTAGATGAACCTTTTGGCGCTCTGGATGCTCTTACTCGAGAGAAAATGGGCGCTGAGCTTCTACGGATCTGGCGGGTTACTAAAAAAACTGTAATTATGATTACTCATGATATTTCCGAAGCAGTTTTCCTGGCTGACCGGGTGCTAGCAGTCAGTCCCCAACCGGGTAATATCCGGCTTGATTTATCCATCGACCTGAAAAGGCCACGTCAGGAAGAGGATCGATTTTCGACAGAATTCGTTAACTTAATGCAGCAGCTTCGCCAGGCAATTCAGTAGGTCTGTTTTGTCATGCAAAGAGGACAGGAATTTTCTGTCCTTTTTGCATTTTGCGTGTTAAGATAGGGAAGTGTTTTATTGGTTTTTTTTAAAGATGGAGATAGTTATGGATGAGTTTCAGGTAATAGAAGAAGCACCCCGTTCTGGCAGTCCACTCAAATTTATTATTGGCGGCGTGGTAATTGTCGCGGCAATAATATATTTGATCGTATCCTCTTTATCAGCCAGTACACAGTATTTCCTGACTGTTGATGAAGTAGGTGAAAAATATCAAGCTGGTGAATTGGATGGACGTAGTATTCGCTTATCCGGTGCTGTTTTAGGTGAAACCATAGCATATAATATTGATACTCTGGAGTTAAGTTTTATAATTGCCCATGTGCCAGCTGAGAATGAAATCCTGGCAGAAGAGGGGGGACTGGCCGAGGCCTTGCATAAAGCCGTGATCGATCCAAATAGATCCAGGCTGAAAATAGTTTATGTTGGCCCTATTCCTGACTTATTACAAAACGAGGCCCAGGCTATTCTTACTGGAAAAATGGATTCGAATGGTGTGTTTCAAGCCGACGAAATTTTATTAAAATGTCCTACAAAATATGAAGGTTCTGTACCGGAACAGATCAATTAAGAATCCTGATATATCAAATATGGTGTGGAGATAGTACATGGCTGCTGAAATTGGATTTGGAACTTTATTTATCGCATTAATATTTTCGGTCTATGGGATTGCCGCAACAATCTACGGAGAAAGAAATAGACAAAGGCTTTGGACAAAAAGTGCTCAACAAGCCATGCGCCTGGTATTTCCTTTAATAACCATTTCCGTGGTTTCCCTGTTGTATTTGCTGCTGAACGATCGTTTTGAGGTTGTGTATGTAACTCAAGTTTCCAGCAGAAGCATGCCTGATTACCTCAAAATAACTTCGCTGTGGGGTGGGCAATCTGGTTCGATGCTGTTTTGGACCTGGCTGCTGGCAGGTTTTAGCTCCGCAGTGACCTTCATGAAATGGGATCGAGATCAGGATTTGTTGCCCTGGGTAATCCTGGTGAATCTTGTCACTGTGGCTTTTTTCCTGATATTAAATGTCTTCTATGAAAATCCGTTTATTCGCTACTGGCAGGATGCCAGTGGGATCCTCACCGCTTTTGCGCGGCCTGCGGGAGCTGTGGCTGTATTTCCCAGGGATGGCGGTGGATTAAATCCTTTGCTCCGGCATCCCGGTATGATTATCCATCCACCGATGCAGTATTTGGGATTTGTGGGATATATTATTCCCTTCTCTTTTGCGATGGCTTCGCTTTTTGCCAAGCGAGTAGATGATCGCTGGATTCAATTATCCAGGCGTTGGACTTTATGGGCCTGGCTGTTTTTGTCACTGGGATTAGTTCTTGGCGCACGGTGGGCTTATGATGTTTTGGGATGGGGGGGTTATTGGGGCTGGGATCCAGTTGAAATCTCGGCATTAATGCCCTGGTTATCCGGCACAGCATTTTTACACACGGTATTAATTCAAGAAAAACGGGGCATGTTTAAACAGTTGACTATGGTGTTAATTATTCTGACTTACAACCTGATCATTTTTGGGACCTTCTTAACCCGATCTGGTTTGTTGTCTTCGGTGCATGCCTTTGCGAAAAGCTCCATTGGTCCAATCTTCCTGGGATTTATTGCTTTTACAATCATTGGCTCAATCTGGTTGTTAAATTCACGCTGGGAGATATTAAAATCAAAACAAGTGCTTCGTTCATTTTTTTCAAAAGAAGCGTTGATTATTATCAGTGTTGTTTTGCTCCTTGGTTTGCTTTTGACCTCGTTTTGGGGTGTGATGTTTCCAAAAATATCCGAATTGGTGACGGGGCAAAAAGTGACTGTTGGCCCGCCATTTTATGAGCGAGTTGCGGCTCCAATCATGGGTGGCATGTTAATACTTATGGTGATCTGCCCCCTGGCTGTGTGGAGTTTTGCATCTTTTAAACACCTGGGGAAATTATTATGGAAACCCTTTATTTTTTCCCTGCTGGGCATTGTACTCCCGATCTATGGCGGATTAACCAACTGGGCAGCGGTGATAGCTTTCTGGCTGATTGCCTTTGTATTGGCGGTAAATGGCTTTGAGTTTGTGCGGCGTACCCGGGTGCGCAGGAAAAATAAAACAGAAAAATTAGGAACTTCTATCGTCAGGGTATTTAAACGCAACCGCCGTTCGTATGCCGCAATAATTGTTCATATTGGTGTGGTTTTAATGGCATTGGGCATTGTGGGGATTGAATTTTTCCAAACAGAAACCCAGGGCACCATTGCTGCTGGTGAGGAATTGACCCTCGGCGGCTATACCATGGTATACGAACGATTGGATATTTTTGATGCTCCTGATGCCCGGAATGTTGCCCGGGCTGTGATATCAGTTAAGAAAGATGGGAAGATTATTGATGAGTTATATCCCCGGCGAGATTTCTTCTACGACGCCAACCAACCTATGACCATTCCCGGTGTGCGCAGCACGCTGGTGGATGATTTTTATGTCATTCTGGTGGATTGGAAGCAAATAAGAGAGGATGGAGCTACTTTCAAGGTCTATCATAACCCCCTGGTTAAATGGCTCTGGATTGGAGCCTGGGTGTTTATTGCAGGTGTTATAGTAGCAACCTGGCCGGAAAATAAAAAACTACCAGCAGGAGCAGGTTCAGGGAGGTCCCGATGAAAAATCAATTAACCCGTTTTCGTTGGATTGTTTTTGTTCTTTTACTGATAACCCTGATCCCCATGGGTGCAAGCGCTCAGGGATCTGATCCCACTGACGATGACGTTAACGCGATTGCCAAGCAGTTATATTGTCCGGTCTGTGAAAATATTCCCCTAGACGCTTGTGGAACCACAGCGTGTGAACAATGGCGTGGAATTATCCGGGATAAACTCGCGGAAGGTTGGACTGAAGACCAGATCAAAAACTATTTTGTGGATCAATACGGTGATCGAGTTTTGGCCGAACCACCCAGAAGCGGGTTTAATTGGTTGGTATATATTGTTCCTTTGGTGATGTTTGTGGGTGGAGGATTCATGCTTTATCGAGGATTCAGAGCCTGGCGGGAAGCTGACACCGAGAGTAGTCCTAAAGGTGTATCCCGTAAAAAAACGGAAAACGACAATCTGTCGGAAGAAGATATCCAAAGGATAGAGGAAGAATTAAAGAAAAGATCCGGGGGCTTATGATGAAAAAATTACTAATTTGGGGCGGCCTGATTATCTTGTTTGTGGTTCTGGGTGTAGGTTTATTCCGCTCCCAGCAAGGCCAGGTGGGTATTGGAGAAATGGCACCAGATTTTGAATTGGTGTCTTTTTCAGGTGAGTCCTACCGAATAAGCGATTATAGAGGCAGCGTGATCGTGATTAACTTCTGGGCCTCCTGGTGTGAATCCTGCAAACCGGAAGCCAGGGATCTGGAAGCGGTATATCAATCTTATCTTTCCCGGGGGGATGTGTTATTCCTGGGTGTTGATTATGTAGATACTGAACCGGAAGCGCTGGCTTACCTGGATGAATTTCAGGTTACTTATCCTAACGGGCCGGATTTACGGACAGAAATTTCCCAGGCTTTCAGGATACGGGGCGTACCCGAGACATTTGTGATCGATCAGAATGGATTTATCACCCACGTCCAAATTGGCCCGTATATGTCCGTTGAACATATCAAATCGACAATTGATCCCTTGCTAGATTAATAGTTAACAGGTGAACTGATGACAGTAACTTCATTTTTGATTGTTTTATTTATTTTTATCCTTTCTGGTGTGATAGTTATGCGTCCTTTCCTGGTTAAACCAGATCGGAAAGTGCAAAAACATACCGGAACTTATGATTCGCTTCTGGCAGAAAGAGAAAGGATTTTTTCCTCGATTGAAGAGCTTGATTTGGATTATGAGTTAAGCAAGATCTCTGCCAGAGAACATACCCGTAACAGGGACATACTTTTATCTCAAGCTGCTAAAGTTCTTAAAAAGCTGGATAAATATCCTCAAAAGGGTAAATCCAAAAAGAAAGCAGCTGCTCCGGTTAAATCCGAGGATGATCTGGAAAAGATGATTAATGCCCGGCGAAAGGAATTAAAAACCGGGAAAGCCAACTTTTGTTCCCATTGTGGAAAATCGGTTCAGAAGGATGGACAATTTTGCAGTCATTGTGGAGAAGCTTTGTGAATCAACATAATCAAATTTCCATTAAATTTATCGGTCTGGTTTTTTTCCTGAGCTTGGTCCTTTCTGGATGCCTGGATATAGCATATGACATTACTCCGCCACCTGATGATTCTCAGTTTGCAGGAGCAACGGAAAGCACACCACCAACATTGATTCCAACCCTGGTCATTCCTCCCACACCACCCTTATCAACGTCAGAGGTTTGGGATGGGGGAGTAATAAATGTATTCATTGCTGATCATACTGGCGGGACATTGCTGGAGAAGGGTTTGGATGTTCGCCTGGAAGGATATGATCAATTTGAGCAAGTGTATCAAGATGCACAATCCATTACTGCAGTGGAACAGGTTCAATTCCTGGAAGTGCCATTCCAAACAGGACGTGTATTTTTTGCCTCTGTCTCCTATGATGGTGCTATATATCGATCTGCGATGGTTGAGCCTGGAGATGATGCAACTTCGCTGCAATTAACAGTTGAAATTTATGAAACTACCACAAGCGATGAAGGTTTAACAATTGACCGGCTCCATGTACTGATTGACTTTCCTCAACCAGATATGGTGCAAGTAGCTGAAATATACATCATGTCCAATTTTGATCCGGCCACCTTTGTTGCAGAGGTGCCCGGAGAGGCAAGTGTGCGTTTCTCCCTCCCGCCAGAAGCATTAAATATTGAATTTGATGACGGTGTTTTGGGCCAGCGCTATCTGAAAACCGAGGATGGTTTTAGCGATACGGTAAGCGTTCCTCCGGGATCTGGTGTTTACCAGGTCATGGTCTACTATACACTGCCTTATCTGAAAAATCAGGTAGATTTTAAACAAGTGATGAACTATCCTGTCGGCGCTGTTGTAGTGATGATCCCGGAGGGCGAGGTCATTATTACAGGCTCAACCCTGGAAGACAAGGGAGTTCAGGATATCCCTAATGCTGCGATTCATCTTTATTCTGGGACCCCGATCAATAAAGGTGGCACCCTGGAATTTCAGATTAGCGGCAAATCTGGGTTAGCCGGTGAAGTGGTTGATCCTGCCGCGCCGCTCCCTCAATCTCAACCGCTCTTAATTGGGATGGGTGTTTTGGGGAGTGCCTTACTTTTAAGTGGAGTTTGGCTTTTTGTACGCAACAGGCGCCAGGATATCCCTGAAGATGAAGATACAGGAACAGAAACCAGGGAAGAACTCCTGGATGCGATTATTGCTCTTGATGATCTTTTCCAGACAGGGGAAATTGATAAAAATATCTTCCAGCAAAAAAGAAAACTTCTCAAAGAAAAACTGGAATCTTTTGTAGAGGATTAAGAACCCAAAGATGATCCAGGTAAAAAAGCTGGTTAAACGGTTTGGTCCCTTAACAGTGCTCCGGGAATTGGACTTTAATGTCGATTCGGGAGAATTTGTGGCTTTAATGGGTCCAAATGGCGCTGGAAAAACCACCCTGCTTCGTATTTTAGCAACTCTATCCCGCCCGAGCTCTGGGTCGGTTCGGGTTGCTTCCTATCGATTGCCGGCGGAGGGAGCATTTCTCCGGGCCCACCTGGGGGTTGTTTCACACCAACCGCTGCTTTATGGGGATTTGACTGCTTATGAAAACCTGTTATTTTTCAGCAAATTATATGAGATTGATTTTTCCAGGATTGATGAGGTATTGAGCCTGGTTGGATTGAAAAAACGGAAAAACAGCCTGGTGAGAACTTTTTCCCGGGGTATGCAGCAGCGGCTGGCAATAGGACGGGCAATTCTGCATAACCCCCGGATTTTATTACTGGATGAACCGCATACCGGTTTGGACCAGGATGCGGGCGAGATTCTTGATCGTGTCATGCAAGAGGTGGCTCTCGAAGGAAGAACCGTGGTGATGACTTCCCATGATTTGATCCGGGCCGCCAGTTTGGCCTCTCGAGTGGATGTGCTTTCCAAAGGGAAAATCAGCGCAAGTTTATCAACCAGTGAAATTGAGTCGGCAGACTTGGTGGATTTTTACCAAAACGCGCTGCGAGGGGGAAGTTAATGATCTCTTACCTGCGCGCAGTTGGAGCGCTGCTTTGGAAGGACTTTATAACTGAGTGGAGAAGCCGGGAAAGTATTTCAGCCATGCTGGTCTTTGCCCTTTTAGTCATTCTGATCTTCAATTTTGCACTTGAACTGGATTTAAGGGCCCGGGAATCTCTCTCTGCCGGTATTTTATGGACTACCTTCATATTTTCCGGTACGATCGGTTTAAATCGTTCGCTGGCTGTAGAAAAAGACCGCGGCTGCCTGGATGGTCTATTATTGGCGCCGGTGGACCGCAGCGTGATATTTTTCGGAAAAGCGCTTGGCAACCTGATTTTTATGCTGTTGGTGGCAGCCATTGTGCTTCCTGTTTTTAGCTTTTTATATGGAATACAGGTTTTTCAACCAGGCTTTTTATTGGTTGTCCTGCTGGGATCGATTGGTTATGCAGCTGTTGGAACGTTGCTGGCAACCATGGTCGTCCAGGTCAGGACCCGGGATATACTGCTCCCGATTTTGCTTTTCCCGCTTACTTTACCGGTAATTATTGCGGCTGTCAAAGCCAGCCAGGGATTTATTCAAATGCAGCCCTGGACAGAATTTTCTATCTGGGTAAATATTCTGGTTGCGTATGATCTGATTTTCCTGGCAGCTGCATTTATGTTATTTGATTTTATTTTGGAGGAATGATCCATGCTTGAAAAACCTCGTTTATTATCTTTCCTGAATATTTTTAGCGGCCTGATGATTTTGATTGCAGCCGGATTAGTATTTCTTTATGCTCCGATTGAGGAGATGATGGGACCTGTCCAGAAAGTTTTTTACTTTCACGTCGCAACTGCCTGGGTAGGTATGCTGGGTTTCCTGGTTGCCGCTGTTGCTGGTATTTTATATCTGCGAACGGGAGAGCAGCGCTGGGATATTGTCGGAGTATCTGCAGTGGAAATCAGCCTGGTATTTTTCCTGGTGGCGATTATTATGGGATCTATCTGGGCCAGGCCAATCTGGAATACCTGGTGGACCTGGGATCCACGCTTAACCACGGCTACCATCGTGGAATTGATTTATGCGGCCTACATGCTCTTGAGGTCCGGCGTAGATGAACCGGAAAGGCGAGCGCGATTTTCTGCCATTTATGCTATTTTTGGATTTATCAGTGTACCGTTGACTTTTATCTCCATCCGATTACTGCGCACCATCCATCCAGTGGTGATTGGCGGTGCAGAAGCTGCGAGCGAGGGTGGATTTAATATGGATGATCCAATGAAAACAGCCTTCTTCTTCAGCCTGGCCGCGTTTTCAGTCTTTTTTGCCAATCTTCTTTGGCATAGAATCCGACTGGGAACCCTCCAGGAGAAAGTAGTGAGCCTGCGCATTCAATCCTACAATAAGGAGAGCTGAGCGATGTTAAGCAGATTTTTTGTACCCGATACAATGGATTATATGATTGCTGGCTACTTGGTCCTAAGTGTGGTGATTTCAGTTTATATCATCAGTATAGCTGCGCGATGGAAAAAAACAAAACAAGAATATCAAAGTTATTCTCAGGAAGAACAATAAAATAAAAAAAAGCCCCTCAGGGGGCTTTTTTTTTATCCATTGGATCTTTCGAATTCAAGAAGCCATTTTTTGCGATGTAAACCTCCCCCGTAGCCTACCAGGCTTCCATCAGATCCGATCACCCGGTGGCAGGGTATCAGGATAGAAACCCTGTTGTGTCCGTTTGCAGAAGCTACTGCCCTGGTCGCATTTTTGTTTCCGAGGGCGATGGCTTGTTCTTTATATGAGCGGGTTTCTCCGTAGGGAATGTTCATTAATTCAGTCCAAACAGTTTTTTGAAACTCTGTGCCCGGAGTATCCAATGGAATAGTGAAGTGTTTTCGGCTGCCATTAAAATATTCCTGAATTTCTATTTGAACCTGATTGAGATGGGTATTTTTACCCGGCAGAATGATGGCATTGAACCTCTTGGTTAAATCCTTAAATTCTGTTTCCAGCATTCTACGGTCAGTGAATTCCAATAAACATAAACCCTGGTCGCTGGCACAAGCAAACATGGGTCCAAGTGGGGTGGTGAATCGAATGATATTCAGTACATTTTTATGATCTGGACTTGTAGGTGGGCCGCCAAATATCCCCTGGTAACTCTCATTAAAGCCGCTTAAGGAATCAAATCCGCTATTCAAGGCGGTGGACAGAATGGAATCCCCTTCATTAATCCTGTTATAGGCGGTATTAATGCGCAGCATTCGTTGGTAGGTCTGAAATGTCATTTGGTGATGTTTCTTAAACCACCTTCTGATCTGGTTGGGTTCAATCCCTCTCTGTCTCAGGTCACCATCTTTAATACGCAAATAGGGATCCTGGTGAAGTTCAGCGAGAATGGAATTTACATAGGCCGGAGTCTCTTCCATTTTTTCCATGGGTTTACAAATCTTGCAGGGTCTAAAACCATGCTGGATAGCTTCAGTGGTTGTATTGTAAAATTCCACATTTTTTAATAGGGGTTTTTTTGCCCTGCAGGAGGGTCGACAGAAGATCCCCGTAGTTTTTACGGCAGTAACGAAGATGCCTTCATAAGAAGTATCCTGTTTGCCAATAATATTGTATTTTTCCTGAAACGATAAGTTTTTCATAAGATTAGTGCCTTCTTTCCACAAATACTGGTATCCACTTGATCTACTTTAGAATTTATCATTCCAGGCATCATTAATCTACCGAAAACTTGACAAGTAATTTTCGTACCGTAGGAGTAGTTTTGGTTATCCAGGAATATATGCTGGTTAGCCTTTATTGAGGCGTACTCAGAGAAGGATGAGGTTTATTTAATTAACCGATTTATAAAATTTTCCACAGCTTCCAACGATTGGGCACTACTTTTGATTTTGTTATGACTAGCATCTGGGATTAGAAGCAATTCTACTTCTCCTCCTGCTGACTTGAGCAGAGCAGCAAATGCTTGTGATTGTGCTGGAGGAATGCTATGGTCCTCTTCTCCATGAATGAGCAAGAAGGGGGGTTCGCTACCGTCGACCCAGCTGGCAGCGGACGCTTCCAGCCAAATATCTGGAACCTCCTCCCGGGAACCGCCTAATAGTTCGGTTATATAGTTAGCCAGAGCGGGGGATTCCTCTGCCGCAGCGCCGTAATCAAAGAGTCCTGTGAAGGGAATTACACCTTGAACCCAATCTTTCTCGGGTAAATTGTGAGGGCAATGGCCTGTAAATGGAGTGGGGTCTTTAACTACACCCAGCATGGCTGCCAGTGTGCCGCCCGCGGAATGTCCCATTACAAAAATATTCCCGGTATCGAAATGATAGTTTTCTGCATTGGCATGAAGCCAGGATAATGCACAAAAGGCATCCTCTAGATGGTCAGGATAACTGTGGTCAGGCCATTGGCGGTGATCAATAGATACGGCTGCAAATCCATTTTTTGCAAAAGTTTGTCCCCAATACGCCAAGTCTTCTTTTTTACCGTTCCCTCCGTGAATCATTAATAAGGTAGGGAATGGCCCATCTTTTCCGGCTGGCAAATAGATATCCAGGAGATGTTCTTCGAGACCATCTGGTAGATAGGCCTGGTCTTTGATCACTTCGACTTCCTTTGGTTTGGGAGTCAGGGTTGGGGCAGGTGTTTCTTTTGGGCTGCAGCCAACTACCAAAGGGATCAGAAAAACAAGAATGATAATTGGCAGGATTTTACGATGTTGTGAGGGATAGCTAATTTTATTATTGATATACCCCATTTGTTCTCCTAAGGGATTGTGTGGAAATTGATTACTTATTTCCCAATGATATCTGGCGTGGATAAATATAACCCCTCGACTTTTGTTCGAGCCCAGGGGGTTCTGCGAAGAAATTTCAGACTGGACTTTATGGAAGGGTCATTGTAAAAACAGCGGATCTTGATCCGTTTGCTCAATTCTTCCCAGCCGTAATGATCTACTAAACTGACTAAAATTTTCTCCAGGGTTATGCCATGTAAGGGGTTATTCGGTTGGCTTTCAGTCATCACTTGAATTCCTTTTAAGGTGCTGGAATAAGTATTAAAATTTCAGAATTTCCCCATCAGCGGGAATTAAAAGTTGGCTGGAAGTAATCTTGTTGCTAACGGCCAATGATCTGAGATCGGATCTTGTGATCGTCGCGTGGTCTAGCGCTTCCATGTGAATTGCAACCACGGTTGATTGAGGGGCAGCCCGGCAAACTTCTAAGGTTTGTTCAGCGTCCATGAGAATCAGTACGCCATCACCCCAGACTGCACCACAGGAATGAGTGAGAATAATATCAGGTTGAAATTGATGAATAACATCTTTTACAGTCGGATACCATATGGTATCTCCAGCCCAATAAATGGTTTTTTGATCCTCAGCCTGAAATACAAATCCAGATGTATTACCCATATCAGTTAAAACTCCACCTGATCCATGCTGGGCGGGTGTTCGAGAAATTGTAATCCCTTCCCAAACGAGCGATTCGTAAATAGGTAGTGCATTAATAAAACCATCCTTTACAAGCTCGAATTCATCTCCAGGTTGACAGAATAACGTCAAATCTTTATTTAGCAATTCTTTTGCTGTTAGATCAAAATGATCGGAATGTAAATGGGAGATCAGGGCCATCTCTATGCCATCCAGGACGTCGTTTGCACTCATTGGCAAGTCAACTAATGGATTTGGCGAAACCCCTTTGTAAGGCGGCAGCGTGTGTTTTCCAGCGAGGAAAGGATCTGTTAGAAATGTTTTTCCAGCATAATTTATTCGGAGAGTAGCGTTGCGGATCAATTGGATTTGCATAATTTTAAAATTCCATTTAGTACTTCATCCCGGGTGGAAAGATTAATCTGCTTGGTATACCGGGATTAAGAATTAACTGTTGCCTTCCCATACAGAATATACTTCATAATTTGAACGGATCTGTCTGGTATTTTCATTATCATCCATGTTGATTGTTAATATACCCGCAACGATAGCACCATTATTTTCAATCAGGGAAATTGCAGCAGATACCTGGGCGCCGGTTTCTATCCACTCATCTGCGATTAATACCTGCATACCTTGCGTCAGAATATCCTGGCGAATTTCCAGCTGTTTTTCTTCTCCAGAGTAATCCCGGAATTTTATTTTGTCCGTTTCAACAGGGAGTTTATTGCCTTTCCTGACGGGTAAAACGCCAACACTCAATTTTTGGGCTATGGCTGTGCCAAGAATGAAACCCAGGGCATCTATACAGGCTACTAAATCTATGGGTTTATCTGCGACAAAAAATACAAGATCATCAACCAGGGCGTTAAAATCTGCCTGATGACTGAATAAGGGGGTAACGTCATAACGATTCCCTTTGGTATGAGTATCGATCCTGCCTAAATAATCTTTCATGTTTATTCGCCTGCCTGGTGGTCCTGTCCAAATTGAGCAGAGGTAAGTTTATAAATTTATAACCTCGTATTTGCTCTGAACAAATCCATTTTCAAAAGACCTTGATTCAAGGAGTTTAAGATTTATGTCCTCCAGAACTGGACCAAAAAGGGGTATACCTTTTCCAAGCAGGATCGGGATCTGGGTGATGATGATTTCCTGAATCAGATTTTCATTCAGGAATCCTTGAATAGTCTTACCGCCATCAACATAAACATGCCCTTTTCCCCGGGCAGTTAGGTTTTGGATTAAATCGGTTAGCGAACCCGTAAATATCTCGATGGTTGGTGGAAAATTACCTGGAATTTGGATCTTCTTGCTGCTTAACACAATAAATAACTTGTTTTCATAAAACCATTTTCCAGAAGAAACAACCATCTCAAATGTGTTGCGGCCCATGACCACAGTATCTATGGAATTCATATACTCTTGAAATCCATAATCCTCTCCACTTGAATCGTTATCAAATTTGGAAAGCCAATCCAGATCCCCATTTTCTCTGGCAATGAAACCGTCCAGGCTTGCTGCTATGTAAACAGATGTTTTCAGTTTTCCTCCAAGCTATTCTCATTATCCATGGGGCAACTATTTCTTCCCCTTTTTTTGTTATTCTATAATAACCCCATTCAGATCCTCTTTGGATTCCGGATAAGACATATTTAAACTTTTTAGCTTTTCTATAATGATTGAGGAAATCACCAGGTTACGATACCATTTTCGATTCGCGGGAATTACATACCAGGGGGCAGTTTCTGTGCTCGTTTTTTCGAGAGCGGATTCAAATGCTGCCAGGTATTGATCCCATAATTTCCGTTCATCCAGGTCCCCCACGCTGAATTTCCAGTTTTTTTCCGGTTCATCCAATCTGGATTGCAAACGTTCTTTCTGTTCGTCTTTGTCGATATGCAAATAGAATTTCAGGATGGTTGTGCCCTCGTCCGCGAGCATTTTCTCAAAGGCAAGTATGTGCTCATAACGCCGCCCCCAAACCGCTTCTGGGACCAGGTCATGGACCCGAACTACCAGCACGTCCTCATAATGGCTGCGATTGAAAATAACAATTTCGCCTTTTCCGGGCGTGTGTTTATGAATGCGCCAGAGATAATCGTGAGCGAGCTCTTTTTTTGTAGGCGCTTTGAAACTTGCCACCTTAACACCCTGAGGGTTTACCCCTTCAAAAACGTGGCGGATTGTACCGTCTTTTCCGCCTGTGTCCATGGCTTGCAGGACAACCAGGATTTTGTGTTTCC
>CAXMRF010000024.1:0-2929 GCA_964195965.1 uncultured Nitrosomonadaceae bacterium
AGCAGGGGTTATTGTCTGAGATAAAAAAATTACTTTACTGAAGAAAGGAACTTTCAAAAAAAACGCTCTTGCTGCTCTATAGTTTATTCTGGATGGGATTTATGCATTACAGAACTTTAACTCAGCCCAAAAATTGGGGTTCAGTTGGACGTAAACAAACCTGATTCCGGATAAAAACTTAACCAGGCAAACCAATATGCCAATTGGGAAGGTATCCGGGCAAGCGTTTCCCGGACATAGTCACCTTTCAACGCCGTCCCGCTAGATATATTCCTCCATAGCCGCCAGGATTAATTCGCCGGGTTGTAATTGATAGTACTCCTGGTCCGGAAATGCAACAGCGTATGGACTTATCTGCCCACACGCTGCTGTTAAGGAGGAGAGAAACAATAAGATGGAAATACTTTTCACCACAGCTATAAGACGACTTCATCACGCTGCGTCTTACCCTGAGAGACCTCCGAGGTCCCTCTCTCGACCCGCCCTCTCTGTTGAATAATCGCTACCTCGGAGGTCTCGCCCATCTGTTACAATCAAAAGATGTTCACAATAACTACCTGGAATGTAAATGGTCTAAGAGCTGCATTTAAAAATGGCGGTGATACCTGGTGGGAGACCTATGATCCTGATTTGCTCTGCCTCCAGGAAGTGAGAGCCAGACCGGACCAATTGACAAACTCACAGCGAGAATCCCTAGAGAAAAGAAATCCGATCTGGAATCCTGCTGAACGACCAGGCTACAGCGGGGTGGCCACCTATGCCAAGCAAGAACCCGCAAGCACCGAAATCGGGTTGGGATTCCCCCGGTTTGATCAGGAAGGCCGGGTAATTCAAACCCTCCTGCCTGGATTGAGGATATTTAACATCTATTTTCCAAATGGCGGGCGAGATCTGAGCCGAGTGGAGTATAAGCTTGATTTTTACCAGGAGCTGTTGGAAATTTGCGATGAACGGCATGCTCAAGGTGAAAACATAATCATTTGCGGTGATTTTAATACCTGTCACCAACCCATCGACCTGCGCAACGCCAAAGCAAATCAAGGCAACACCGGTTTCCTGCCCGAAGAAAGGGCCTGGATTGATACTTATCTAGAACATGGTTTTAAGGATATTTTTAGGGAACTTTATCCTGAGAAGGAACAATATACCTGGTGGACCTATCGCGGTAATGCCCGGGAGCGCAACGTCGGCTGGCGGCTCGATTATTTCCTGATCTCTGATGCCCTGGTCAGCCAGGTTGAGGATGTAATTATCCATGACGATATCAAAGGATCAGACCACTGCCCGGTCAGCCTATTAATCGATCTCGAATAAATCCCCTTCTTTCCTTTGGGGTATAATTTTTTCAGGACATTTGTACTCTGGAGGCAGAATGGAAAACTCGCAAAACAAGATCAGAGTATTAATCGCAAAGGCTGGTCTGGATGGTCATGACAGGGGGGCAAAAGTTGTCGCCCGGGCTCTCCGGGACGCCGGCATGGAAGTGATCTATACAGGATTACGTCAGACCCCGGAAATGATCACCGAAGCCGCCCTTCAGGAAGATGTTCAAATCGTTGGATTATCCATTCTTTCCGGGGCGCATATGACCCTGGTCCCAAAAATATTAACGATGCTCAAAAAACAAGGGCTTGAGGAAATCAAACTTTTCCTGGGCGGTATTATCCCGGATGAAGATAAAATCGAGCTGAAGAAATTAGGCGTTGATGGAATATATGGACCGGGCACTTCCACTCAAGTGATCATAGCAGATATTCAAAAAGCATGTCAGTAATCCAACCCCAATCAGTTCTGAATGGGGAACGGATTGCTGTAAGTCGATCCCTGACCCAAATAGAAAACAACACTGCAGAAGGCCTTAAGCTCCTGGAAGCGTTCTTTCCCCATACTGGGAAAGCCCATCTGATAGGAGTTACTGGAGCGCCTGGCACAGGGAAATCAACCCTGGTTAATCAACTTGCCCTGGCTTACCGTAACCCTCCAAATCATGAGGTACCTCCCAAAGTTGCCATTGTCGCGGTGGACCCCACCAGTCCATTTACCGGGGGAGCTCTCCTGGGTGACCGGGTCCGAATGCAGGATCTGGCCGGAGATCCCGGCATCTTTATCCGCTCGATGGCTTCCAGGGGATCTTTGGGCGGGTTGGCAGCCGCAACCGCAGGCCTGGTTCAGGTATTTGATGCGGCAGGATTTGAAATCATCATTATAGAAACCGTAGGTGCCGGCCAGGCAGAAGTGGATATCGCCCGCCTGGCGCACAGCACGCTGGTAATTGAAGCACCAGGATTGGGTGATGAAATTCAGACCATTAAGGCCGGGATCCTGGAAATTGCTGATATCCTGGTAGTTAATAAATCAGATAAACCCGGGTCGGACAATACTCTCCGGGCGCTTCGCAATATGCTTTCCCTAGCTCATCCGGAAATCGAGCCAATCATGCATCATGGCGAGGAAATGGCAATCGAACCCGTTGAAAATACTAAATCGGATACTGACTGGATCCCATCCATCTTGCCAA
Organism: uncultured Nitrosomonadaceae bacterium; assembly: GCA_964195965.1. Lineage (GTDB taxonomy): Bacteria > Chloroflexota > Anaerolineae > Anaerolineales > UBA11858 > B10-G9. The sequence continues at coordinate 2,519 of CAXMRF010000024.1, forward strand.
CAGTCGCCACTACCGGAGAGGGCATTCCAGCGCTAATAGAAGCGCTTACCGCCCATCATAGCTATCTCAAATCCAGTGGTAAATGGCAAGAAAGAGAAAAAGCCCGTTTGGGAAACGAACTCGACACCCTGCTTCAAAGAGCGCTGCGTTCCAGATGGGAAACAAAAATACCCCCTGATGCCTACAGTAAAACTCTTTCCCGGGTAACCAATAGGAAAATTTCCCCATGGAAGGCTGTAGAGGAATTAATCCAAGGAGCTGGTTTATGATCATTGGCGATCAAATTCGCTTCAGGGCAATCGAAAAAGAAGACCTTCCCTATTTTGTAAAATGGTTAAATGATCCTGAAGTTCGCCAGGGGTTGTCCTTGCTCGTACCGCTTTCCCTGGCAGAAGAAGAGGATTGGTTTGA
>CAXMRF010000024.1:3029-26657 GCA_964195965.1 uncultured Nitrosomonadaceae bacterium
CGAGCTATCCGATCCTATGAAAAAGCCGGATTCATCCAAGAAGGGAAGTTCCGCCAGGCCCAATACCTTGATGGAAAGTATGTGGATGTTATGATTATGAGTATGCTGCAAAATGAATGGCAGGATCATCAATAAAGGAAACTTCTATGTCACATGTTATTACCCAACACTCAGGCATGTATGGCGATATTAAACTCTTTGCCGGCACCGCGATTCCAGGTGTGGCCCAGGGCATCTCTGACTACCTTCATGTCCCCATTAGCGGCAGGGATATTATTGATTATCCTAACGAGAATATATGGGTCAGGCTGCATAATAGCGTCCGCGGTCAGGATGTTTATTTGATCCAAAACACCTCCCGTCCAGTTCACAGAAATCTGATGGAATTATTAATCACCTTGCAAACTCTCAGGTTGGATTCAGCCGGCAGGGTAACCGCAGTCATCCCGCATCTTAGCTACACCCGGTCGGATAAAAAAGACAAACCCAGGGTGCCAATCACGGCCCGTTTGATAGCCGATATGATTGAAATTGCCGGTGCGGATCGTTATATGACCATGGATATGCACGCTGGCCAAATTCAGGGTTTTTTCTCTATCCCCGGTGATGTCCTGACAGCTTATCATTTGTTAAAGGATCGCCTCAAAGAACTCCTTCCAACAATGAAGGACCCGGTTGTGCTGACGGTGGATCTTGGTTTTGCAAAAAAGGGACGCAACCTGGCAGCTGAGCTGGGTGTGCCCATCGCCTTTATAGAAAAGAGAAGACGCTCCAAGACTAACGCCGCCGAAGCTTTATCCCTGATTGGAGATACCAAGGACAGGGATGTGATCATTGTAGATGATGAAGTAGATACCGGCGGGTCTATGGCTGAGGCTGCTCATTTGGCTGCAAAAAAAGGCGCCCGGAGCATTTGTTCTACCTTTGTTCATCCAGTTTTTTCTAACTCGGCAATAAAAACATTGGCTGCTTCTCCAATTAATCGCCTGATAACTACCAACACCGTTCCGATTCCCGCCCAGGGTTTGGAAATCCTGAAGAAAAACCGCATTGTAGAAATTTTGGATATCGCACCCCTGTTGGGCGAAGTCATCCGAAGAGCCCATGAAGGGCGCAGTGTAGGTGAAATGTTCGACGAATAACATTATGCCAGAATTACCAGAAGTCGAAACTTTCCGCAGATATTTGCTCCAGGGAGGAGTTGGTTCTCCATCCATTCTTGGTAAGAAAATCAAGGATGCAGATCTTCTTTGGGACAGAACCCTGGCATCCCCAACCCCGGAAGAATTTAAGGACCGGATCCAGGGGCAGTTTGTCACCGGAGTGGGCCGGCGGGGTAAAAATCTATTGGTCCGTCTTTCGCGGGACACACTGATTATCCATTTAAGGATGAGCGGTGAGCTGGTAGTCGAAGAAAAAACCGCCCCTCTAGGCAAACATTATCGGCTGATTGTAAATTTCTCAGATAAGTACCGCTTGGCATTTAATAATATTCGGAAATTCGGTCGGGTTTGGCTTACAGCGGATCCCCAATCTCAAATCGGAGATCTTGGCCCAGAGCCGCTGGAGGATAATTTCACTCCCGAATTACTCCACCAACTATTACAAAGCCGCAACCGGCAGTTGAAATCATTTTTATTGGATCAAAAAATTATTGCCGGGCTGGGCAATATCTATACCGACGAAGCCTTGCACCGCGCGAAACTGCACCCGGCCACAAAATCAAATTTACTGGATGCCTACCAGGCAAAACAACTCTGGAATAATATCCGGGAAGTTCTCAGGGAAGGCATCCAGAACCAGGGAGCAAGTATTGATTGGATGTACACAGGAGGGGATTACCAGAAATACCTCTCGGTGTATAATTTAGAAGGAGAACCTTGTAAACAATGTAAAACACCCATAAAGCGGATTAAAATTGCCCAGCGAAGCACTTATTTTTGTCCCAGCTGCCAACCGCTTTCTGAGTAAGAAGGAGTTTCTATGCAAACCGCTCTGCTTATTTTTATCGTGATCTTTGCTCTTGCAATTGGTTTTTTCCTGGGACTTTTCTTGCTGTCCCTTAACTCACCTTTACTTAAGAATCTTTTCCAAAAAGACGATCCAGATCCAGATGGTCTCGTAAGCGAAACCAGTGAAAGCGCAGCGGCAGCAATATCAATTCCCCAATCATCAAAACCCAGCCCAGAATCCAAGCTAATTTTGCAAGTTTGGAAAGAAGAAGGCCAACCCCCGTTATATGATATTGATGGAAAGTATCTTAAAAAAGAGGAACTTCCAAAAGATATTTTAAACATCATCACATTACATGAGGAACCCCCTCAAAAACCTGAAGTCCCGGTTAAACAACCTCCCAGCAATGTAACACCAGCGATTGTTGAATCCAAACCTGAACCAGCGTCTGAACTAGACGAGGATGATGAACCTAAAGCCAAAATGCTCAGTGTCGTTGATGAGGTAAATAATATTCTCCAGAAGAAACTCCACGGATCACCACTGGCAGGCAAAGGTATTCACTTAATGGAAAATCATAATAGGGAAATTCGCTTCTGGGTGGGCTTAAATTCATATAATGATGCGGAAGAGATTCCAGAAGAGGAAATCCGGCAAATAATTGATGAATCAGTCAGAGAATGGGAACAAAACCGGGAGTAATAACTTCAATCTGATTGGAGAATCTTTTCTTTAAATTCTTTAGACACAACAACTGCCAATCGTTGACGGACGTCGTCTGGTAAAAACGCACCCAATGCAGCAGCAGTCACCCGCTCCTCAATCAATTCCATGGGGATCCCCAGCACTTTATTTACAGCTTGATACTCACTGGACAGATTAATCCTGGAGATACTGGGATCATCGGTATTGATGGTCACATTTAAACCTTCGGATAACATCCTTCGAATTGGATGATCTGAAAGCTCTTTTACAGCGCCGGAATGGTGATTACTGGTCACACAAACTTCAAATAAGGTGCCGCGCTCCTTTGCCAGTGCGACAGTATTGGGGTCTTCCAAAACCCGGATCCCATGACCGATGCGCTCTGCCCCAAGCACTTCAATTGCCTGGCGGACATTCTCCGGTCCACCCCATTCACCAGCATGAATGGTTACCCTCAATCCCCCCTTCCGGGCAATAGCGAAAATTTCCTGGAACGGTTCCCCTGAAAAATCTGCCTCATTACCTGCCAGATCAACGCCTACAATGCCCTGATCTTTTTTATCCAGCGCAATTTCAATTGTTTTCTGGGCCTGGGCAACGCTTTCGTGACGATTGATGCTGACAATTAAACGGACCATGATTTGAAAATGGGCCGAGGCTTCCTGCACGCTTTCAATCACCCAATCCACAACCTGGGTCATTGGAAATCCCTCTGCCCTGCTGAGCGCAACCGGAGTAAATCGAAGTTCTAAGTAGCGGATATTGTCCTGGGCGGCATCTTCTATCGCCTCCCAGGTGATGCGTTTAATAATATCGGTTGATTTATAAAAAAGCCTTAATGTCCCGAATTTTGCAAGGAAATTTTCAAAAGTATAAGGTTCCTGATTGTCCACCTGAACCAGAGGGCGTAAATAGCCGGTGTTTTTTACATCCATTTCATGGGATCGAACGATTTCCATCATCGTCGGAACGCGTAGAGAACCCTCCAGGTGGCGATGAAGCTCCACTTTGGGAAGATTCGTGTAAAATTCAGCGACTTCAGGAATCAGGATTTCCGTCATCTGCAACTCAATCACATACAACTAAATAATTTAATTAATTGTACCTGAAAAAATTGCCAGTGTTAACCACCCAGACCGCTCTGTTAGAGAGCGGTCTGGTGTTTTAACTATTGAATCTATAAAAGAGCTGCTTTATCTAGTGTCTGATGGTAAACCATCTTCTTCAACTATTGCCCGGACCCGTTCCAAATTACGGGGCTGGAAGGTGAACATACGGTTGACCACACCCACTCTCATATCTTCCATCAACTTTTGGAACATCTCAAATCCTTTAGATTTATACTGCACCAGTGGATCTCGTTGAGCATATGCCTCCAAACCAATCGCCACCCGAAGGGCTTCCATTTCCGTTAAATATTCAACCCAAAGCTCAGAGATAATTCGCAGGAAAAGGTCTCGGTAAATATTATTCATGAGTTTTTTTCCTAACAGGTCGTTTACTTTTATTCTGATGTCTTCCGAGAGCGCTTCAATCTTTTGGTCAACAACGGACTGATAACGCTCATCACCTAATTCTTCCTGAAGTTCTTCCCTGAAATTTTCTTCCAGATTTGAAATCAGCGTTTCTTTTAAGCGGGAAATTTCATTAAATCCCCACGCACTCTGTATTTGCTGACGGGCGTTTTCTAAATGCTGTTGTATATCAATATTTGCCTCAGCAGGATCCATCTGCAGTAGCAGATCTGCCGCAAAGAATGTGTAGCGCAAACGTTGGGTGCGCACCCAGATGCGTTTATGGCTCTTTTTATCAAAGGCAGCCCTGCGTCCTTCTGCCATTAACCCTAAAATAATTACCAGGTCAGATTCCTTAAGTGCCGTCCCTTGGATTTCTTTTAATCCCGCTTCAATACTTTTGGTGATCCTGGCATCCTCGGGATCATTAAAATAAATTTGAATCCGTTCCTTAAATTGGTCCTGGACTCGATTTATAATCCATTCATTAATAGATTCCCAGTCCAGATCCTCGATTTGGGAATCCTCAATCTCCAGGGGGGATTCCAATAATCGTTCCACTCCCCCAAACAGGCGCCTGGCCTCCAGAAGCTTAAGCTGGGACTCAATCTGGTATCTTAAGTTTTCCTCAAGATCCTCACCGGGACCATCAACCAACTCTTTAATTTGATTGGGAGTTAACTCTAAACGTGTTCTTACCAATTCCCTTAATTCATTAAATACAACCTGGGGATTCAAAGGTTCATCACTGCCATAAGACAAACCCTCCAGGAAAGTATCAAGACTCTCTAATCGGGCATCCAGTTGATCCTGGAAGCGATATTGACGGTCTTCCAAGGTACGCTCCACTGCGCCCAACACGTATTTCTCTTCTGCAGCCAGAGTATCTTTGCCAAGATCGACTAAAACAGGTACAAGCTGATCTTTCTCCAAAGCAGGATTTTTCTCCCGAATGGTATTCAAGAGCAGCTGCATGGTATAAGATGGTACTTTCTGATCCTGGAAAGTCAGGGTTGGCTGGGTCTGTGTTAACCAAGCTAATAAACGCCAGGCACCTCCTTGATCATCACTCTCGTCTTCCAAAACCAAGTTTTCTACACGCTGCTGGATTTCTGACTGGAGCATGTCCAGGATATCTTCAGAAAGATCCCCTTTCCGAAAAACCAGGTCCCGTTGTTGATAGATCTTCTCACGTTGAGCATTTAAAACATCATCATATTCCAACAGGTGTTTTCGGACATCAAAGTTTGAACCTTCAACCCTGGTCTGGGATTGTTCAACTACCCGATCTACCAGAGGATTGGCGATAGGCATGGATTCATCTACATGCAGACGTGTCATCAAAGCTTCCATCTGCTGACCGCCAAACCTGGCCATCAAATCATCTTCCATGGAGAGATAAAACCGGGATGAGCCCGGATCTCCCTGGCGGGCTGCACGGCCCCTGAGCTGATTGTCAATTCGACGGGCTTCATGACGTTCAGAGCCGATTACATGCAAACCACCCAATGTCTTAACCTGTTCCTTGTGCCGCATATGCTGAAGGAAATAATTGATTTCTGTTTCATATATCCCAAAAGCATCTTTTTCCAGCTGCTGAATGAGATCTTCCTGTTCCTGTAAGGAGAGCTCAAAAGGATCATCATAACCTGCCCGGGTTAATACCCGAACCACATCTGTGGTAATTTCTTCGGCTAATTCACCGCCTAGTTTAATATCCACACCTCGGCCTGCCATACTGGTAGCAATCATCACAGCGCCAAAGGCTCCTGCGCCGGCAATGATTTGGCTTTCCTCTGTATGTTTCCGGGCATTGAGCACATCATGTTCCACACCCCGTTTTAAAACCTGGGCCAAACGCTCTTGATGGCTTTTATCCAGCCCCAAAACATCCAGGATCAACTGCATATTTTCTGGATCATTGATATTCAACACCAATTCAAGATCTAATTCCTTAATCAGATTTCTGAGGTTGCCCAACTTTAAGCCGTCGAGGGGAACATTAAGGGGTTGTAATTCTGGAATACTGCGTCCATCCGGGAAACGGTCATGTTTGCGCATCCATTTTTCCCGGATCATCAAGGTATAGATCAGATTGCGAATCGAGGCGCCATCCAACCGGTTCGAGAGCTGTTCTGAGTTTTCCACTGAGGTCGTTCCTACCAGCAGTGGTCGGCCGACCACATGAAAAGTCAAGATCTCTTCCGAAATCGCCCTTAGTTTTGCTTCTTCACTAAGATAAATTAAATCTGAATAATCTTTCCGTTTCCAAAAAAGTTGGGTCTGCTCAGGATCATCTTTATCGGCGTAGAAGGTATATTCAAACCCACTATCGATTTCTTTCGCTTTTAAAGTGACCAAGGAAGTTTCTTCCAGGGAAGCCGCATAATCCAGATTGGTAGGAATAGCTATCGGATCCAAACCATAAATCTCATTAAATTCTTCTGATTCGGTAACAGCAGTACCCGTCATACCAGATAGTTTTTCATACATACGGAAATAATTCTGGATAGTAATGGTTGCATAAGTCACATTTTCGCTTTGAACCTTGACATTTTCTTTAGCTTCCACTGCCTGATGAAGACCATCAGACCAGCGGCGTCCAGGCATTAATCGGCCGGTGAAGTCATCAACGATCACTACTTTTCCTGCCTGAACCAGGTAATCTTTATTCTTCTTAAAAATAAATTCCGCTCGCAGCGCCTGTTCCAAATATCCCAGTAACCGGGCCTGTTCCGTGGTGATATCTTCAGGATGATCTGGATCACCTAAAGGCTGGCCGAGCAACTCTTCAATATGCATTTCACCAAGGGGTGTCAGGGTAATATTTCGATCCCGGATACTGATCTCATAATCCTCAGGTTTGAGCCGTTTGACAACTGTGGCCATCCGCCGATACCATTCGGGATCATCATGGGAAGGACCAGAGATAATTAAAGGTGTTCTGGCTTCATCAATCAGTACATTATCAACTTCGTCAATGATGGCATAGTGATAACCGCGTTGAACGCGACCATCCATCTGCATGGCCATATTATCCCGGAGATAATCAAAACCAAATTCGTTATTGGTCCCATAAACAATATCTGCCTGGTAGGCAATTTTCCGCATGACCATATCCAGCTGGTTGCGATCCTCCTGGGGTGATTTGTTTTCCAGGTTAACCATGAATGCCTTCTTGCCATGTTCCGTCTGGGCAGCCATTTGAAGCACGCCCACACTTAGTCCCAGGAAATTGTAAATAGGCGCCATCCATCGGGCATCGCGGCGGGCCAGGTAATCATTAACAGTAACAAGGTGAACTCCCCTACTCACTGGCAGGTCATTCAAGGGAATAAATTTCCAGGATTCCGGATCCTCCCCCCAGGTAGATCGGGCTTTTTTCATCCATTCTGGAGATAAATCGAGAGCGTTTAAATACAAAGGTAAGGTCGCGCCAAGGGTTTTTCCCTCACCGGTTCTCATTTCAGCTACAAAACAGCGATGCATGGCCATACCACCGATCATTTGGACATCATAATGACGCTGACCGATCATTCTCTTGCTAACTTCACGAACAGAAGCAAAAGCCTCAGGGAGGACATCTTCCAGGGTTTCGCCCTTAGCCAAACGAAGGCGAAAATGATCCGTTTTGCTCTTTAAATCCGCTTCACTTAGTCCTTCATATTCGGTTTCGAGCGCATTGATAGCACCCACCTCAAATGCAAGGCCATCCAGGATCTTTTGGTGGGGATTCCCCCCTACTAAACGGACAATTTTTCCTAACATCGGCTCACCTTATTGAAATTTATAATACCTGCAGATTGCTCTGAAGGTAAATTTTTCTAGTTCTGGAGCGATTATAGCATAAGGGTATATACAATTTCTAAGAAGCCAGGCCGACCACCCAAAGGACAGAAGAAGGCTGGGTGATGTTATAATCGTTGATTGTGAACACAGAATCAAAACCTCCAGATTCCCTCTCTGCCAATCAACAAATTGCTCGTGCTGCCAGCCTGATAACAGCAGCATTTGTACTCAGTAATCTCGCCGGTTTAGTTCGACAAATTCTGGTTGCTAAAGCCTTTGGCACCTCAGCTAATATGGATGCATTTAATGCCGCCAACCGGATATCTGAGACCTTATTTAATCTGGTTGCTGGCGGCGCCCTGGGTTCCGCTTTTATACCCACTCTCACCAGTTTGCTCGCCAAAGAAAAACGGCAAGAAGCCTGGCGTTTGGCGTCATCCATTTTTAACCTGATTTTGATCCTTCTCATAATTTTAGCAGCCCTGGCGGCAATATTTGCCCCGCAGCTCATACGTTATGTCATTGCGCCAGGATTTGCAGCAGATCCAGCCAAGGAAGCCCTGGCCATAGCCCTCACAAGACTCATGCTGCCCTCGGCAGTTCTATTTGGGATTAGCGGATTGGTGATGGGCGTCCTCAATTCCAATCAGAAATTTTTTATTCCGGCATTAACACCGGCAATGTACCAAATCGGGATGATTTTTGGTGTGACCGTCCTGACCCCCAGAATGGGCATTTATGGTTTAGCTTGGGGCGTCCTGATCGGGGCTGGCTTCCATTTAATTCTCCAATTGCCCCTGTTATTCAAACAAAAAGGCGCCTATACACCCGGGTTCGGAATGGACTCCCCCGACGTGCGGGAAGTAGCCCGATTAATGGGTCCCCGCCTCCTTGGTGTAGCCATCGTGCAGCTAAATTTCTGGATTAATATGAGATTAGCCACCCAGCAGCCAGTTGGCAGTGCATCCGCTATTCAAATTGCCTTTGCCTTGATGTTGATGCCCCAAGCGGCAATTGCCCAATCCATCGCCACTGCTGCCCTGCCAACCTTTTCAACCCAGGTAGCTAAAAACAAACTCATAGAAATGCGGGGGTCACTGGCCGCAACCCTTAGAGGGATTTTGTTATTATCCATACCTGCCAGCCTGGGATTAATAATTTTACGCAAACCAATTATTACTTTAATTTACCAACGGGGTGAGTTTACCGCCTACTCTACCGAGCTGGTTGCCTGGGCGCTGCTCTGGTACGCTTCCGGTTTGGTCGGACATGCTATGGTGGAGATTCTGGCCAGGACATTTTATGCTCTGCACGATACCAAAACGCCAGTATTTATTGGTATTGGTGCCATGTCACTGAATGTAATCTTCAGTTTTACTTTTTCAGCTGCCTTCTTGCGAATGGGATGGATGCCCCACGGTGGCTTAGCCCTGGCAAATACACTGGCAACCGGGTTGGAAATGATTGGACTTATTCTAATCATGGGAAAAAGATTAAACGGTTTGAACGGAAAGCACATCGGAGCCGGGCTGCTCAAAGCTGCCATTTCCGGCAGTTTGATGACAGGGGCAATCTTTGGGTGGATAGCACTGGCAGGCGAACTTGCCACCTGGCTTTTGGCCCTGGGGGGAATCCTGATTGGAATTGTGGTTTATGTCGCTGCGCTGGGGATCTTAAAAACGAAAGAGTTAAAAGTTGTTTATCAGTTTGTTCAATCCCGTTTAAACTGATCCGTTCAAACAAGAATCAGGGACTAACCAATACCTCAACACTGGAGAGGTGCTGGATTCCGGAAAATTTTCCGTCCCTGGCGATAACTTGAACCCGAATCCACGAGGAAGAACCTACCTGGTAAGGTATTTCACCATTATAAGGCCGATAACCATTCCCCAATTCTTCTTCCTTTACAGTTATTATCGCAGATCCCACCTGGCTACCATCCCGGTTAATTAATTCCACCAGCAATTGGTCATCTGGAGCGAATCGGGTAATTCCCTGAATTATTAACACATCGCCCTGTATCAGTGTGCTGGAAATGGGCTGCTGGATAATTAAATTCGCATATAAATCAAGGATCGATTTAATAACCTGTTCCCCGACAGATAACAAAATCACATCCGTACTGGCCAGGGCGGATATCCTGCCATAAGGATCCACCTCGCTAACTTCTAAACGGGCAGTTTCTGCTTCACCAGAGATATTAAAGCTAAGATCCATAACCAGATGGGAATTCCCGGCCTCCCCTCCTTCCACGGTAATGGTCTCTCGTTTTAAAACTCGGCCATCATCCCCAAATAATGATATCTGGTAAGTATGATTTTCTTCCCTTTCGTTTCTGGGTGGTGACAGGTATACATGCAGGTTGAATGGAGATCTAACCCGGGATAGACGACCAGGACTGATAATCTGAATTTCAGCTTGCGGCAGTGGATCCGGCAGGGTTAAAGGTTCTGGAGTACCAAGGACAATATCCAGGGTTGGTGTGATTGTAACCAATGGCTGCGTCGTGAGTGTTGGAGTATCCGTTGGAGAAGGAGTCGGAGTGATTAAATCAGGATCTATCGTTGAAGAGGGTGGAGGGGTCACCAATCCCTCATCGACCAGGGATTGGGCTGTCAGCTCAATTATTGTAGGCAGATATTCTGCTGGGATAAAGGTCGGAACAGCACTACTGGCCAGCGCACTGCACCCCGCTGTAAATAACACAAAAAAAAGGGAAGGAATTAATAAATGGCGGAGAGACATACTACAAGTTTAGTTATATTCAATCGGCTCAAGATGACTTGCCTTTATATTTTTCGATTACCGAATAAAGTTCGTTCAGGGCAACGGGTTTTTCAAGGAAAAGTGTTGCCCCGGCTTTTAATACTTCATCCACCAGGCTGCCCTCAGGCATAGCGGAAATAACAACCACTGGAATTTTTTTAGTCTTTCGATTTTTCCTTACTTTTACCAACAAATCATAACCGGATACCCCGGGAATATTCAAGTCAACGAAGATCAGATCGTAAGGATTTTTCTTGATCAGGTCCCAACCTTCCATGGCACTTGAAGCAATATCAGCTTCATAATTGGCAAGCGATACTGCCTTCACGTACATGGCTAAGGAATCCGTATCATCATCGACAAACAAAATCTGTCCCACTGCTTCTCCTTCTCCGGTTCAACTACAGTTCGTAAATCGCGCCAAACTTATCGTTCAGGTACTTGATATATGGTTCTGGTGATATCTTTGACCCTACAATCCTATTAACCAGCACCTGTGGTTTGAATTTGGAACCATGACGATGCACATTTTCCCGCAACCAGGCCAATAGTTCTGCAAAATCACCTTTTTGGATTTGAGCTGATAATTGCGGGATATCCTGATTAATTTTATCCCAGAGCTGATTTGAAACCAGGTTACCAAGGGCATAAGTTGGGAAATATCCCAAAATGCCTGCGGACCAGTGCACATCCTGTAAAACGCCATCAGCATCGCTGGACGGCACCACGCCCAGGTAATCCTGCATGCGATCATTCCAGGCCGCTGGTAAATCTTTCACTTCTAAAACACCTTCCATCAAGGCAATTTCCAATTCCAGCCGGAGCATGATATGCAGATTATAAGTAGCTTCATCAGCTTCTACTCGGACCAAGGAAGGTTCAACTTTATTAATGCCTTTGTAGAAAGTATCCAGATCAACATTGCCTAGCTGGGTTTTAAAACTATCTTGCAGCTGCGGGTAAAAATGCACCCAGAAATCATAGGATCTACCCAATAAATTCTCATACATCCGGGATTGGGATTCATGAATAGCCAACGAAGCGCCGCTGCCCAAAGGAGATCTATCCAATGCGCCATCGATTCCTTGTTCATAAATAGCATGACCGGCTTCGTGAAGGGTGCCAAACAGCGCTGTATTGAGGAAATTTTCATCCACACGGGTGGTAATCCGGACATCGCCAAGCCCAAAGTTGGTCGTGAAGGGATGGGCTGCCTTATCTTGCCGGCCGCGGTTCCAATCATAGCCATATTTTGTGATAGCCTCTACCCCAAAATCCCACTGTTTCTGATCTTCATAATGCAAATGCAAGAAGCTGTCATCTACCTGGGGTTTTTCAGCGATGGCTTTAATTAATTCAACCTGTTTGGGACGCATTTCAGTAAAAATCTGCTGAACTTCTGCAGTTGTCATACCTGGTTCAAAATCATCCAGGAGCGGGTCGTAAACATGATCATAAGGAGCAAAGAATTCGGCATATTGACGCCGCATCTCTACAATCTTTTCCAAATGGGGTTGGAAATGCGGGAAATCATCCTTAGCCCGGGCTTCTTCCCAGGCTCCGTGAGCCACAACCGTGATACGAGAGTACTCTGCCACATATTCACTGGGGACTTTGACTGCTTTTTGGTAATCACGATGTGTGATTTCAATCAGACAGGCATCATCCGATTCCGGATCTAGCGACTCACCATAAGGTTTCAATTCTTCCAAAAGGGAGCCGACTTCCTCGGAGACAAATTTTGAATGCGCCAGGCTGCTCAAGGTACCCATTTGGTTCCCTCGCGCTGTTACCCCTCCAGGAGGCATATAACACTGCTGGTCCCAACCTAAGAGCGCTGTTGCACCGTGCAAATCTGAAACAACTGCCAATATCCCTTTTAATTGATCAAGTTTTTCTTGCATCTATTCCTCTCTATACCCTCAATCCTTGTTTGTTTTGCACTGAGGAAAATGATTGATTTGATTTTAATTGACAAGCATTAAAGACTCCGATCAGATTTCATTTGAAAGGAAATTTTTAATCTGTGTTAACAATAATCCGTTGTTTTTTTCTACTAAATTATCATACCACGAGTTTATCGACTGAGCCCCTAATCAGGGGCAAAATAACCCTTTTTACCAGATCATAAGTAGTGGTGATCAAAACAGGAATTTTCCTTCCTGCCTGTCTCTTTTGTGATCCGATCCTGAGGGGATTATTTCTCCTTCTATATTTGGCAAAACGGCTAAGTTATGCCCGTCTTTTTCCAAACGACAAGAGGTAAAGCAGGTAGTCCAGGGTATTTCCCAGCAAGTTCCCCATCCAGATCATCCTTAAAACCATTCCAATATCCAGGAATCCATTCTCACCATAAAATTCGCGGAGCTGATTCTCAAATGCCAAATCTGGCCTGGTCTCATTTTCCGCCCAATGCCTGGCATAAGCCACTGCAATTTTTTGATCATCAGGCACATCTTCTGGAATAGCTCCTTCTAGATAGGTTTGAACTTCTTCTTTGGAAATCCCCGCCTGATAGGCTTGCTGGACATGAAATGAGCGGCAGTATCTGCAGTGGTTAACCTCTGTAACGGCCAACATCAAACGTTCCCGAAACGCCCGGGGTAACTGGTCAGAACGCATGGCAGATTTGATTCTATTACGGTTGGAAAACAAAAAGGTCAGATCCTTCCAGAAGGCAGACCAACTATTATAAAAACGCTTTTGAAACCCTTTCCCTTTAAACTGACGGGGTTGATCCGATAGATTTTCAGTCATGCCTTTCCTTTTCCCTTATAAACGTCCACACAATCTATATATAATATCAGGAAGCATTTATTTGAGCATATTTTTTCTCCAGATTAAGGTTAATTCCTTTGGAACAGATTATCCTGATCCTCAATGACGTTTATAATGAATTTCAACCAGTAAAAAATAAAAAAAACCATCTTTGGAACTCATGACAAGTTACACATAAAATCATGACTAACAGATTTGGGTAACAGTTATAATCATATTGTATTAAAACAAGATCAATGCCCTCTGTATGGTATGCAGGAGTTGAAAAATGTATAAAATAATTTCCAAACAGGTGCTCGCTCCCAAGATCACTCGATTCAGTGTAGAGGCACCGGAAGTTGCTAGATCCAGAAAACCCGGGCAGTTTATAGTACTCCGCGCGGATGAAACCAGCGAACGAATCCCTTTAACTATTGTGGATTCCGATCTGGAAAAAGGGACCATTGACCTGATCATACAGGATGCCGGATTCAGCACGCATGTCCTGAGCGGTTTTGAGGAAGGCGATGCTTTACTGGACGTGCTGGGACCGCTGGGCAAGCCCACGGATATGGAAAAATTCGGAACTGTTGTTTGTGTCGGTGGAGGTGTTGGAACAGCAGTTTTATACCCGATCGTCAAGGGTCTAAAAGAAGCTGGCAACAAAGTTATCACCATTAACGGCGCTCGAAATAAAGAGCTGCTAATCCTGGAAAAAGAACTGGGGGAAGTCAGTGATGAATTGATCATCACCACCGATGATGGTAGCTATGGAATCAAAGGATTTGGCTCCACTGTGCTGCAGGGGTTAATCGATGAGAAAAAGAAAATCGATCTGGTGGTTGCAATTGGACCAACCATGATGATGAGAGCTGTCGCTGAAGTGACCCGACCTTATAAAATTGAAACTATCGCCAGCCTGAATGCCATCATGATTGATGGAACGGGCATGTGCGGTGGATGCCGAGTCACAGTTGGCGATGAGGTGAAATTTGCTTGTGTAGATGGACCTGAATTTGATGCCCACCTGGTTGATTTTGATGAACAAATCGCCAAACATCATTATTACGATCAAGAGCAAGCCTGCCAAATGGATGGAATCATAGCCGAAGCGGAACAGGAGAGATCATAATGGCCGAAGAAAAAAGAACCCGGCCCCCCAGGAAGAAAAAAGAACGTATTCCCCGACAGGCAATGCCTGTCCGTACTGCGGAAGATCGCGTCCAGGATTTTAATGAAGTTGCCCTTGGATTTAATGCGGAGTTGGCTCAGATCGAAGCCAAACGCTGTTTGCAATGCCCCAAGCAGCCCTGTGTGGACGGTTGTCCTGTATCCGTAGACATAACCGGCTTCATACACTTGATTGTCGAAGGTGATTTTCTGGGAGCAGCGCGAAAAATCAAGGAGACCAACCTGTTACCGGCTGTTTGTGGAAGGGTTTGTCCTCAGGAAGAACAATGTGAACAGCTTTGTGTAGTTGCCAAAATTGACAAACCGGTAGCCATCGGGCGGCTGGAACGATTTGTGGCTGATTACGAACGGGAACAGGGCGCTGTGACATTGCCCAAACTCGCTCCCTCAACCGGTAAAAAAGTGGCTGTAGTCGGCTCAGGGCCGGCGGGCATCACCGTATCCTATGAATTATTGCAGGCCGGACACCAGGTGACTATCTTTGAGGCTCTGCATGAATTGGGCGGCGTGTTGATCTACGGGATTCCGGAATTCCGCCTGCCTAAGAGCATAGTAGCCGCTGAAATTGATACCATAAAGAAATTGGGCGCGGAAATCAAACTCAATATGTTGATTGGTAAAACCAGGACCATAGATGAATTGATGGAAGTGGATGGTTATGATGCGGTCTTTATTGGTACAGGTTCCGGATTGCCGATGTTCCTGAATTTACCCGGCGAAAATTTGAACGGGATCTGTTCAGCCAATGAATTTCTAACCCGGGTAAACTTGATGAAAGCTTACAAAAAAGAGTATGTCACTCCGGTGAAAGTTGGCAAAAAAGTGGCTGTTATCGGCGCTGGAAATGTTGCCATGGACGCCGCCAGGTCTGCAAAACGTGTAGGCGGTGATGATACCGAAGTAAGCATCATTTACCGGCGGGCACGTGATCAGATGCCGGCTCGAGAGGAAGAAATTCACCACGCGGAAGAAGAAGGCATCATCTTCAACCTGCTGACCAATCCAATTCGGTTTGTTGGCGATGATAAGAATAATGTTGTAGCAACTGAATGTGTAAAAATGGAATTGGGAGAACCGGATGCCTCCGGTAGAAGACGCCCCATAACAATTGAAGGATCAGAACATACCGTTGAAACAGACACAGTCATTGTCGCCTTGGGCACCATGCCCAGAAAATTCATTGCTGAAACCACTCCAGACCTGAAGACCAGCGACTGGGGTACCTTCCTGGTAGAGGAAGAAACCGGTGAAACTTCTAAAAAAGGCGTTTTCGCCGGCGGAGATATCGTCACAGGTTCCGCTACTGTGATCAAAGCCATGGGAGCAGGACGGGTAGCCGCGAAGGCCATCAAAGAATATCTGACTGAACTCTAATTAATTCATTTTACAGACCAAAAACCCCCGTATATACGGGGGTTTTTACGTTTCTGGAGGGTCTTCCAGAGAGCGTTCCAGGCACCTCTCAGGAAGGGGTTTTAAAGGGCCTGAGTGGTATAATTAAGATGAGTGTGCTACCTAATTCGCTGCACACATTTTCATTTATCTGCACTAAAAAAACAAGGGTTGTTTTATGGATATTGGTGCCGTTCAACCGATCAATATTGATCAGGAAATGCGCTCTTCTTACCTCGATTATGCCATGAGTGTAATCGTCGCCAGGGCGCTGCCAGATGCCCGGGATGGACTGAAGCCAGTCCACCGCAGGATTCTCTTTGCCATGCATGATATGGGCATCCGCTCCAGCAGTTCCTATAAAAAATCAGCCCGAATCGTCGGTGAAGTACTCGGAAAATACCATCCCCATGGTGACAGCGCCGTATATGACTCCATGGTACGCATGGCTCAAACATTTTCCATGCGCTATCCTCTGGTTGACGGACAGGGTAACTTTGGGTCCATTGATGGCGATCAACCTGCCGCAATGCGGTACACAGAAGCCCGGTTGGACTCGATTTCTGAAGAAATGCTGGCCGACATTGATAAAGATACAGTTGAATTTGTAGATAATTTTGATGGTTCTCTTAAAGAACCCAATTCCCTGCCAGCCCGATTGCCTAATCTGCTCCTTAATGGGGCTTCAGGCATCGCAGTAGGCATGGCAACCAATATTCCCCCCCATAATCTCAACGAGTTAGCAGCCGGCATCAATCATCTGATTGATAACTACAAAAAGATAGATGATGTCACCATCGAAGATTTGATTAAATTTATCCCCGGACCTGATTTTCCTACTGGAGGCATCATCATTGGGGACGAAGGTATCCGGCAAGCCTATGTAACCGGCAGAGGAAGGATCATCCTTCGTGGCAGGGCGCATATCGAGGAAATGGATAGTGGTCGCTTCAGGATAATCATCACCGAAATCCCCTACCAGTTGAAAAAGACTACCTTGATAGAACGAATCGCCAGCCTGGTCCGTGAAGATAAGATTAAAACCATATCAGACCTTCGAGATGAATCCGACAGAGACGGGATGCACATTGTCATTGAGCTGAAACGCACTGCCCAACCCCGCAAGGTGCTCTTCCAGCTTTATAAATACTCTGCTTTGCAAACCACCTTTGGCGCGCAAATGCTGGCCTTGATTGACGATGAACCCATATTGCTATCTCTCAAACAATCCCTGACAATCTATATTGATCACCGCCTGGATATCATACAGCGCCGGACAAAATTCGATCTTAGGAAAGCTGAAGCTCGGGCCCATATCCTGGACGGTTTGCTGATAGCCCTGAATAATCTTGATGATGTTATTAAAACTATTCGAGGATCAGCGGATACAGAAACAGCCAAGACAACCTTGATGGAGCGCTTTAAACTGACGGATATCCAGGCTCAAGCCATCCTGGATATGCAGCTGAAGCGACTGGCTGCCCTGGAACGTCAAAAAATTGAGAATGAACATTTAGGACTGGTTAAAAAAATCAAAGAACTAAAAAGTCTGCTTAAAAATCAGAAAAAACAGCTGACCATCATTAAAGATGATCTGGCCAGCCTGGTGGAAAAATACGGGGATAAGCGCCGTACAGATATCTCCCCAGATGCAGCCCAGGATATTGATGAAGAAGACCTGGTTCAAGATCAAGCTATATTGATCAGCATCACAGAGAGAGGATATATCAAACGGGTAATGGCGCAAACATTCAAATCCCAGAAACGCGGCGGGATCGGGGTTAAGGGCCACAGCATGCGAGATGAAGATGAAGTGATGGCATTAATTCCTGCTCGCACCCTGAATACCGTTTTGTTTTTCTCTGACCGCGGCAAAGTTTATTCCTCCAAAGCCTACCGGATTCCGGAAGCCAGCCGCACAAGCCGGGGCCTGCCTATTGTGAATGTGCTGGAAATCGATCCTACTGAAAGGATCACTGCCATTGTGCCTGTAGCTGATTTTAAAGAAGCCAAGTACTGCAGTATGGTCACACAAAACGGATTAATTAAGCGTGTGGATCTCTCTGAATTCGATTCAGTCAGACCCTCAGGCCTGATTGCCATGAATCTTAAAGAGGATGACAGTCTGGGTTGGGTCCGGCTTACCAGCGGGAAAGATGATTTGATGATCATAACCCGCAATGGTTATGCCCTTCGTTTTGAAGAAAAAGAAGTCCGGCCAATGAATCGACCTGCGATGGGTGTGATTGGCATCCGCCTGCGTGAAAAGGATCAAGTTGTGGGTATGGACATCGCAGAAAAAGGCGGCGATCTTCTGATCATCACAGAAAAAGGTTTTGGTAAACGAACCACTCTGGATGGTTACCCCCGCCGCAGCCGCGCCACCATGGGTGTTCTGACTGTAGATAAAAAAGCCCTGGGGACAATAGGCACTATCGCAGCTGCCCGGGTCGTACAGCCTGAAGGAGACCTGATCACGGTTATCTCAGCAGAAGGCACTGTCATGAGAACCAAGGCAGAGACTATCTCCAAGTACAACCGGGTCGCCAGGGGTGTCTCCATCATGCAAATGCGGGAGGATGATGTAGTTGTAGCTATAGCTCGCTTTGGAGATCAGGATATGGAAAACATTGAAGAGAAAGAAACAGAATAAATCGACTTTCAGATCATTAAACACAAAACGGTTTCCAGTTTGGAAACCGTTTTTTTATCATTTTTGGTTTTATTAGAATGGCAATGAAATTTTCCCTGCCACCAGAAGGCAAAAAGCACTTAAAAGGGTTGCTGTGAGGAAAAACAAGAGTGCCAGCAAAAACCGCTGAGCCGGGGTCATACCCAGAAATTGTGGTTTTGGCTGGGGATCTCCCCAAACCTCATCTTCTGAAAAATCAAAATCATCATCAAATTGATTACGGATATCATCTAAGGACATCGTTGCTCTCCTTGAAAAACCCCATCCTTTTCCTAGTGTAGCTTATTTTCAGGATCTGTCAACCAGCCGGAGCTGGATCTCACCGGAGTGGTATAGGCGTTCCTCACCATTTGCAGAAAGCAAGATCAAGGATCCATCTCCTGCAATACCAGTGATTATTCCCTGATCAATCACGCTCTTTTCATTTGTCAGCATGACCTGTTCATTTTTAAAAGCGAGGCATGCATTCCAGGATTGAATTAACGCTGGATCCTGTATTTTAGAATACCACCTCAGTAAGGATTCCAATATATTTACAAGCAGATCCAGGCGGGAAAATTTACTCCCGGCTGCTTCTTCCAATGAAGTTGCTGGAAAGTTTAAGGGGATTTCCTCAGGCACTGATCCCTGATTAACATTAATTCCAATCCCGAGAACAACATGCTGAACACGATCCCCTTGCCAATGCACATCCACAAGTACTCCAGCAACCTTTTTCCGGCTGACCAGGACATCGTTGGGCCATTTAATTTGAGCCGGGAGATCAAATTGATCCCGCAGCGTTTCTGCTACAGCCAAAGCAGCCAAACCGCTCAATCTGCCCAGGGATTCTGGTTCCAGCTGTCCAGATTCCGGGTATAAGATTAAACTAAAAGCCAGCGCTTTCCCAGCCCGGGTAACCCAGGTTCTGCCTTGCCTTCCTTTTCCTGTTGATTGTCTGTCAGCCAGGACCAATGATAAATGCGGGGCATTTTTCAGAATAAGAGCCTCCGCTTCCAGGTTGGTCGATCCAATTTCCTGATAAAGGTAAAGATTACCCAAAGGCAGTTCTTCCAGACGTTTTTTCCAAGTAGATATATCCATGTTTGTATTGTACTTGAGATGAAGTTCAGGATAACAAAAAAGGACGAGGGAGATGAACTGACCCCCTAAAACAAGACACGAAATAAAAAGAGACCTCCTGTGAGAAAATATAAACAGGAGGTTTTTTCATATGTCTAGAAGAAAAGGAAGCAAAGATTATCCAGAATGGATGAAACGGGAAGCTCTCCGGCTGTACCTGGAAGAAGGAGTTCCAGCTGGAGAAATAAGGGTACAGTTCTCCATCCTCGACCCCAATCGGATCAGCGCCTGGGCCAGGCAGTACCGCAAAGAAGGGGAAGCCATGTTTGCAGACAAAAGGCGCCGAAGCGGAAGAAAGCCCAAGCAGGAGAACACAGAGGCTTACATAGCCAGATTGGAGATGGAGGTTGACCTGCTAAAAAAATTCCATGCCGAGTTGCGTCAGGATTCGCTCGTGAAACGCGATATCGGGTCATCGAAAACAACCGGGGAAGATACGAAGTGAAAGCCATGTGTAGATTCTTCGACATTTCGCGAGCAGCCTACTATGCCTGGCGGAAAAGGTCTAGCAAGCCTGATCCGGACCTCCCTCGTCTGAAATTGGTCCAGGAAGCTTACCTGGCAAGCCGCCGCACCTATGGCTACCGGCGGGTCCAGATCTGGATTGAGCAGAAACATGGAGTCACAATCAACCACAAAGCCGCTCTGAGATTGATGAGAAAGCTCGATATCCGCTCTGTGGCCCGGAGACGGAACCCGTATCGCCCCAAACCTGGACAAATGAGATCCTTTCACTACCCTCATCTGCTACAGCGCGATTTCAAGGCTGAAAGACCTAATCAGAAATGGTGTACGGATATCACCTTTGTTCGAACGCTTTCTGGATGGGCCTATTTGTCTGTGATCAAGGATTTATACGACGGCTATGTTGTGAGCCACCGCTTCAGCTCCAGGAATGATGTCTCGCTGGTCACGACTACTCTCAAACAAGCCCATCAAAAAGAAATGGTCACTGCCGGAACGCTACTCCACAGTGACCAAGGACATCAATATTGCTCCCAGAGCTATTATGTCCTGACTAAATCGTACAAGCTGATCCCTTCTATGTCAAGGAAAGCAAATTGCTGGGACAATGCACCCATTGAAAGCTTTTTCGGCCATCTCAAGGAAGAAGCCCTTCGCCAATATCCTATTTTATCTTTCAAGGAGACCAAACAGATTATTGATGAATATATTTACTTTTTCAATCATGAGCGGATACAATTGAAAACAAAACAGACCCCTTATCAACTAAGGAGTCTGTTCATCTAACTCACGAGGCTCTTTTTATTACGTGTCCACCGATTGGGGTGCACTTCAAGAACCTCGTCCTTTTATTATCCTATTTCATCCTATCTTATTTTTTATTCATCACTGGCATGCCGCCATTTTTGGGTTGCGGCATGGGGAAAATAGCATCCAGCTCCTTGATACCAATGGTTTCTCGTTCCAGAAGTTTTTCTGCCAGATCATCCAGCACATCTCGGTGCTCCATCAGGATCTCTTTCGCCTGTATATAGGCGTCGGAAACAAGCTGCTTCACTTCAGCATCAATCATTTCCGCAACTGATTCTGAGTAATCCCGCTGCTCAGAAAATTCCTTACCCAGGAAAACCATTTCGTCTTTTTTCCCATAGACCATGGGTCCCAAAACGGTACTCATGCCCAGGCGTGTGACCATCTCGCGGGCTAATTTCGTAACCCGTTCAAGATCATTGGATGCCCCGGAAGTGATGTCACTGAATACAATTTCCTCTGCAGCCCTTCCGCCCAACAAACTGATCATATCTGCCAGGATTTTATTCCTGGAAACCAGGGTGCGATCGGTTTCAGGCAAAATCAGCGTATATCCGCCGGCTTGCCCACGGGCAATAATAGAAATTTTATGTACGGAATCTGCTTCCGGTAAAGAGCGGGCAGTGATAGCGTGACCGGCCTCATGATAGGCAATGATCTGTTTTTCAACATCGCTGATCAATCTACTTTTCCGTTCTGGACCTGCGATAACCCGTTCTATGGACTCCTGAAAATCCGTATGCTCTATGGCTTTCTTTTCCCTGCGGGCAGCCAGAATTGCTGCTTCATTAATCATGTTTTCAAGATCTGCACCCACAAACCCCGGTGTTGCCTTGGCAAGGGTTTTTAAATCCACATCGGAAGCCATGGGTTTTCCGCGAGCGTGCACTTCCAAAATAGCTTCTCGTCCCCGCATATCCGGGCGATCAAGAATGACCCGGCGGTCAAAACGCCCAGGGCGTAAAAGAGCCGGATCGAGAATGTCGGGCCGGTTGGTTGCGGCAATGATAATCACATTGGTATCCGTGTCAAAACCATCCATCTCAACCAGGATTTGGTTCAGGGTTTGTTCTCGTTCATCATGACTGCCGCCAAGTCCGGCACCACGGTGCCGTCCAACAGCGTCAATTTCATCCACAAAAACTATACAAGGGGAATCGTCCTTGGCCTTCTCGAACAGATCACGCACCCGGCTGGCGCCGACACCTACAAACATTTCCACAAATTCTGAACCGGAAATAGAATAAAAAGGAACACCTGCTTCACCGGAGACTGCTTTGGCCAGCAGTGTTTTACCTGTACCTGGCGCACCCATCAGCAGCACACCCCTGGGAATTCTTGCTCCCAGGGCCATGAATTTTTCAGGTTCGCGGAGGAATTCAACTATCTCAAAGAGATCTTCCTTGGCTTCCGGTATGCCAGCTACGTCATCAAAAGTAACTGTTGGATTATCCCCGGTAAATTTTCTAGCCTTGGATTGTCCAAAATTCATTGCGGAATTTCCGCCGCCTCTTGCCTGTCTGAAAACAAACCAGAAAAGTCCAGCTATCATAATAAAAGGCAAAATATAACCCAGAATATTAATCACACCAAACCAGGCACTGGGCGGTTGCACTTCAAGGATGACATTTCTCGGGCTGAGGTCCTCGGCTGTAACACCCAGTTCCTTTAATTGCTGCACAAAAGTTGCATCAGATTCTTTCTGTGTAGTGCCTTCCGAGCCATCCGGATAAATAAGGCTTATCTCATCATCGTTCACGACCACACGTTGAAGTTTTCCCCCCATAATCTGCTGGGCAACTTCACCAATCGTGATTTCCTCACTCGTGACAGACTGCTGGCGAACAGCATAAAATACCAGGATGATAATCCCGACAAATACCAGCATATATATAATTGATTGTCGATTATTTGATCCAGAATCCACAAAAACCTCCGTTGGGCAAAATCCCAATGTACCTTTGAATAATCAACCGGTACATATTATTCTTCAGTATACCAAATTCAAGTTTCTTATTAATGAAACAGAGACATTATACCAATCCACTTCTTGCTTGGATACGGAGTTAGACACAATTAACAAGATTTTTATATTCCATTTACTTTATCCGTTCATCAAAATTTTTGCTCTGAAAAATCCAGGCATATTAACTGATTAGCCTTGCTCTTTGTGCCGATCACAGTATAAATGCACCGCTTCCCTGACAAATTTGGCTCCGCCTTCCCTGAAGCGTTCATAGTTCACCGCAAAACGGGGGTCCTGGACCCACATGTCAGCCAGACCTCTAAGAAATGCCACTTCACAGGAATAGAAGTATTTGTTGAGATATTTATAATAATCATCAACAGCTTCCTGCACTTCAGGATCATCAGGACTTGCTTCAGGATTTTCAGTAACCATGCGCATGTTGATGTCATCGCCCAGCAATTTGATTTCCTCTTTTTGATCCTTACTGAAGTTGGACCATTTTC
>CAXMRF010000025.1:0-21065 GCA_964195965.1 uncultured Nitrosomonadaceae bacterium
TAGGATGCGGGTTTCTTCAAGAAACCTGCATCCTTGATTCAATTAACCCAATCTTTGTAATTCTTCTTCAGCGATTTCAGGTTCCAATTTCTTAAACAGAGGAGTTGGTTTATTAAAAGGGCTGCCGGCTTTAATTGTGCTGGGCGCCCAATCGCAACAAACATCTCCTTCACGATAGCGTAAAACAGTATGAGTGCCAAGGTTGTCAGTGATCTCTTCGGTATATTGTTCGCCAAAGAGCGGTTTTTCATAACCCAGGATCTGATGCAGTTGTTCACAGGTGAATGGAAGCACCGGCGAAAAAAGGATTTTCAAAGAGTCTATTGCCCGGATAGCCGTATAGACAGTTTTTCCAGCGTTTTCCTTATCTTCCTTGATCTCAAACCAGGGAGCTTTATCATCCAAATATTTATTAACCTCTCCTGCCAGGCGCATGGTTTCGTTCAGAGCTACTCGCAGTTTTACCCGGTCATATAAATCCCCAATTTTTTCAAATCCCTCATCGATAAGTTTCAGGATGGCTTTGTCTTCCGGCCGTAGATCACCGGGGTCAGGAATAATCCCTTCCCAGTTTTTATGAGCAAAGGCCAAAACCCGGTTTACAAGGTTGCCCCAGGTGGCGACCAATTCATTATTATTACGGGTGACAAATGCAACCCATTCCCAGTCAGCATCCCGGCTTTCTGGCATGTTGGCGGTCAGATAATAACGTAAAGGATCAGGATCGTAACGGGAAAGGAAATCCAGCCCATCAACAACCCAGTTTCGGCTTCCGGAAATCTTTTTTCCTTCCATATTCAAGAATTCGTTTGCGGGGACATCATACGGCAACATCAATGCCCGCGAATCGTCTTCATCAAATAAGGCGCCAAAGGTATTTCCCACCCCGGCTAATTCGGCTGGCCAGATCACTGCATGGAAAGGGATATTGTCCTTGCCAATAAAATAATAAGATCGGCTGTCTTGTTGATACCACCAATTCTTCCAAAGTTCCTCATCCCCTGTCAAAGCAGCCCATTCGATGGCCGCGGAAAGGTAGCCTATCACAGCTTCGAACCAGACATAAAGCCGTTTATCTTCCCAACCCTCCACAGGGACTGGAATCCCCCACTTAAGATCCCGGGTAATAGCCCGGCCGTGCAGATCATTTGCCAGAATTTGACCGAGAGACTGGCGGATCACGTTGGGCCGCCAGTAATCTTCCCGGGCTTTTAGAAATTCTACAATCTGGGGCTGGAGAGCACCTAGATCAAGATAAAAATGTTCCGTTTCCCGCAGTTCCGGAGTGGATCCGTCCATCTTAGAACGGGGATTGATCAAACCGTTGGCCTCCAACAGGCTGCCGCATTGGTCACATTGATCCCCCCGCGCATTTTCGTATCCGCAAATATAACAAGTTCCCTCTACATAACGATCGGGTAAAAAACGTTCCTGGGCGGCGGAATACCATTGTTTCTGGATTTCGCTGTAAAGATAGCCTTTTTCTTTCAAGGCGATGAACATGGTTTGGGCTACCCGGAAATGATTTTGGGTATGTGTGCTGGTGAACAGGTTATAAGTTAAACCAACTTTTTGGAATAAATCCAGGAATTCGGCATGGTGTTTTTTATATACTTCTTCCGGGGTACAGTTATCCTGGTCCGCTCGAACTGTGATTGGCGTGCCGTGGGAATCCGATCCGGAAACCATTAATACTTTATTTCCCTGGAGCCGGTGGAACCGGGCATAAATATCTGCCGGGAGATAAGATCCTGTGATATTGCCTACATGGATATCTGCACTGGCATAAGGCCAGGCGACGGCAACAAGAATGTGCTTGTTCATACTTTGCTCCAATCCAATGCTTAACAAAAAAAGCTGTCCGTTATGGACAGCCTGGGTTTGGTTTTCCTGTGATAATCAGCGATCTTTTTTCAATCGAATGGCTGCCCGTTTTAAGGATGGGCTCATTGGGCCCATTAGCATAGCCATACTCATCACAGCCAGAAAAACGATCAGAAAATTGGTTATCATAATATTTTCCATCCTTTAAATCTTAACCTAGTCTATATGGGGAGGGGGCTTTTGTCAACCCTACCTGTAGGTCCCTTTAACTCTCAAAAATCGGAAACAAAGAAATCCAAATACGGTATACTAAACTTACCCGTGAAATCAATTAAAGGAAGGGGATTGAACTTCCTGCCAGCGGGATAATTAAGAGAATAAATAATATGAGGAGAGATCCGTGGCTGCCCTAAAAGATATCCGGATCGTGGACATTACTCGCGCAATGGCTGGGCCGTACTGCACCATGATGTTGGGGGATTTTGGCGCTGAGGTCATTAAAGTGGAGCGTCCCGATTCAGGGGATGAAAGCCGCGGCTGGGGACCGCCTTTTGTAGGAGACGCCGATGGCCCCTATCCGGGCGAATCTGCTTATTTCCTTTTTGCCAATCGCAATAAACGCAGTCGGACAGTAAATTTAAAAGACCCTGCCGGCCAGGAGATTATCCGAAAATTAGTCCAGGTATCTGATGTTTTCATCGAGAATTTCCGGACAGGGATTTTAGATCAAATGGGGTTAGGTTTTTCGGAACTGAGTGTTATAAACCCTCGTTTGGTCTATTGTTCAATCAGCGGTTATGGTCGAACAGGTCCCTATCGGGAACACCCCGGGTATGATGCAATCATGCAGGCCGAAGGCGGCTTAATGGGCATAACAGGTCCCGTTGATGGCGAGCCGTCCCGAGTTGGAATCCCGATCATTGATATTACCTCCGGAATGTTCGCCGCTTCAGCGATTCTGGCTGCCCTGTACGAGAGGATGGAATCTGACCAGGGGCAGTTTATCGACATCTCTCTTTTAGATACTCAGGTAGCCTTACTGGCTAATGTAGCTTCAAATTATCTAATCAGCGGGAACCCGCCACCGCGCCAGGGAAATGCGCACCCTAATATAGCTCCTTATGAACCCTTCCAGGCCCGGGACAAGGGTTTTGTGCTTGGGGCAGCCAATCAACGCCAGTGGGAAAAACTTTGTGATGTTATTGGGTCACCCGAATTTAAAACAGACCCCCGTTTCCTAACCAACCAGGACCGGGTTAAAAATCGCGGAGATTTAATTACCGCATTGAATAACGTATTTCAGGCAAAAGACGCCGGGGCCTGGTTGCGCCAAATTCAGGAAGCTGGATTGCCATGCGGCCCGATCAATACTTTGCCAGAAGTATTCGCACATCCACAGGCGGAGGCACGCGGCCTGGTCCAGGAAGTTGAACACTCCTCAGCAGGCTCTATCCCTTTAACTGGT
Source organism: uncultured Nitrosomonadaceae bacterium (assembly GCA_964195965.1). Taxonomy (GTDB): domain Bacteria; phylum Chloroflexota; class Anaerolineae; order Anaerolineales; family UBA11858; genus B10-G9. The sequence continues at coordinate 3,290 of CAXMRF010000025.1, forward strand.
TTTCCTTATAAATTTTCCCGGACACCGGCGGAAATTCACTATGCGCCACCTCTCCTTGGAGAGCACAATCAGGAAATTTTGGTTGATTTATTAGAATACAGCGAGAAAGAAGTGCATGATTTCCAGGAAAAGGGTGTGATTTAGGAATCCTGAAATTTATTATTTAGAATTGTTCAGCAGGAAGGTCTTATGGCAATTATCAAATCTGAAATTCGATCCGGCGCTTATTATGATTCCGTAGTCCTGATGCAGCTGCAGCGTTCCCTTGCAGAGCTTCCAGGGGTGGACGATGCCGGCGTGGTGATGGGCACGGAAGCCAATCTGGATTTATTGGATCAAAGCGGGTTATTGGTGGCGGAGATCAAGGTGGCTAAAGCAGATGATCTGGTAATTGTGGTCAAAGCCAAGGATGCCAAAACAGCCCTGGAGGCGATTGGCCAGGTGGATAATCTGGCCGCTGCCCGTCGAAGCAAGGAGGGCGCAGGCGAAGATTTTCTGCCGAAAAGCCTGGAATCTGCTGATCAGGCTCTGCCAGGTACAAACTGGGTCTTAATTTCTGTCCCCGGGCGTTATGCGGCAGGCGTATCCCGGGAAGCGCTGCGTTTGGGAAAACACGTTTTCCTGTACAGTGATAATGTCAGCCTGGAAGAGGAAATTGATCTCAAGAAAAAAGGCGCTGAAAATGGATTGCTGGTGATGGGTCCAGATTGCGGTACAGCGATTATTAATGGCATTGGCCTGGGATTTGCCAATCAGGTTCGCCGGGGTCCGATCGGGATGGTGGCGGCATCCGGCACTGGACTGCAGCAGGTTTCGGTTCGTATCCATCAAATGGGCGGCGGACTTACTCATGCGCTGGGTACTGGAGGAAGAGATCTATCCTCGCAGGTTGGTGGAATTACAGCGCGGATGGCGCTGGAGCTTTTAGACCGCGATCCAGAAACGAAAGTGATAGTCCTGGTTTCCAAACCACCGGATAAAGGAGCAGCGGATTCAATTTTAGATTATGCCAGAACACTTTCCAAGCCGGTGGTGGTCAATTTTATTGGATACAGCACCACACTGCAAAAAATTGAAAACCTGCAATTTACATCTACCTTTGATGATACTGCGGCAGCGGCTGTAGCCCTGGCTGATGGAACGATGGAATCAGCCCGGAAATTTGATTATTCCCTGGATGGATTTGCTCCCGGACAATCTTATCTGCGAGGATTATTCTCAGGAGGAACCCTGGCTTATGAAGCCTTGTTAATCCTGGATTATTATTTGCCGGGGGTTTATTCGAATGTGCCTATCAATAAAGAATATCGATTGAAAAATCCCCTGGTCAGTCAGGGGCATACTATTGTTGATCTGGGAGAGGATGAATTTACAGTTGGACGTTTGCACCCCATGATGGATCATGAACTGCGTATTAACCGGCTGGAATTGGAAGCTAATGACCCCGAAACCGCATTAATTTTGCTAGATGTTGTGATTGGTCATGGTTCTCACCCGGATCCGGCATCTGAATTAGGTCCAGCCATCACCGCTGCCCGGAAAAAAGCCCAGGCATCCCAGCGGTATCTGGAAGTTGTGGTAATGCTTTCGGGCACGGACGGGGACCCTCAGGATTTATTTTCCCAACAAATTGAACTTGACAAAGCAGGCGCAAAAGTATTTCTGAGCAGTGACACAGCAGTACGTTACGCGGGAGGACTGATTCGCTCTCTGAACGGGGGAACTGGCGCTCAATTAAAATCCAGCTCTAAGCCTGTTGATCTGCATTCACTACAGGGTGATTTCTCAGCCATCAACGTGGGTTTGGAATCTTTTACTGATAGCCTTAAAGTTCAGGAGGCAGCGGTTATCCAGGTGGATTGGAAACCCGCGGCCGGCGGCAATGCCGATTTGGCAGCGCTGCTTGAAAAAATGAAAGGTTAAGGGAGGAGCTCTGATGAAAGAATTTACAGCGGCTTGTGTGCAAATAGCGGTTACCCCCAATCAACCCGAAGCGAATATTGCCAAAGGTATTGAATGGCTGAAAAAAGCGGTTTCAGAATATCAGGCAGACTTGGTGGTATTTCCAGAGACGGTCACTACCGGATTTGACACGGGCTTATCAGTGGAGAAGCTCTGGGAGTTAGTGGATGATGTTCCCGGTAAGCTGACCGAGGAAATTCAAGGGGCAGCCAAAGAATTGGGTGTACATGTGGTCTGGCCGACTTACCGCCGGGCAGAAAAAGAAGGGCATATTTTCAATTCGTCCATATTAATCGGCCCGGATGGCGAAATTATCGGGACATATGATAAAACCCATCCCTTCCCGGGGGAACGGCGAGAATTTGGTGGCTGGACTGATGCTGGAACCCAGGCTGAGGTATATGAAACTGAACTGGGCACGATTGGTATGATTATTTGTTATGACGGTGATTTCCCCGAGCTATCCCGTCTATTAGCAGTCAAAGGCGCTGAAATTATCGTCCGGCCTTCCGCTTTGCTGCGATCCTATGATATCTGGTATATCACCAACTGCGCCCGGGCTTACGACAATCATGTCTATATGGTCAGTACCAATATGCTGGGACCAGATGCAGGTGGGAATTATTATTTTGGACACAGTATGATTGTAAATCCCATTGCCTGGCGATTGGCCCAGGCCCGGGGAACGGAAGAAATTATTGCTGCCAAATTGGACCCGGATCCCCTGCGGTATATCACCACGGGTAGCAAAAGTCTTCAACCCTTTGATCATTTGGAGGACCGCAATCTGGCTCTCTACGAGGAAATTTTAAAAGAAGCCCGCTCTAAATTCGAGCCGGGAAAACGATATAAACGCACGGATAAATAATCTTAAATTCACCTGAACCTGGTTGAAAAGGAGCTGGGCATGGATATTGAAAAAGCAAATACGGAAGCTGTTGAACGAATGATGGAAGCGCGGCCAGTGCTGATCGGATTAGGAAAAGCCATTGATGTCATTCCGGGCATGAAGGAAAACCTGCTCTTGCATGCGGGTCCCCCCATCACCTGGGAAAGGGCATCTGGACCCATGCGCGGGGCCATCACAGGCGCGTTGATTTTCGAAGGAAAAGCCAAAGACATGAAGGAAGCCCAGAAACTTTTGGAATCTGGAGAGATTGAATTGGAACCCTGCCATCATCATCAGACTGTGGGTCCCATGGCCGGGGTTACCAGTGCTTCCATGTCCGTATACATTTTGGAAAACAAGACCCACAAGAACTTTTCTTATTCCAATCTTAATGAAGGTTATGGGAAAGTTTTGCGGTACGGCGCTTACAGTGAAGACGTAATTAAAAAACTGCGCTGGATGGAAGATGTGATGGCGCCGTTATTAAAAGAAGCCATTGAATCGAGTGATGGAATTGATATTCGGGCGCTGCTGGCTGAGTCGCTGCATATGGGTGACGAGGGCCATAATCGCAACAAGGCGGGTTCGATCCTGTTTACCGCTAAGTTAGCCCCGCTGATCACTGCGGTAACAAAGGACAACAAAGCTGCTTCAGAAGTGCTGGCTTTCCTGGGAGAAAACGCATTAAGTGTGCTCAATCCGGTGATGGCGGCTTGCAAGGCCATGTCTGACGCCGGCCATGGCATTGAAGGCAGCACGATTGTCAGTGTGATGGCCCGGAACGGAACCGATTTCGGCATTCGCATTAGCGGTATGGGAGATCGTTGGTTTACCGCTCCGGTTCCCACGCCCAAAGGGCTTTATTTCCCCGGATTTTCGGAAGAAGATTCAAGTGGGGATATTGGTGACAGTACAATCACTGAGTCCATAGGGATCGGTGGTTTCGCGATGGCGACGGCACCAGCCATCGTCAACTTTGTCAGCGGAACCCCAAAAGATGCCCTGAACACTACCTTTGAAATGTATGAAATTACTTTCACAGAACACAAATATTTCACCATTCCACCCCTGGATTTCCGGGGCACACCCACAGGAATGGATTTGAGAAAGATTGTTGAAAAGAATATCACTCCGCGGATTAATACCGGCATCGCTCACAAGGATGCGGGTGTCGGCCAGATAGGCGCAGGATTGGTTAGACCCCCAATCAGTTTGTTCCAGGAAGCACTGCTGGCCTACGCAGAGCATTACAAGATTGCTTAATAAAACCATTAACATTGCTAGAGCCATTCAGGGAGGAAGGACATGGATCGAAAGAAGGTCATCAAAATGCTGAATGAAGCCCGGATGTTCGATTTGACCCAGGCACTCAGTATATTTACTCCCCCATTCCCAGGAGAAATGCCGCTCCAGGTGCACTTTTTTAAGCGCCTGACAGGATCCTTTGGCGGTGGGCAGGGCGCTAATGGTCAGTTAATTGAGTGGAGCAATAATACAGGTACACACCTGGTGGGACCACGGGCTTTTCACTCCGGCGCCAGGGCGATCGCGGATATTCCGCTCACTGACTTGTCTGGTGAAGGTGTGGTTGTAGACATTTCTGAGGATGTCTCAGATTACAGCCTGTACACGCCTGAAATGATCACCAATAAGGTGGATGTTAAAGAAGGGGATATCCTGATCATCAACACGGGCTATCATAAATATGGTTGGGACCAGCCGGACATCCCCAACGAGGAAGCCCAGGGGGGAATTGAAAACAAGGAATTTGGTTATTATCTGCGCCATCCCGGACCATCACCGGAATTTTTCCAATGGGCACTGGATTTGAAATTAAAAATGATCGGGGTGGATTGCGGCTGTGTGGAACATCCTATGAATACCAACCTGCGCACTATGCATGCCAGGGAATTTGATAAAGCAGAAGCTAAATTAAAGGAGACCCACGGTAAAACCTGGGATGAACTTTTCCCGCCGGAAGAGTATCACAAACTTACCCATATCACCATCCCCAAGAGCGGCATGTTATTAGCTGAGTCGCTTGGCGGCCAGATTGACCAGCTTAATAACCAGCGGGCCTGGTTGATGATCTTCCCTGTTCCTTTTATGGAAGTGGAATCCTCCTGGAGCAGGGCTGTGGCTCTTCAGGCTCCGGAAGGAATGGAGAATGATAAATTTATTGAATTTATGTATGAAGTACAAATGCTGGATATGACTTTGCCGTTCAGCGTGCAGACACCCCAGTGGGCAAATTATGTGCCGCTGACCGTAAAATACACCAAACGGGTGGGAGGACAATCTTTTGGCCTGGGCCGCAATAACGCGCACTGCCGGGCCAGCTTCCATCTGGCGACTCATATGGACGGAGAAAAACATTTTCATGCCGCCGGATCCTCAATTGGTGAAACTCCTTTCGAAAAATGGTTCGGCCCCGGTGTAGTAGCGGATATCTCCGAATTTGTTTCTGATACCAGTGTTTACACCCCGGAGATGATTGAAAAAGTAGCTGAAGTTAAGAAGGGCGATATCCTGGTTATTAAAACCGGCTATTACAAATATGGATGGAACAGCCCGGATTCTGATGAGTTTCGCTATATGATCAGGCATCCAGGACCCTCTCCCGATTTTGCGGATTGGTGCATTCAAATGGAAATAAAATGGTTGGCGATTGACTGTGTGGCTATGGAACATCCCATGAATACCATTCAGCGCGACTGGCATCCAAAGACTTTTGAGGAAGCTAATCAAAAACTGATCGAGCAATATGGTCAGGGCTGGGATGAAATTTATCCTTTAGATAAGTATTACCAGGATATGCACCTGAACCTTTTTCCCAAAGGCATTATCCACGCTGAAAACCTGGGAAGCGATCTAGGAGAGATGAAAAGCGGACGGTATTATATTGGATGTTTTGTGCAGAAAGGCATGGAACTGGCTTCCTGCTGGGCTCGATTTGTAGCCTTTAAGGAGCCCGGATAAAGTAAAAAAAAGAGGAAAAATGATCCTGGTAACTGGAGCAGCTGGAAAAACTGGTTTGGCAATCATCCAAACCCTGGCAGACAATGGCGCCGATGTGCGGGGTTTAATCCACCAAGATGCATATCGCGATGCAGTCCTGGCTGCTGGCGCAAAGGAAATTTTGCTGGGTGACCTGCTGGAGGAAAATGACCTCAAGCTTGCTTTAAAAGGAATTCGCGCTGTTTATCATATTCCCCCGAATGTGCATCCCCGGGAAGTGGAAATTGGTGAAATTGCCATAACCCAGGCCCAACAAGCAGGTGTTGAGCACTTTGTTTACCATTCAGTCCTACATCCTCAGATTGAAGCTATGCCTCATCACTGGTTGAAGTTAAGGGTGGAAGAGCGGTTAATTGGGTCAGGCTTGTCTTTTACTATTTTGCAGCCTACAGCTTATATGCAAAATATAACCTCCCAATTAGGAAAAATTCGTAAAAGTGGAATTTATCAGGTGCCATATCCAATAGAAACCCGCCTTTGCCTGGTGGATCTTAAGGATGTTGCTCTTGTGGCAGCCCTGGTCCTTGCAGATACTTCCCACGATGGCGCTGTATACCAGTTGGTGGGTACCGGATTAACATCCCAAATCGAAATTGCCAAACTACTCAGTAAATTATTAGATCAAGAAATCCAGGCCAGGCAAATATCCCTGGAAAACTGGAAAGAACAGGTTGAAAAAGTTGGCCTGGGATCTTACCAGGTCTCCACCCTGGTTAAGATGTTTATGCACTACCAGGCCCATGGGTTTTCTGGGAATCCACGCATGTTAGACTGGCTCTTGGGCCGACAGCCAACATCGCTTGAGAAATGTCTCAGTAGGGAAATTAACTGATTAAAATACTGATCGAGAGGATGAAACATCCACTATAATAATGTGTATCAGGGTCCATTCAATACGGAGAGTAATTTATGAAACCGGCACCCTTTAAGTATTATGTTCCCAGGTCCGTTCCAGAGGTGTTATCGCTGCTGAATGAACATGGGTATGATGCAAAAATATTGGCAGGGGGACAGAGTTTGGTACCGATGATGAATTTCCGGCTGGTCCAGCCAGCTGTTCTGGTGGATATCAATAATATCCCTGAAATGGCAGAAATTCAACCTCATGAAAAAGGCGTCCGTCTGGGCGCTATGGTCAGGCATAGCCAGGCGGAAAAAGATCCCTTGATCAAGGAAAAAGCGCCCTTGGTCCATGAAACCATGCCTAAAATCGCCACAGTTCAGATTCGCAACCGGGGCACGATTGGGGGCAGCCTGGCCCATGCGGATCCATCAGCGGAATTGGTAGTGGTTTCCACTGCTCTTGATGCCCGATTTAAAATTCAAAATCTTAATGGGGAACGTGTGGTTCCAGCCAGCGAGTTTTTTGTGGGTTTAATGGTGACAGCGATGGGACCAGAGGATTTATTAGTGGAAGTTGAATTTCCTCCTTTACCGCCCCGCAGCGGCTGGTCGCTGAAAGAAGTTGCCCGCCGTCCGCATGATTTTGCCCTGGTGGGTGTTGCTGCTGTGGTGGTCCTGGATAAAAAAGACCGCTGCAAGGAAGCCCGCCTGGTGTATTTGAGCGCAGGTGATGGTCCGATATCAGCTCCCGAAGCTGCTGGATTATTGGTTGGCGAGCAGTTCACCCCGGCATTGGCCACGGCGGCTGCAGAAAAAGCTTCAGCGGATGAAATTGATCCGGGAAGCGATATTCATGCCACGGCAGATTTTCGCAGGCATCTGGCGAATGTGCTTACCCAGCGAGCGCTGGAAGAGGCATTTCAACGCGCAAAAGGCGGAAAATAGGAGCTTATCATGGAAAATACATTTAACCTTTCCGTCACAGTGAATGGAAAATCATATCAACAAACGATTGATCCCCGGACTTTATTAAGCGATTTTTTGCGAAATGACCTGGGATTAACAGGCACCCATGTAGGTTGCGAGCATGGAGTTTGCGGCGCCTGTACAGTATTACTGGATGGAAAGTCAGTGCGGTCCTGTTTGTTATTTGCGCCCCAGGTCCATAATCAAGAAGTCCTGACAGTGGAAGGCCTGGGAACCATAGATGATTTGCATCCCTTACAGGAAGCCTTCCGGGAAGCCCATGCCCTGCAATGCGGATTCTGCACACCGGGTATCTTGACTACATTGGTGCCTTACCTGGAAGAAAACCCAAATCCAACCGAAGAGGAAATCCGGGAAGCCATTTCTGGTAATCTCTGCCGCTGCACTGGGTATCAACATATTATAGATGCCGTGAAGCTGGCTACAGAGAAGACGAACACCTAAAGAAGTAAAAAATTTTCTCCTGCTGAGTAAACCATGAGGTGCTGTTGTGACTTATAAAGTAATTGGCAAACGTGTAAAACGGGTGGAAGATCCCCGCCTGTTAACTGGAGGCGCTTTATTTGTGGGTGATGTAAATTTGCCCAATATGCTTCACGCGGCTTTTGTTCGCAGTGATTATGCCCACGCCAGGATAATTAGTATTGATACCAGTAAGGCCAAAGAGATTCCGGGAGTGGTAGGAGTGTATACCGCCGAAGATATGGGGGATGCCTGGGAACCAGGACCTCCCCTGGTTTCCCCACCGCCTACCCTGGAAAATGTAGTTTTTAATTCCCGGAGGCAGGTCCCCCTGGTGAAAGATAAAGTGAAACATGCCGGGGAGATTATTGCTGTTGTTGTGGCGGAAAGCCGTTACATTGCTGAAGATGCTGTTGAAGAGGTTTATGTAGATTATGAACCACTGCCGGCTGTTGTAGACCTGGAAAAATGTCTCGAGCCAGGCAGCACCCTGGTGCACGAAGATCTGGATTCAAATTTAGCTGCCCATTTAATTCAGAATAAAGGTGATTATGAAGCTGCCCGCCAGGAAGCAGATCTGGTGATTAAGAGACGTTTTAATCTTGATCGCGGGGCGGCAGCTGCTATGGAAAATCGTGGATTGGTGGTGGATTGGGATCCAAAAAACCAACATTTAATGGTTTGGGATGCGACCCAGTCGCCCATCCCGATTCGGAACGGTATGGCGGCCCGCCTGGGATTGCGTACTCACCAAGTCCGGGTAGTAGCGCCATTTGTGGGCGGTGGATTTGGTCCAAAAATTATGATGTTCTATGCAGAAGAAATGGTGCTGCCCTGGCTGACGATGAAATTGGAAAGACCCGTGAAATGGATTGAAGACCGGCATGAAAATTTTTATGCCACCACCCAGGAAAGGGAACAAATCCAGGACGTGGAAATGGCATTATCCAAAGATGGCCGGATTTTAGGTATCAAGCAAAAGATTATTCACGATACCGGCGCTTTTAATCCCTATGGATTGACCACACCACTCAATACGCAATCACATTCCATGGGTTCTTACGATGTAAAAAACTACAACAGTGAAGTTACTGTGGTCTTCACCAATAAAACCATTGTTACCCCTGTGCGCGGCGCAGGTCGTCCCCAGGGAATCTATGTTGTGGAGAGATTACTGGATATTGCCTGCAAAGAGTTGGCGCTTGATCCCCGGGAAGTCCGCCGTTTAAATTTTATTCCCCCGGATGCATTCCCTTATGATCATAAAATCATCGACCAGGCCTTTACTTCGCTGGTTTTTGATTCTGGAAATTACCAACCTGCTTATGATCTGGCCCTGGAAAAACTGGGCTATGATAACTTTATCAAGGAAGAACAGCCCCGACTGCGAGCAGAAGGGAAACATGTTGGGATCGGTATTGTCCCCTTTATTGAAACGACAGGTGTGGGTCCCTACGAAGGCGCTCGGGTGGCAATTGAACCCAGCGGAAAAGTCAGTGCTGCCACCGGGGTAGGCACTCAGGGCCAAAGTCATATGACCTCTTTTGCCCAGATAATAGCCGAGGAGTTGGGAGTTGAGGTAGAAGATGTCAGCATGGTGACCGGGGATACGGCTGAAATCCACTGGGGAACCGGCACTTTTGCCAGCCGGGGCGCTGTTGTCGCCGGTAATGCGGTATTGGCAGCAGCCAGCGACGTGCGCCTAAAAGTCATCAAGTTGGCCAGTAAAATCCTGGAAACACCAGAAGATGAACTGGAACTGGATGGTGGATTGGTTCGCGTGGCGGATATTCCAGAAAAATCCATCAGCCTGGGTGAGCTGGCGGTGCTAGCCAACCCCTTCCGGGGAGCGGTAGAACCGGGAACAGAACCCGGATTGGAGTCCACTAAGTATTTTGGTCCGGAATATGGCGCTACAGCTTTTGGTGTACACGGCATGATCCTGGAAGTGGATTCAGAAACCATGATGATTAAGATTCGTAAATATGTCACGGTTGAGGATTGTGGAACCATGCTTAATCCCCTCGTGGTTGAAGGACAAATTCACGGTGGTGTATCAATGGGGATTGGCAATTGTTATTATGAGAAACTGCACTTTGATGAAAATGCGCAGCTCTTAAACGCCAGTCTGGCGGATTATTTAATCCCCAGTTCAATGGAGATGCCTCATATTGAGGTTTATCATCAAAATACACCGGCCCCCAATAATAAACTCGGAACCAAAGGTGTAGGCGAAGCCGGCACGATACCTGTCCCGGCAGCTTTTGCACAGGCCTTGGAAAACGCGCTGCCGGAATACGAACTGGAAATTTTGGAAACGCCGCTCAGTCCTAATAGGTTATTTGAGCTGATTCACAAACGGGAGGAATTGACATGAAAGTGGAAGGTGAGCATCTGTTCAACGGCACACAGAAACAGGTTTGGGATCTTTTCAGGGATACCGCTGTAATGGCATCCGCTCTTCCCGGAACCGAAAAAATGGAACTGATTGAAGAAAATAAATATGAAGCGGTGATGAATGTGCGGGTAGGGCCGGTGGCGGGAAAATTTTCCGGCGAGCTGGTGATATCCAATGAGGACTTTCCCACCAGCTACACCATGACAGTGGATGGTCGCGGGAAACCGGGATTTTTGAAAGGCGCCGGTGATGTTACATTGATAGAGCAGGGAGCCAATCAAACCTTGATGAAATATACCGGTGATGTGCAGGTCGGTGGCAAACTGGCTGCGGTGGGACAGCGTCTGATCGATACAGTCGCTAAAAGTATCATCGGCCAGGCTTTTGAGACCCTGGATAATGCCCTGGCAGAGCGGGTAAATGCTGAAACGGAAGGCAGGAAAGCAGATTATCGTAAGAGTACTGAGAGCGATTATGCTGCAACTGTTGCCAAAGATTTAATCAAGAATGTCCTGAAGCGTACGGGTAGAGATAAATCCTGATCATAAAGGAGGTTGAAATCCTCCTAATTGATCTTTTTAATATGATCACCTGCTATTTTCTTGCATTTTTTTCAAGTCTGATATTGACAAATTCTTAGGTTTAGTTAGAATAAAGTATGCAATGAAAAATAAGAAACGAAGATCACAAATTCAAAGAATCTCAGGAGCGGTCACGCTCTCCAAGACATTTTCTTTTATTGATAAAAAGTAGGAGCCACTATTGTGGCTCTTTTTTTTTATATGTGTTGATAGTTGATCAATTCTTGGTAAGAAGTTTGAAGTAAGCATTACCTTTTAACAACAATTCCGTTAATAATACTAGGTGGGAAATCAGGAAAAGATGCCTGGGAAAAGGAGGTGGATGGAAATTCTGGAAAAATCTCTACCGGTATTTATATCGAACAAGGATCAAGAATATTAAATAAGGAGAGAATATATGGCAATTGCAGATCGTAAAATACCAGGTTATTTGCCCAACGAAGTACCACCCGTTGGGAAGATGATCGTACTCGGGTTTCAGCATGTGCTGACCATGTTCCCGGCAACAGCCTTTTGTGCTTTGTTAACCGGGTTCCACCTTTCAACTGTGCTTTTTGTTGCCGGCATGGCGACAATTGTAGCTTTGGTCCTTTCGAAATGGAGAATTGGGAAATTCATTCCCCTGTTTTATGGATCAAGTTTCAGTTACTTAACCGCCTACCTGGCAATTACTAATGCCCAGTGGGGTGTTCCAGCAAGCGACGAGTTAATCAGCATCATGCAGGCTGGTATTCTCGTTACAGGAGTTATCAATATTATTATAGGCTTCATTATCAAAACAGTCGGGAAAGAGGCGATTGATAAAGTTTTACCTCCCGTTGTTACTGGTTCTGTGGCATGCATCATTGGTTTTGGCCTTGGGTTTGCTGCTCTCGATATGGCGGCTACCAATTGGCTGGTGGCCATGGTCACGTTGTTGGTAACCATTTTTATGTCAGTTTATCTGCGCGGCAAGGGATTTATTGGCATGATCCCCATTCTGTTAGGCGCAATTGTCGGCTACGTGGTTTCCATCCCCTTTGGATTAATTGACCTTTCAGGTGTTGGTGCTGCAAGTTGGCTTGTGATTCCGCATTTTACTTTCCCAACATTCACAGGCGCCATGGTAGTCACAGCTATCTTCAGTATCAGCATCATGGCTATTGCAACGATACCGGAATCCACTGCCCATCTTTACCAGATCAGTCTTTACGTTGATCGGTACGCCGAAAAAATTGGTGAAGAACCCTATCATTTGGACGAGCATATCGGGTTTAACCTGATCCTGGATGGTATCGGAGACTTCGTCAATGGTTTGTTTGGCTCCACGGCCGGAACAAACTATGGTGAAAACAACTCATTGATGGCTATCACGTTGAATTACTCCGGCCCAGTATTAATTATGGCTGGAGGTATCTCCATGCTGCTGGGATTCATTGGCAAGCTGGAAGCGGTGGTAGCGACCGTGCCGTTGGCTGTTAGCGGTGGTCTGGCAATCTACCTGTTTGGTGTCATTGGTATGCAGGGTATTGCCTTGATGATTGAGAATGAAGTCAGCCTGTTTAGTTCCCGAAATCTGGCTGTGGGTGCCGTCATTATGGTCTTTGGCATCGGCGGCAACATCGGTTTCCCGGGTGGCTTCCTACCCATGCCCATTTTCCAGAGTGTGTTCCCCAGTGGTTTACCGGCAATTGCAACAGCTGCCGTTCTGGGAATTTTGATCAATGCGATATTCTTAATTTTCAAACCCTCAGAAGAACTGGAACTCTAATCAACTAAAAAGATCAAATGAATGGGCATCCCCCCCAGGCGGATGCCCATTTTATATTAACAACTAACATCTAAATTAAGAAATTAGTAACCTCCCGAACCAGTTAGGGAAGGTTATAATCAAAAAACCTTATTTTTGATCCCGTTTTTGTTAAGAATAGTGAATGTACTCAGACAACCTGAAAACCTTTTGGGATCTAATAAAATATTGCAGTTCTTAAACTGTATGATCATCATTCGTCAAAGCAGGACTGGCTGGAGGGTTTATTTATGTTAGCGCGGCCCGGACTACCTGAATTTGAATATATCAAAGCCCAATCTCCCCAGGAAGTATTTGAATTAATGAAGGAAAATGGGAGTGATCTTAAGTTGTTAATGGGGGGAACAGACCTGTTTGTCCAGATGAGGGACCGTAATGGTGGTCCCGCCTTTTTGCTGGATGTAAAAGGGCTGCCAGACATGCAGGAAATCTCCTTTGATAAGAAAAAAGGACTTCGCCTGGGCGCGGCTGTATCCCTGAACAATATTTCAAAACATCCAGACCTGCAAAAGCATTACCCAGTTTTATGCCAGGCCGCAGACACAGTGGGAAACTATCAGCTGCGGAACAGGGCAACCCTGGGCGGCAATATTTGCAATGCTTCTCCAAGTGCAGATATGTCACCCGCGGCGCTGGTATATAAAGGAAGTGTAATTCTGGAAAGTCCCCGGGGTGAGAGGGAATTGACATTAGAACAATTCTGGACAGGTCCGGGTAAAACAGCATTAAAAGAAGATGAGTATCTCAAAACAATTCAATTTCCATCCCCTCCTGCTGGCGCAGCTGGCAAATACCGGAAACTCGGACGTTCCAAAATGGGTGATCTTGCCATTGTAGGTGTAGCGGTGCTGGGTTATTCGGATTCGGAAGTACCGGCAGGGTTAAGATTCCGGATTGGGATCAACTCAACGGCACCCACTGCCTATCGGGTTCCCCCGGTAGAAGAATTCCTGACTCAAAATAACCTCACGGACGACATTCTTTATCAAGCCGCTGAAGACGCTATGGATATTTCCGCGCCAATTGAAGACCAGCGGGCATCAGCCAGTTATCAAAAGAAAATGGTCCGTAATCTGGTTAATAAAACCCTGAAAGAAATTTGGGAAATTTTGAAATAATTTTATTTATAGAGGGCGCTCTATGGCAAATCACAAATTATCTTTAATTGTCAACGGACACACTGAACAACTGTTGGTGTCATCCAACACAACTCTGCTCCATGCCTTGCGGGACCATTTGGGTCTGATGGGTACTAAAAATGGTTGTGAGGCCGGAGAATGTGGAGCCTGTACCGTATTGCTGGATGGTGAACCGGTAAATTCTTGCCTGGTATTAGCAGTTGAACTGGATGGTAGAGAAATTACCACAATTGAAGGGCTGTCTAGTAACGGTCAGCTCACACCCTTACAGCAGGCATTTGCAGATTTGAATGCTGTGCAGTGCGGCTACTGTACACCCGGAATGCTGATGGCATCCACGGCGTTATTAAACCGAAATCCCCGGCCAACCGAAGTAGATATTCAAAAAGCATTAGTGGGTAATTTGTGCCGCTGTACCGGATATCAGCGAATTATAGACGCTGTGATCAAAGCTTCAGAACAGGGGAGTGCCCAATGACAATTACAGAATCTGGTTTGATTGGCAAGAGCGTTAAACGAACGGATGGCCTGGATAAAATCACTGGATGTGCTGTTTTTGTAGATGATATTCAATTTGGCCCCAATCTATTACACAGCCGATTAGTACGCAGCCCCTATCCGCACGCATTAATAAAAAACATTGATACCAAAAAAGCAGAAGCATTGCCCGGGGTCAGGGCAGTGGTCACTGGTAAGGATATAGAGGCCCGCCTGGGATTGTATTTAATAGACAGGCCTATTTTTGCTTCCGATCGGGCGCGGTATTATGGTGAACCGGTCGCCGGGGTGGTAGCTACCAGCGAGCAGATTGCAGTGGAAGCAGCTGCATTGGTGGAAGTGGATTACGAAATACTGCCTGCTATTTATGATCCGGTTGAAGCGGCCCAGGAGGATGCGCCTTTATTACATCCAGATCTGGGTGATTACACAGTAGCTAACTTCATATTTCCGCAACCGGGAACCAATATCTCAGAACATTTTAAGATCCGCAAAGGGGATGCGGAGGCCAGCCTGGCATCCTGTGCTGCTGTTGCGGAAGGAAGATTCCGATTACCTCCCATCGAACATGTGCCGTTGGAAACTCACACCTCGATAGCCCTGAGCGAAAAAACTGGCCAGATTACCTTGTGGGCCAGCTCCCAATCTCCCTTTGCCATGCGCGATATGATTGCCCAATCCCTGGGTATTTCCCATAATAATTTAAGAGTGATCGCGCCCCTGGTTGGGGGCGGGTTTGGTGGGAAAGCGGGCGTCACCATGGAAGCTTGCGCGGTAGTGA
This sequence comes from uncultured Nitrosomonadaceae bacterium, assembly GCA_964195965.1. GTDB lineage: Bacteria > Chloroflexota > Anaerolineae > Anaerolineales > UBA11858 > B10-G9. The sequence continues at coordinate 18,637 of CAXMRF010000025.1, forward strand.
TGGCTCAGGCTGTGGAAGGACGACCAGTGAAACTGCGCTTTACCCGCGAAGAAGAATTCGTCGGCACTTCGGTTCGTCAATCCCTGGTTTCGGATATCAAAGTGGGTTGTGATGCCGATGGCATCCTGCAAGCCATGGAATTGACCTATTATTTTGGCGGCGGCGCTTATAACGATTATGGAGTGAATATTGCCCGCGCAGCTGGATATTCCTGCACGGGTCCTTATGATGTGCCCAATGTAAAAGCTGATTCCCTGTGTGTTTATACCAATTATCCTGTTGGCAGTGCCATGCGCGGTTTTGGCATGCCGGAAATTCACTGGGGATTGGAACAAATCATGGACCGGCTGGCTGAAGAGATAAGCATGGATCCTGTTGAATTCCGCCGATTAAATTGTGTCCGGACGGGCGATGAAATTGTTTCCGGTATGAATATGACTCCCATAGACCTGGAAGCCTGCCTGGACAAGGTTACCAAAGCTATCCGTTGGGATAAAAAAGAAGCGCCCACAGCCCCGAATAAAAAACGAGGCAAGGGAATTGCCATTATGTGGAAAGCGCCAGCCATGCCACCCAATCCAGGCAGCGCGGCGGTTGTGCGATTTAATGAAGACGCCACTATAAATGTTGAAGTCGGCGGCCAGGAACTTGGCCAGGGAACTTTTACTGTAGTTGCTCAAATAGCTGCTGATGTACTGGGTATTCCTTATGAAAATGCGACGGTTTCTTACCCCATTGATACCAAATACAGTCCTTATGAATGGCAAACTGTGGCCAGTCGTTTAACCTGGTCGATGGGCAATGCAGTGAAAGCCGCGGCCGAGGATGCCAGGTTCCAGATTCTGGAAACTGTGGCAGCTCACTGGGACGAGGAAATTGAAGATCTGACCATCAAAGATGGTTTGGTGATTTCCTTTAAATCCGAGCGGGAAATGCCGCTGGACAAGATGGTGATCTATGGATTGCCAAACGAAAATTATGAAGGTTGGAAAGGCGGTCCGGTTGTAGGGCGGGGACATTTTATGCCCACCTACGTGACCAACCTGGATCCGGAAACTGGACAGGGAACCCGGGCAGTAGTCCATTATACGGTAGGCGCACAGGCTGTGGATCTGGAAGTAGATCTGGAGACCGGTCAGCTGGAAGTGCTTAATATCGCCAGTGTGTATGATGTTGGACGGGCTATTAACCCCGACCTGATCATGACGCAGATTGAGGGTGGGGCTGTGCACGGTATGAGTTCAGCTTTTGAGGCGCTCAAGTTTAATGAGGCAGGGGAAGTGATAAACCCCAGTTTTGTGGATTACCGGATTGCAACCATTGCTGATATTCCCAGGAAAATACATGGAGATTTTGTAGAAACTCCCATTGATGATGGACCCTGGGGGGCCAGAGGGGTTGGCGAGCATGTTATGGTGCAAACCGCGCCGGCAATTGCCAATGCCATTTACGACGCAGTGGGTATCCGCTTTTCAGATTTGCCTCTATCTGCTGATAAAATTTATTTAGCGCTGGATGAAAAAGAATCTCAATAATGCAGAACAGTTACCGGCGGGTTGAACTTACTTGGGAAGGCAGGTTGTGATGGGCGCTAAAGGGAAAAAACCAAACCAGAAGGACTTGATTTCGGAATTAAAAGAAATCAGGAAAGAAGCTGAGAGCGGAGGGGGAGAAAAACGCATCCAGACCCAGCACGATAAAGGAAAAATGACCGCCAGAGAGCGAGTCTTGGCTCTGCTGGATGAAGGTACATTCCAGGAAATTGATCGATTAATGGCTCATCGCCATCAAGATTTTGGCCTGGATGAAAAAAGATTTCCCGGCGACAGTGTCGTAGTGGGATTTGGAAAAATTGAAGGCCGCATGACAGCGGTTTTTTCCCAGGATTTCACTGTAATGGGGGGATCATTTTCAGAAGTCCAGGGACAGAAAGTAGCCAAGATTATGGACCTGGCCCTGGATGCTGGCGTACCGATGATAGGGTTAATGGATTCTGTGGGTGCCCGAATTCAGGAAGGGGTATATAGTCTGGCAGCTTATTCTGAGTTGTTTTGGCGTAATACGCAAGCCAGCGGTGTAATTCCCCAGATTAGCGTGATGCTTGGCCCATGTGCTGGCGGCTCTGTTTATTCTCCCGGACTGACCGATTTTGTGATCATGACTCGCGGAACCAGTCATATGTTCATCACTGGACCCAAAGTGATCAAATCGGTCACTCATGAGGACGTCGATTTTGAATCTCTGGGCGGCGCAGGTGTGCACAGCGCTAAAAGCGGCGTGGCTCATTTTGCGGCAGATAATGAAACAGAAGCGTTAAAACTGACCCGGAAATTATTCAGTTATTTGCCCAGCAACAACGCAGAACCTCCGCCTTTCTCTTTAAGTCAGGATGATCCTTACCGTCAGGACAAAGGGCTAAATAGTCTTAT
>CAXMRF010000025.1:21165-26492 GCA_964195965.1 uncultured Nitrosomonadaceae bacterium
CCAACTGATCCGGAAGAAGCCTATGATATGCGATTAGTAATCGAAAAAATTGTTGACCAGGGAAGCTTCTTCCCGGTCCATTACGATTTTGCGCCCAATGCCCTGGTGGGTTTTGCCCGTTTGCACGGTCAGGCAGTGGGCCTGATAGCCAATCAGCCCAACGCCCTGGCAGGTGTTTTGGATATCGACTCCTCGGATAAAATTTCCCGTTTTATTCGCTTTTGCGATGCTTATAATTACCCCCTGATTACTTTTGTAGATACGCCTGGTTTTCTCCCTGGCGTCCAGCAAGAGCACGGCGGCATTATTCGCCATGGGGCCAAAATAGTATATGCCTACTCGGAAGCAACGGTGCCCAAAATTGCCGTGATTGTCCGTAAAGCCTATGGCGGCGCTTATATTGTTTTGAGCAGTAAATATATTCAAACAGACCTGGTGTATGCCTGGCCAACTGCTGAAATTGCGGTGATGGGCGCAGATGGTGCGGTAGATGTACTTTATGGCAAGGAGATCAAAGCGGCAGAAGATCCACAAAAAGCACGTGAAAAATTTGTCTCAGACTATCAGGATAAGTTTTTAAAACCCTACCCGGCAGCTGCCAGCGGCCATGTGGATGAAATTCTGATTCCTTCAGAAACCAGGCCCCGTTTAATTGCAGCTCTGGAATTATTAAAGAATAAACAGGGAATTACCCGACCTAAAAAACACGGCAATATGCCGGTTTAGAATTTAAGGAGAATGGAATTGAGCGAACTAAATCAAGGTTTGACGCTCAGCGGCATCGGTATCTTGATCACTTTTTCAGCTTTGGGGATCCTGATCCTGTTAATTATGCTGCTGAAATTCCTCTTCCCAACCCGGAACATGGATCCTGTAAACAAGGTTCAATCCGATCTAGATCCATCCAGGGAAGATCTCCTTAAGCAGGCTGCTGCGGCAGGGGTGGCGATCCTGATTAAGGGAAATCAATCAGTCAGGCGGGGAAGCCTGGGGAGTTTATTGGAAAAACCCGTGGGTCAATGGTGGCAAAAAGGGTTGGACCGGATTCATAACAAGGAGCGATTATGAGCGACAGCGCTCACAAGATCTGGGTCAAGGTTAACGGCGAAAAAATTCTGGTTGAAGTGGAAGACTTGGATAAAAGTCCTGTGGTAGCTATTGTAGAGGGACGCCGTTTTGAGATTGAGCTGGAATCAGAAGAATCTGCAGATTCGGAGAAAAATGTTTCCCAGCCAGATAGAGAAATTCATTCTGTTCCTACAGGTACTATCAAGGATGTCACCGCACCGATGCCCGGGGATATTGTTCAAATCCTTGTCCAATCGGAACAGGTTGTTCAACCCGGAACACCTCTTTGTGTTCTGGATGCCATGAAAATGAAAAATACCATTCATGCACCCCAGGGTGGAACAATAACAGAGATTTGCGTGCAGGAAGGTCAGTCTGTGGAATATGGTGTAAGGTTATTTAAGTTGAGTTAAACCTATGGAATTTACAGATATTTCAATTCTTTTTAGCGCCTTACAGGTATTTTCTCTTAATAACCTGATTATGATCCTGGTTGCCGGGGTTTTAATCTATTTGGCCATTAAAAAGAATTTTGAACCCGTGCTTTTACTGCCGATTGGTTTTGGCGCTATCCTGGCAAATTTACCTTTAACGGGAATAACCAATGCCGCAGAGGGCGGGTTCCTGGGTGTGCTTTACCAGGCCGGGATTAAAACGGAATTATTCCCCCTGCTGATCTTTATCGGGATCGGGGCCCTGACAGATTTTGGTCCTTTGTTGGAAAACCCCAAAATGGCCTTTCTTGGAGCGGCCGGCCAGGTAGGTATTTTTGGCACCCTGCTGCTGGCATTATATTTAGGGTTTGATCTGAACGAAGCCGCATCGATTGGTATTATCGGCGCTATTGACGGACCCACAGCTATTTACGTTTCCAGCCGTTTGGCTCCTCATTTATTGGGACCGATTGCTGTGACAGCCTACAGTTATATGTCCCTTGTGCCAATTATTCAACCGCCGGTAATGCGTTTATTGACCACAGAGAAAGAACGCAAGGTCCGGATGCCCTACAGCGAAAAACCGGTCTCCAAAACTGTCAAGATTCTCTTCCCGATCCTGGTCACGGTGGTGATTTCCCTGCTCTCTCCCAAAGCTTCTCCATTAATTGCTACATTGATGTTTGGCAACCTGATGCGGGAATCCGGTGTGGTGGAACGTTTGACAAAATCCGCCCAAAATGAAATTGCCAATGTTACCACTATCTTCCTGGGATTAACTGTGGGCAGCACTATGTCCGGGGATACTTTTATCCAACAGGACACGCTGCTTATTTTAGGCATGGGACTTTTGGCTTTTGTTTTGGATACCATGGGCGGGCTGCTGGTTGGAAAGTTGATGTATATCTTATCCGGCAAAAAGTTTAACCCCCTGATTGGGGCGGCCGGGATCAGCGCTTTTCCGATGTCAGCCCGAATTGTTCAAAAAGTGGGCCAGGAATCTGACCTGGACAATTTCTTATTGATGCATGCCATGGGCGCCAATACAGCTGGACAACTGGGCAGCGTAGTTGCTGGCGGTGTGGTCCTAATGCTGCTTTCCGGCGCGTTTTAATGATATTAAGTTTTATTCTTAGAAGGAGTCTTTCATGAAAGCGATTGATCTGACCATACCTTTGGGCATAGGTACACCTCCCTGGCCGACCTATATTCCCCTGGAAGTTAAGTATTTTAAACGCCTGGCGCCCAACGGCGCCAATGGACAGCTGGTGACCCATTCCAACCATGTGGGCACTCACCTGGATGGCGAAATCCATTTTTATTCCCCTGGCAAGGATATAGCCGAGCTAGAGCTAGATTTTTTGATCAATGATGGTGTTATTGTTGACCTCAGCGACGCGGTGGGGGATTACCAGGTCTACACCAGTAAAATGGTGGAAGATCGCGTGGATGTGAAGGAAGGCGATATCCTGCTTATTCATACCGGATACCATCATTTTGGATGGGACCAGCCTGGTGCAGATGAAATCCGCTATATGGTAAAACACCCTGGACCTGATCAGGAATTTGCAGATTGGGCCAAAAAGAAAAAATTACGTTGGCTGGGCGTGGACTGCGGCAGCGCGGACCATCCCATGAATACCATCATCCGGGATTGGATGCCCCGCCAGGCCAAGGAAGCAGAAGCTGTCTTCCAGGCCAAATATGGTCAATCGCTGGCTGAGTTCTATGATGACAGTAAATACCAGCTCATGCATATTGACTTGTTCCCCCATGGAATTATCCATGCTGAATGTATTGGGGGGGATATAGATTTATTGCTCAATCAGCGGGTCCAAATCGGCTTTTTCCCCTGGCGATTTGTGGATGGGGAAGCCAGCATTGGCCGCTGTGTGGCCTTTGTGGAAGACGATCATTACGATGAGCTGATGGCGGCTAAAAAAGGCATGCAAAAGACCAAACACGGTGATGCCATCAATCCGGATCACGTGAAGAGCTTAGATCAACTGAGTAAATAACCGTAAATTTATTTGTAGGGTTAATTCGGCAGCTCTAATCAAGCTGTGTCAGACCATTTAAAGGTATTCTTTATGAAGACAAAAAAGTCCAGTTTACTGATTGTTGTTTTTGTACTCTTGTTATCCGCCTGCAATTTGCCGCTGGCACCAGATAGTGGAGAAGTTGCTGCTACAGAAACCAGTTCGCCTGTTGTAATCCTTCCCACGGTAACTGAAATACAACCCAGCCCAACGCCCAATATATTTAATGTTGAGCCGCCTGCGCCCGGCACTGTGGCCTACGATTTTGTGGCTGAGGTGTGCAGCGCCAATTGGTCCACCAACGCCTCTCAACTGCCCTGCCAGGGGGATATGGAGGACACGGGTGGCGGATATATCGAAGCCACTGACCACACCATTCTGGAAGGCATGGTCTCGGTAGAAGCACCCCTGCTAATTGGACTGCCGGGCAGTGGGTATCCAGCCGGCTTAGGGTTATTTGGTAAATATCCCCCACTTACTGTTTATCCTGGTGACACTTTCCAGGCTACTATTGCCTGCCAGGGTGATACCGAATGTGACCTGGAATTTGGCTTGGAATATATTGATGCCCAGGGAACCTACCATGGCTCAGCTTATCGATGGTTTTATAAAGCCGGCGACGGACCTCTGAAGATCATTGGAGATCTGAATGCCTTGGCAGGGCAGACCGTAGAGTTTTTACTTGTGATGCGCACCCAGGAGGAACCGGAAAACCAATGGGGGGCCTGGATCCAGCCCCATATCAGCCGGGATCCAAATGCAAAACCGCTGCCCACTGCTGAAATACTACCTACTCCTACGCCGGACTTGAATGATAAAACTCCCGGTGTGATTTCCGGGATGGTGGATATGAGTTCGGCTCCCCCCTATCTCAAGGATTCGATGAATGGTGGAAGCAGTCCGGTTGCGGTGGTCTTTTTCAATCAGAGCGATGGGACCTATTGGTGGATTCACACTTCTTTGACGGGCCATCCTTATTACCAGATGACCGTGTCTCCTGGTGAGTACCAGGTTGTGGCTTTTGCCCAGGGAGTGGGGGATGTGCCTTATGTGTCAGGTGGATATACAGGGCAGAATCCATCTTGCGGGAAGAATTTAAAAACTGTCACCATGCCGCCCAACGGTAGGCTGGAGAATATCGTTATCGCGGATTGGAATTGGACTTGCGGCGGTACTGCATACCGTCCGGCTAAACCCGGCGGCGTTCCGCTGCCTTAGTTCGTCCCGATTGAAATCGTCCTTCTAACCTGCTACTGAGCGCCGACTTTTGTCGACGCTCAGTTTTTTTACCTGATGTGATTGTTTTGCTTTTTAAGCATTCCTGAAGAGGGACGCTTAGCAATAGCTAGTTCTACGGCTTCAGTCGGAAGCAGGAGTATATGCCTGCCAGGACAGCGATCCCGGAGGAGTTGCCCCACTGGAGTAGATTATTCAAATCGTCTTGAGCTAATTTATACTCGAGGAAAAAACTATCTAATACCTTCAGCAGGCGTTCGTCCGCGGTGCCTGCTGCTGCGCAAGCCAGCAAACTGGCGCTTAACCGGGTGGTCTTTTCCCAGGCTTGTTCCAGGATAACCTGGTTTAGGGTTTTTAAAGTCTGGTAGGGGCGACTCAGCGGGTCGCCCGTTTGAAATCCTGCCAGGTCGGGTGGGATTAAATGACCCCAGCGATTGAGGGTTAACAGCACACCCAGAATAAAATCATCACCTAGCGGTGTTAACCCGGGACCCAAGCCTAATAAATTAGTAAGTGATTCTATCTGAAGCTCCAGTTTATCGGTATCCCT
>CAXMRF010000026.1:0-26176 GCA_964195965.1 uncultured Nitrosomonadaceae bacterium
CATCACTGTAATACGATATTTCATTTCGTAAATTGTATTGCGAATAAATTGGATGTGGCACCGTGGGGTGCTACCTTTGACGATGGGCTGGAAATTCAGCGGCTTCTCACTGCTCTGGAAATATCTAATACCGAGAAGTGCTGGATACCAATGGCACAGATTTAGTTTCAAAAATTCATATAACATATACTGGAGATAGATATGAAAATAGGAATGTTTACAGCGAACTATATGGACAGAGATCTGGAAGCTGTCTTCAAGCTTATGGTGGAGCATGGCTATGAAATGGCTGAACTCCCAGCCTTCTTTGGAAACGCACACTGCGATATTGAAGAGGTAATTAAAGATGGCGGAAAAAAGATCAAGGGTCTTGCTAACAAATATAACCTTGGCATTTCTGCCCTGAGCAACCATACTGAAAGTCAGCTTGTCCTCGGTCCTCATACCAAAGATACAGACGTGTTTTTTAAAGGCACTCCGGAAGAAAAAATTAAATTCGGTATGGATAGAATGAAAAGAACAGCCCAGGCTGCCAACACGCTGGAAGTACCAGTTGTCTGCGGTTTTATTGGCTGTGAAAGGTATTCCCGCTGGTTCCCTTTTCCTTATCCCCAGGGTTGGGATGAAATGGGACAGGCATTTGCTGATCGGTGGGGAGAAATCTTGGATGAATTCGAGAAGCAAGGCGTAAAATTTGCTCACGAACCACATCCAAATGAATACGTGTATAACATTGAGACAGCGCACAAAAGCCTTGAACTTCTTAATGGGCATAAAGCCTGGGGTTTTAATTTTGACCCGGCAAATATTGTTCTGCAGGGTATTGACCCGGTTATATTTGTCCAGGAACTCGGCAGCCGCATTTACCATGTCCACGCCAAAGACGGAGAAATTGTAGAACATAATGTCAGGCGCTCTGGCTTACAGCCTACCGGTGCGTGGGACCGGATTGACCGTGGATTCAGATTCAGGATTCCCGGTTGGGGCTCTGTGCCCTGGAAACGAGTTATGACAGAGCTTGCCCTGGTAGGCTATGATTATGTTGTCAGCTATGAACATGAAGATGTTGTAATGAGCCGTGAAGATGGTATTGAAAAAACTATCGCATATTTAAAACCTCTGATTATTAAGGGACGGTATGAAGGTCGCGGTGATAAGCTGTTTGATTAACGTAAACTTAGCAGAATTTAGATTACACATTTCGCCCCTCTCAACTCTGGCTGCTTTTCTCAAAGAGTTTTGAGAGGTAGTAAAGAATGATCAATTTATTAATTTAAGTAATGCTTATCAATTTCAGGAGCAACGACATGAACATAGATAGACCATTGTTCACAGAATTTAAAATAGGTCCGAAAACGGCTGTCAACCGGATAGCTATTAACGCGATGGAATGCAATGACGCTGACAGCAAGGGAAATCCAACTGACCTCACCTACGAGAGATATAAAAAAGCTTTCCGAGGAAATGCTGGTGTGATTTTTATGGAAGCCATCAGTGTTATTGATGATAGTAAAGGCAGAATGAATCAGCTGATTGGCACACGTGAAAACCAGGAAGCTCTGTCTGCATTGATTAAAACCCTCCGGCATGAAAATGATAAAACCTTGCTGTTTATTCAACTTACACATTCGGGGGAGCTGAGTCATTCTGATTTTTCTCGCAGGGTATGTGTAAAACCTTTGCCTGGTTTTGGTGGAGAACTGCTCACCGAAGACGATGTGGAAGACATCATTGATAAATTTATAATTTCTGCGAAAGTTGCCCATGATGCTGGTGCCGATGGGATAGATGTAAAACTCTGCCATGGATACCTGGGCTCTCAGTTCTGCCGTCCCTACAATGATAGAGATTGGAAATATGGCGGTTCGTTCGAAAACCGAATGCGGTTTGCTTACGAAATTTACGAACGGATTGATAAGGAAATTAATGATCAGAATTTTATTGTAGGATCGAAAATCTCTGTCTGGGAAGGGTTCCCTGGCGGTATGGGAACCGCAGGTCCTGATACGCCTGTAATTGATTTTAGCGAGATCCAAAAGATGGTTCAAGGACTTGAGGAAAGAGGAGCAAAATACATTTTGCAATCTGCTGGAAGTCCGTCCATTACCTTGGCCTTAACCCAACCTGATAAAAATATACCGGATTATGGTTATCTGCACTTTACTTTTCAAAAAATTCTCCGGGATGCACTTAAACCGGAAACTGCTGTGATAGGATCTGCCTATTCAATTTACAGCGACGGTAGGATTAAATTCCTGGCGGCAAAACCCGAAGAAACCACATTTGAGTACTGGGCCAATAAGAATATTCGGGATGGTGTTGTGGATATGGTTGCAATTGGACGTCAATCCCTTGCTGACAGCGCCCTTCCGGCCAAACTCGAAGCAGGAAAGGCAGATGAAATTCACTGGTGCACAGTTTGCGATAACTGCCTGGAATTTCTAATTCGTCAGATGCCAGTAGGATGTTCGACTTATGACAAAAAATATGCCAAGGCCCTGGTTGAGATCCGCAAAAAAGAAGGCAAACTAACAGAAAAACACACCTGATAAAAATTCTACCTGCAGCTTGCACCTTAAACATCCCTTAAGAGGGATATTTAATAAATTTTGGGTACTTCGAGTTTTACTTAACAGGATTAATATGCTGATAACAATAGAAAATTTCAAAAAGCGGATTGAATTAAGCATTTGCCAGCAATTTGCTTCTGATAATGATATACGGAAGTTTTGTGAAAAGGCAAGAAATACTGGTGTGGGTGTGGTTTGTGTTAATCCTGTAAATGTAGAGCTTGCAGCAAAGATATTAGCAGAAGAAACCCTGGGAATTAGTGGAAATATTGGTTTTCCATTTGGATCTCATCCAACAGAAACGAAGGCGCTGGAAACTGAAATCGCAGTGCGCGACGGGGCCACTCAAATTGACATGGTCATGAATATTGGAGCGTTAAAATCAAAAAAAGATCATCTGGTCCAGGCTGATATCGAGGCAGTGGTAAAAAAAGCTGGAGACAGAATAGTAAAAGTTATTATTGAAACATGGGTGCTGACTGATGAGGAAAAGCGGAGAGCGAGCAAACTGGTTGAAATTTCAGGTGCGCACACAGTTAAAACATCTACTGGAGTTCGGACCCAATACCTGCAAATGGTCAATAGTAATCCACAAGGTGCAACTATTAAAGATATTTTATTAATCAGAAATGTCGTTAGTGACAAAATAAAGGTAAAAGCTTCTGGGGGAATTTATACCCTGGATGATGCTCTTGATTTTTTGCGAGCGGGAGCTGATCAGCTTGGAGTAAGCAGAGGCGCGGAGCTGATCAAAGAGTTTGAGCTGCGATTTCCGAATGGCGTTGAAGTTTGATCCGAAATCATGATCAAAGGATATCTGGATGACTAAGAAAATCATTGCATATGACCTGGGGACAGGGGGGAACAAGGCGTCTTTGTATGATTCCGATGGCGTGTGCCTGTCGAGTACATTTCATGCTTATGAAACATACTATCCACGAGCAGGCATGCATGAGCAAAGACCAGCTGATTGGTGGGATTCAATTGTAAATAGCACAAAACAGTTACTTGAAGAGACGCGGGTTGATAAAAAGGAAATTGAGTGCCTGGCAATTTCAGGGCACAGTCTCGGTGTTGTACCGATTGACAAAAAGGGCAGACTGCTTCGAGAGTCCGTGCCTATCTGGTCCGATTCCCGGGCAGGGGTGCAAGCTGACAGCTTTTTTGAGAAAACTGATCAGAATGACTGGTACATGAAAACCGGAAACGGATTTCCTGCAAAACTATATTCGGTGTTTAAAATTTTGTGGTACCTGGACAATGAACCAGAAATATTTAATAAAATATACAAAGTTATTGGTACAAAAGATTATATAAACTATAAACTGACCGGGCAGGCAAAAACTGATTATTCCTATGCTTCCGGCTGTGGAGTATATGATCTAAATAATTGGAAATACTCCCCTGAACTTCTTGCAGTCAGCGGTCTAGACGAATCGATATTTCCCGAAATCGTTCCTTCTACAGAAATAATTGGTGAACTAACACAGCAGGCAGCTCAGAGTCTTGGTTTGCCTCAAAGAGTGAAGGTTGCTTGCGGTGGAGTTGACAACTCGTGCATGGCACTTGGGGCACGAAATATTGAGAGCGGCAGAGTTTATTTATCTATGGGTTCATCAGCCTGGATTGCAGTCTCTGCTGACAATCCGGTACTGGATGCTGTTAGCAGGCCCTTTGTTTTTACCCATGTTATTCCGGGTATGTTTACTTCTGCAGTAAGTATCTTTTCTGCTGGGAATTCATTCCGATGGCTGCGTGATAATATTTGCCTGGATTTGGTTAAACTAGCTGATAAAAACAATCAGGATGTGTATGATTTGATGACTCAACTAGCAGAAAGTTCCTGTACAGGAGCAAATAAGCTTTTGTTTAATCCAAGCCTTGCTGGTGGGTCGTCCCAGGAGCCGAGTGCCAATATTCGGGGAGCATTCTCAGGACTTGACCTTGGTCACACTCGAGCTGATCTGGTAAGAGCTGGAATGGAAGGCATTGCCATGAACCTTGGTTCAGTACTGAATGAATTGAAAAGATTCTGCAGCTTGAGCAGTGGAATGGTGATTGTTGGCGGCGGCAGTAAAAGCAGCTTGTGGCGTCAGATTTACGCTGATGTTTTTAACATGAATATTGTAAAAACAAATATTGGAGAAGAAGCAGGGTCACTTGGGGCTGCGGCAATAGCTGCAGTCGGCAGTGGTTTGTGGGAAGATTTTTCAAAAATTGATGAAATCCACCAGATTGAAAGTATTAAAGAGCCGATTTCTAAAAACAATGAAATTTATAATAAATTAGCTCCGGTGCACGAGATGTTAAGAAACTCTCAAGCAGAAATTGGGGAATCTCTTAGCAAAATTACCTTTTGAAATCAATAGCTAGCTGAGGATTACCTTTCTTAGATTATTGATTTTATAAATAATGTGGTTGATTGAAACAGGCAAATTAAACAAAAAGACACACTAATTATTAGTGTGTCTTTACCTTTGTAATCTATAGTGGCGAGGGGCGGGTTTGAACTGGCAAGCCAGGCCAAGGGCTTATGAGTCCTTTATTAGTAATGTATGTATTGTATACTCAGGATTCTTGGGGTAAATTAATTTGTGAAGTTTGATGAGTAAATGATATTAGCACCAGAATAGCACCGGATAATAAGGATTAAGAGCTCTTAGCCTACTTCCTGAGTGGCCTCGAGTTTATCAGTTCCAGATCCGGGTTGCTGTCCCAGCAATCCGTAGTAGATGAAGCGCGCCAGAACTGCAGTGGAAGCCAAAACGGGCACAATAACCAAGGCACCGAGGATGCCCTGCAGCACCACAGCGGCCATAATGGCGATAAAAACCACGCCGCCGTGTAAATGCACACTGCGGCCAAAGATAAGCGGCCTCAACCAGACACCCTTGATATTGATCAACAATAGGAATATACCAGCGACTAGTAAGGCAAACCACAAGTTGGAGATCTGTATATAAGTGGAACCTTCGACCAGCGCCACCAGGATTGCCAGAAATGCGGAGATGGCCGGTCCGAGATCAGGGATGATCGTAAATATACCCATGATGATCCCCAAGAGTAACGCGCCCGGCAAACCGATGGCAGTCCAGGCCAAGGTAAATACCACCCCGACGATTAGCATCAATACCAGATTGCCGCGTAGATACCCCTTCCAGATTTGCCGGATTTCCCGGTATACGCGACGAATTTCTGGCTGGTATGGTCTTGGTACCAGGTGAAATATTTGATATCGCAGTCGCGACCAGTCCATCAATAAATAATATGTTGCGACAAGGATGATCAGTCCCCAGATCAGATTTTTCGAAGTGGTTTCAATTAGGTGGAAAGCGCTTTCTGGAATGGCAGCGATGCTTTCAGAAAGTATTTTAGTAAAGTCTGGTAAAAGGGTCTCAAAATGAAGCTCCCAGTTCAGTATGACGATCGGTCGTGGAATATAATCCTGGATTTGAGAGAGGAAGCCCTCCAAGTCACTAAAAAGGAGCACAACTTCATTCAGCAATCTGGGCAACATAAACATTGGCAGGGTGCCCAACGAGCCCAATCCCAGGAAATAAACAATATTCACTGATAAAGTGCGTGAAATGCGTGTGTGTCGTGTCAGGAAGCCAACTGCCGGGTCGAGCACAAAAGCCAGGAGACAAGCAATAGTCAGTGATGTGACCAATTCACGAGCAAACCACAGCAACGCGGCAAGCGCAAGTACCAACACCGAAAGAAGCCAATATCGGAAAGAACTAGACCAGGTTTCTTGCATAGAAAACTCTCCAAATATTCAAAACATTATGTCATTGGTTTGCGCACGAATTATTCTTTTCGACGGATAAACTATTTCTCCGATTTCTCACCCCAGAAAACCACTGTACTCAAGCCCAGACTGATGGCAAGGTCGATGGGGGTTTGACATGTCCCCATTATTTGTAACACTGTTTATGTTAGTACAGGTTGATAAAATTGGGTAGAGGGAACCACGATCGTTTCTGGAACCGGCGGCTGATAACCCAGGGCACTGTGCGGCCTGATCGTGTTGTATTCTCTCCTCCACATATCTATCAATATCTCTGCCTTTTTCAAGGTATTGAAGATTTCTCCATTCAGCAGCTCGTCTCTCATTCTCTCTTTGTCCTCGTTTCTGTATAAGGTACTTTATATACGCTTGCACTGGGCGTCTGATAGAAGACCAGAAGAAATCATCGAGGATTAGATTGTATAAGAGCCCTTTTCAGGGCAGGGGCTATTATTTGAGCTGAGATACTAAATGTGATGATCTGTAGTCAATAGATAGGATCCTGATAGTGGTTTTTAGCCCTTGGCAGTGACGCTAAGTTGATTGATCTGAATATAAGGGAACAAACCGTTTACATAGTTGTAGGGACCGCTAACCCATTCCCTTTCTTTGCTTATCGCAGATATGTCCATAAAAGCGGTGAAAGCATTTCCGGCCAGCATGACATCTTTAACACGTCCAACGATCTCCCCATTCTCTATCTTGTATCCAAGGAATACATTAACAGAAAATTCCCCGTTGATAGGATTCCCTTGTCCCAGTCCCAGATAATCCTTAACCAGGAGTCCCTGATCCAAGCCTTTGATCATCTCCTCAACAGAGACCTCTCCGGGTTCAATCATTATATTGGTCCAATTCCGATCAATTCCATGACCTGTAGGTTCTACGCCAGCTCTACCGGCAGTATCAAGATCATAGATAAAATTCTTTAGGATACCCTTCTCGATAATGGGAGTTACCTTCCTGGCTGAACCTTCATTATCAAAGGCACTGCTGCCTGGACCATGCTTAATGAAAGGATCATCGATGATTGTCAAGCGCTGATCAGCGATCTTTTGTCCAAGTTTATCCCCCAGGGGAGAAGATCCCAGTAAAACATTTTTCCCATCAGCTGCTAGGTAGAGGGAATAGAGCAGCAGCCCAAAGCCCTCTGGCATAATGATCACTGGCATCTCGCCCGATTTTATCGGGGCTGTATTCTCTGAAAGTTGAAAGTATTCAATCGCTCTTGATGCTATTTCTTCAATGTCCACTTCGCGCTTTTTTTGGCCAAGGCTGCGTCCAGCAAATAAAATATCCGTACCCCGCACCAGTTGGCCTCCGGTTCCGATATTAAAATCGGTATGATCGGCAGAATATGTTGCCCCTTTCGAGTTTGCATATTCGATAGTGTAAATAACTTTGTTGATCGTTGCGTCAGTCAGAATGTCTGGATTATAGGCTTTGATCATATCCATCATTTGCTGGCCGATACGTATCATTTCCGGTTTTTCAAGCAGCTCTAGGGCTGGATCAAAAATATCCACATCTCTAATTTCCTGGGGCTCCGGGATTTTATAATGAGCCTTGTTGCCAAATTGGGCAGCTTCTAAGGCCCGGTCCACCACTCCCTGGATATCTTTTGGATCGGTCGTGCTAGATACACCAACCCTTCCATCAACGATTACCTTGAGATCAATTTGTGTGCGCTGTGATGATTCTGCGGATTTTAAACGATCATTTTCAAAATCCACGACGCTTGTATCCTTGGTTAGAAAGGTTACCTGGGCGTCCTGGGCTGTTTCCAAGGCTTTTTGGATGATTTTCTGTGTGATCATTGCCGTCCTCCTACCGCACAGTTCTGAATGCGAATATGGGGTCCGCCAAACCCAACTTTCAGGGGCATTTGGCCACCTTTTCCACAACCTCTCGGGTTATTAGGCCTAAATTCCAGATCGTCCCCGACCATGTCTATATTCATTAAGGTTTCAAACACATTCCCGGTAAGTACAACATCCCTCACCATCTCAGCCACCTTTCCCTCGCGAATCATATACCCATAAGCCGCGCTGAAGGTGAACATCTCCAAGGCTGTTTGCCCCCCAAAGATGTTAAGAGCGTATACGCCCAGATTGATGCCTTTGATCATATCCTCGAATTCATCCTTTCCGGGATCAATAAAGGTATTGGTCATCCTGACTAGCGGGGGATGCTGAAAGAAGACAGCCCTGGCGTTTCCTGTAACGGGTTCATCCATTTTGGCTGCTGTTTCTCTGGAATGCAATCGGCCGGTCAAGATTCCGTCCTTGATTAGATAATTCTTCCGGGTGGGTACGCCTTCATAATCATAGGGATGGGTACCTAGACCTCCCGGCAGTGATCCATCATCAATAATGTTTAAGTTATCAGGACCGAATCGTTTTCCCAACACCATTAATTCTTTCATTTGATCATTTTCATATACAAAATCGGATTCGCTTAAATGTCCAAATGCCTCATGGGTGAAAAGCCCTGTCATAATTGGATCGGTAACAACGGTATAGTTTCCTCCGGCTACAGGTGATGTATCCAGGAGTTCCACTGCCCTTTGGGCTGCCTGTTGAGCTTTTTGGTGGAAATCTTCTACTGACTGAAAGCCGTCAACCCCCCCCCCGGATTCGAATCCAGTCTGTACGATGTTATCCTTGCGGGCAATGGCAGATGCTATGATATTTGTATCTGGAATTTCTTGTTTGATATAAGTGCCTTCTGAATTTGCGAACCACAGAGTCCGGAATGAGTCCGCGTATAACACTGAAGAGGTTTGGATGCAGTCATTATGGCCGAGGATGATCTTGTTGTATTCTTCCATGAGCCTTTTTTTATCGGCCAGGGGCACTTGACGGAAATCTTTTCCCAAAGTAGCTAGTACTTCTGCCTCAACCGGATCTACCGGGGCGAAATAGGATTGGTCTTTTCCCACAAGGTGGGCTGTTTCACAGGCTTCGCTGACCCGTTTTGCCAGGTTATCCAGTTCGTTGAAGGTAGAGTACCCCCACCCACCTTTATATAGCGCTCGTACGATACCGCCCATAGTGCGGGATGACCCAATTGTATCCAGTTCGTCTCCACGGTAGTTGACCCATGATTTGATGTTATCCTCAATGCGAATATCCACATATTCCACATTGTGGCTTTTGAGAGATTCAAATAGGCGATCTTTCATCATGTTCTCCTTATAGGGGGGTTATTAATCAGTATAGCATAAGGTTTTGATGTATCGAGTCGTCAATCTAGCGGATAGATTTCGTGTGCAGTTTGTGTGCAGTTGGGGAAGGGGGATAGTATATTTCCGGAATTATCCGGTTATCATTTACTGATTATCTATTAACAAGGGGGATATTATAAACGCTAATAACGAGCATCTGACAAGAGATCAGGAGGTTTCTCGTTGCCACTGACAAAATGTCAGGTGCGAATAAATAATTAGGTGGATTCGTGATCTCGAAACCATAGCCAATGGCTTAAAAGGGCACTGCTAATTGACGGACCCATCGAGAGGGTGGGGTTTTAGGGGGAAATAAAGGAGAAAATAGTGTCTATTGTGTATATCCTGTATATTGTTTATATCCGTTATGCACCGGAATTGCACCGAATATTATTTATTATTGGCAATTAGCTAAAGAACAAATCTCTATTTTTTCTCTTTTTGATTGACAGTTTGGTGAATTTGCGAATAATTCCATCTTGGCTGATCATTGGAGAGAAAGGTTTCAAGATTATTGCCATAAGAATAAGCATGATAAATAATAAGTTTTGCAGAAACAACCAGCATATCCTCCTGTCTCTTGAAAAACAATATACCGATAAGTATAAATAAAATAATCAGGAAAAGGTTTTCTATTGCGAAACCGCTTTTAATCAAATATGCAATTTGTAGGGCAACTAATAAAATCGAATTTCCAACGAGGTTTCGGAGCATCAAATTGAATGCTTGAAGTCTATCAACATGATTGCGGATATTATCTCCTGTTCTCTGAACCATTACTGAATATAAAAAACTAATATCCGAGTATGTAAACTCTATAGAGAATTTATCCTGAGTCATTTTTACATATTCATCAAATCTTTCCGGTTCGCGACCATGATCTTCAAACCATAATTTGGACAGTATTTGGTGGAATAAAAAACCCAGCAAATAAGCTGCTGCTACAATTCCAAATATTGATGTTGCTCCAGAAAGATCAGGGTATTTGATGTATTGAAAACCTAAGAGCTTAAGGAATTCATTGATAGTATATAAATATATCACTCCAGGCAAAGTATAAGAGAATAGTTCGTATACACCTAATGTTATTAACATAGACCACTCCTTGAACCAGACAGGTTATGATAAGCATTCTTATCATAATCTAAAAACAAGCCATCTGAGTAATAATTCAGCTTGTCCTTTATTATTATATGTGCCCTGTAGGATTCGAACCTGCGACCTGGCGGATAACGGCTATATTCCTGTGGGGGTACATTATTGGATAATTTAGTAATATACCAATGGCTTAAAAGTCCACCGCTATATGGTGTTTCCATCGAGAGAAAGTGATTTTAGAGGGAAATGAGGGGGTAAATACAGTATATTGTGTATATCCTGTATATTGTTTATTTCCGTTATGCACGGATTATGCACGGGAAAGAGGTGTTTTTCGTTGGTTTCGAACTTGTAACCTGGTGGATAATGGAATAATTCCTATGGGGATATATACTTGTATTGAGTTTTTATCTACCAAGGGCTTATGAGCCCTTGATTAGTAGTTGATGTAATAATTAACCAGTATTCTTGGGGAAAATTAATTTGTGAACTTTATTGAGTAAATGATATTAGCACCAGAATAGCACCGGGAAAATGAGTATTTAATATCAAGCTGAAAAGTAAAAAGAACAGGTATTTTCAGGTATGAAAATGACCTACTCTTTGAGATTATCGTGGGCCCGGCGGAATACGAGCCTGTGACCTGGCGAAGAACGGATTAATTCCATCCTGGCTATAATTTGTTATAAATAAGACAGGTAACAATCATGCTCACCGTCATTACGAAACGCTTAGAAATGATGGTTATGTACAGCGCTTTGTGGCCTGTCTTTGGGGTAGCTGGTTCAGGAATTAAGTGAATCTACATAGCTGAACCTGCTTCTGGAGCATCACTTATTCCCTTAACTATGAGCCATACGCCAATTGCTAATTCAAAAGGCAATATTGGTAGGAATACGTATAATGGAACCACATTTCCAAATATAAGAAGAAGTTCTCCTATAAAACCCAAAGAAGCAACTATTATCCCAAATATGGATAACCAGGTTGGAACATATTTTGATTTAAGAAATAAATAGTAAAAGAGGAAGCCACCTATACAATAAAAAACCATCTGAACATCATAACTAAATTGCATCAATCTATAAAATAAACTACCCAGCGTTTGGAAATATGAACCAGATGGAGCTCCAGCTATTACAAAATTTTGGCTTGTAAATAAGAGAGAGAACGCGTTTATTTGCCTGACAGCAACGAATACTGCTTCTAATATCCATAATCCAAAAGCCCAACGAGCAATGATTATATTTTGTTTCTTTAAGACTGCATAAAGCAATACCGCTAAGAATACTATTGCAGCGGCTTCAATAAGAAAACCCGTGATGCTCATTTGCACCTTTGTTGGATTTTCTGAAAAATTAACCATGGTTTCAGATATATTATCTGGTGGACCTGTGAGCGAGTAATTTAATGGTGTTAAGAAAGTTCCACTGATTACGCTTAAAATTATTACAATAATAAACATCACACCTAAAAGTCTGGGGGTATTCTTAGCTGTATTCATTATTTATCTCCGTTTTTTGTTATTCTACGTTACAGGACTGCATAACTAAATTGTATATTAAAATATTATAGTCTGGTTAACATATTTTCACCATAAGTTATCAGGTAATTGTCCTGCATAAAAAAAACTGATCCAGAAGAAAGGTTAGGATTAGTACATACACTAGGCAAGAATCATGATTGAAATGTTGAGGAAGGATTACAATACATTCGGACCGCACAGCTCTCTGGGTTATCGCCCACCAGTTCCAGAAGAGATCATGATCCCAACAATACAGTTGCAGGAGTTCCCACTAACATAAAGAGTGGTACAAATAATGGGGGCGCGTCAACCGCCAGGAGTTTAAAAGAGATGAGTAAATCTTTCGCATTATTTTCATTCATAAAGGAGGAGATTGAATCATGGTAGATACGAGAATACTACTATCAGCTTTTTGGGTAGCTCTAATGTTAAATAATCTTTTAGGCGATGTGCTACGAATATTTGCCGGAGACGTTAAGCTAGGAGAAATCGATGGAGTTGTACCAACTCAAGGAGTTTGGTTGGGAATCGCAATATTCATGTTGATCCCGATTGCTATGGTTATCCTGTCCCTGACGTTGAAGAATCCTGCGAATCGTTGGGCAAACATGATCGTGCCAATCCTCATTTTTATTTTTAATCTAGCGGGAGTGAATACATACCCTGGAGTTTATGACAAGTTTTTGATCATTGCCGGGCTTGGGATTAATGCACTGACCGTTTGGTATGCATGGAAGTGGGTTACCTAAAGGTGAGTTTTATTAAAAATTAAGCATGTAGAATTAGGTGAACGTAATGCATAGATAGGGATACCACTGGAGAGATCTGCTTTTTTTCGAGCATGACCCCTTCATTTTTGGAGGAAACAAATGAAAGCAATTGTATATGAAAAATACGGACCACCTGAGGTTATTCAACTCAAAGAGGTAGAAAAACCTACCCCAAAAGACAACGAGGTCTTGATAAAAATTCATGCGGCATCCGCAAATGCACCTGATTGGCGCAACCTGAGAGCTGACCCGTTCTTTATCCGATTTACGGGTGGTCTTCTAAAACCTAAAAACAAGATGCTTGGAATTGACATGGCGGGGCGAATTGAAGCGGTAGGTAAAAACGTAAAAAAGTTTCGCCCAGGTGATGAGGTATACGGGGACTTATTTCAGAGTGGGCTTGGCGCTTTTGCCGAGTACAAATGTATGCTAGAAGAGGGATCGCTGGCAGTAAAACCAACCAATTTGCCCTTTGAGGAAGCCGCTGCCGTACCTTCAGCAGCAGTCACTGCCTTGCAAGGCCTTCGCGACAAAGGACAGATTCAGCCGGGGCAAAAAGTTTTGATCATTGGTGCATCTGGTGGGATTGGTACGTTTGCAGTGCAAATTGCCAAATCATTCGGAGCTGAAGTGACTGGTGTGTGCAGCACGAGGAATCTAGACATGGTTCGCTCGATTGGGGCAGACCAGGTCATTGATTACACCGAAGAAGATTTTACCAAAAATGGACAGCGTTATGACCTGATTCTTGATATCGCGGCAAAAGGTTCGATTTCAGATTATAAGAATGCATTAAGTTCCAAGGGAATTTATGTCCTGACCGGGTTTTCCATATCTGCAATGTTAGGAGTTTTATTCTTCGGGCCAAGGATTTCAAAGACCAGCGATAAGAAATTTGTTATTTACGAAACGAAGCCAAACAATAAAGATTTGGTTTTTCTGAAAAAACTTATTGAAGCCGAAAAAGTAGTTCCTGTTATAGATAGACGTTACCCCTTGAGTGAGGTGGCTGAAGCTATCCGGTATTATGAAAAAGGACATGCCCGAGGAAAGGTCATTATTACAATGTGATGGGAAGGGTAGGCAAAGAATTAAATCCATAAATTACCCCATACATAGTATGACGCTAATACCTCTGTGTGGATAAGCTATAGATGAGACAAGTTCAAGTTAGGACATAGATATGGAAGAAAATAGTATGCTGGCCCAATTAGATTCACAGGAAAGCTGGGAAAGAGCCAGAAAAGGCGTGCTCGTCCAGAAAGTTGTGTGTGCCTTTAAAAATTGCTCAGTGGATTTGATCCCGTTCGATGAAGTTAGAACCCGCTTTCATCTAACACAGAAATTTTGTCGTGGACCAGAATCCATTGAACTGGAGAGCATTCGGGGCAGTGTGGGTCGCTTTACGGATTTTACCTCTGCATTTTTGCCCCGTGGAAGTCATCTCCGGCAGCGCTGGCAACGAGTCAAAGAAGTTGTTTTTACCAAAGGGATGCCACCAATTGAGGTCTACCAAGTTGGCGATGCCTATTTCGTGGTTGATGGCAATCATCGTGTATCAATTGCGCGCCAGGAAGATATGATATCAATCGAGGCATATGTTTGCGAGTTTGTAACCCCCTTGGGATTAAGCGATAAAGCTGACCTGGAAGAGGTAATCATCAAATCAGAGTATGCCGAGTTTATCAAAATGACGAATCTCGACAATCTACGTCCCGAACAAGATGTTGTATTCACCACACCTGGACGTTATCACAAGCTAGAGAGCTTGATTGCGATGTTTCGAGATGAGTTAGAGGAAGAAAGTGGGGAGTTTATATCAAATGAAGAAGCGCTGCTATTGTGGTTTGATAGGATCTACACTCCCGCAATTCAAGAAATCAAAAAAAGCAGAGTGATGGAACTTTTTCCTAACAGAACCAAGGCCGATCTCTTTATATGGATGTGGAAACACCAACAAAGTTTAAAAAAGCAATACCCTTCGAGTTCATTTCATAGAGTAATGGAAGTATTTTCCTCGAATATTAGTAAGTTGGGAAAATTATTCCCGATATCTAAAGATGATCAAAATCGATGATATTCTCAAAGACAGTGAAAAAAAACCTCATTTTAGAGGGGTTTTCTCTAAGAGCGTGGAGGGGCTCGAACTAGCAAGCTAAACCAATGGCTTAAAAGGCCACTGCTATTTGGTCTATCCATCGAGAGAGATGGATTTTTGAGGGAAATAAGGGGGAAAATAGTGTCTATAGTGTATATACAGTATATTGTTTCTATCCCATATGCACGGATTATGCACGGGGAGAGATGATAGTTTCCATATTTTTGAGATTGATGGATGATTAATTTCGAGTTCAATACCTGGGATGTTGTTGATCTCGAATCGAACCGGCTTCCTCGATTTATCTTTAATTTAGATTTTCCTCTATTGAATTAATATCTTATCTTTTGTAATCATTTTCTTTCTATCTGGCAACATGAAGATAACCGCGTTTAACAATTACCATATCATCGACGGCGATAAAACATTTGGGATCAACGCTGTTAACCAATTGAAATACAGCATTGATGTCTTTACGAGACACAATCGAAGTGATCATGTTAACAGTGCCAGACTGGCCACTTCCGTTTAATTCTGTTACACCGTAATCGGCTTGGCGTAATAATTCTACAATCTCCGAGCCATGGGTCATCGAGACCACATTGACCCCGACATGCCCCAAAGCTAACCTGTCTTCGATCCACATACCTACCATCGTCCCAGCCGCAAAACCTCCACTGTAACCCAGAATATTATATATATTGTCCAGGTTGGTTATTACCTGACTAATTGCGACCACCCAAATTATGCTTTCTATAAAGCCCAGGAGGGGTGCAATTTTTCGCTGGCCGCGTCCGATCATTATCATGCGTACAGTTCCTAAGGTAACACCAATCATCCGTAAACAGAAAATCAGTAAAGCATTACCCATCACTATCCAAACCATCATTTTCTCCTTTCCGGCTGAGTTTTCTCAAAATATTCTGTTACCTACACCTGTACTCACTTGTTTTGTGTGGGCAAGATTGGTCTCTCCCCATGTTATTTATTATCGAGTCGCCTAACCTGGATCCTGGTTTTTGATTTTAGTGCAGTCAGGGCGGAAATTTTGGATCACTAAAAAATGTAATCCACTACTATCTCAATCACAAAAGGCAGCAGGAACAACAGAGCCATCAATGGATGACCACGACGTGCCGTGTTGCGACTGTCCCAACTGAAGAGATATATCGCCAATGAAAAAGCTATCACACCACTGGCGAATAGGGCGATGACCGAACCCCAAGGGGCGAAATCAGCTACACCACCCATCGCTAATCCGTTAAAAGCATTCATCGCCTGGGTAGCGGGAAAGAGTTGAGCGAATTTCCCAGCTATTTCAGGCAGCATACTGTATGGAAACATCATACCGGCCAGAAGAATAGAGGGTATGAAGAGGAGTTGCGAATATAACACGGTGACCCGAGAATTAGGGGATACAACGCCGATCAATAGGCTGATACCTGCCATCGAAAAGGCAAATGCAACAAAGATCAGGATATAGTTGATCCAGTTCACAGGTGAGGGTGCATCAAAAAGCAATGGAGCAGTAGCTGTGATGATCACGGAGACTATTACAAGGTGGAGCATCGTGGTTAATGCCGGGATGATCAGGATTGAAGTGGAGGGAATCCCGTTGATTTTATAACTGCGAAAGATCCCATTTTCACGGGCGTTGACAAGAGGATCAGGTATCCCCAATAACGTGGCAGCCAGGACAGCGAAAATAACCATAGCTGGAGTCATGGTATCAAGGAAAAGGGGATTTATCCCCGCCATGACAAAACCCATCATCAGGTAAAAACCAATTGGGAACAAGTAATTCATCAAAAGCAACTGCGTGTTGCGAATGCCAGTTCGGAACTCGAATGAGAAATGGTTGATAAAAGCAGTCATTTTGAACCTCCAGTTGATTCATTTCTTGTTGTAGTAATTTCAAGGAAACGGTCCTCAAGTGACGGCCGTTCCACGCGCAGATCGATCAATGTATCATCTCGAGTCTCAATCTCAGCGATAACAGCTGATACTGTAGGTCCGATGTCAGAGCTGAACAAGATGTCGTACTCGTCTTTGTATACACGATGCTTTACGGCCGGGAAAGTAATAGTTGTGTCGGATAGACTGGCATTTTTGGTATACACAGATACTTTGGTTAATCCTGCACCAGTAGCAGTGATCTCCATCGGCGTACCAACGGTGGCCAGTTTTTGATTTAACAAAATAGCCACCCGATCTGACATTTCTTCAGCCTCGGCCATGTCGTGAGTAGCCAGGATGATAGTTGTGCCTTTGGCTTGCAGCTCCCGGATCAGATCATTCAGCTCAACTCGAGATCCCACATCCAGACCTGCTGTAGGTCCGTCCAGGAAAAGCACTTGCGGGTCGTGTGCCACCGCTATCGCCAAGGACAAGCGGCGCTGCTGTCCGGTAGACAGTTCAAAAAACTGAGCTTTTCGTTTCTCATTCAACCCCAATCGATCTAATAGATCGAACCGGGGTGCGACGTCGTGATATGCGCTGAATATTTTCATGGCTTCGTCGGGGGTGATGCTTTTCGGCAGCCCGGCCGATTGTAATTGCACTCCAATCACATTCCGTAGCTTATGCGGTTCTTTGGTTGGGTCGATACCAGCTACCCGCACAGAACCGCCACTGGGAGCACGCAAGCCCTCCAGGCTTTCAAGAGTGGTGGTCTTACCTGCGCCGTTGGGGCCGAGTAGGCCAAATATTTCACCCTGATTCACATTGAAACTGATTCCATCCACAGCCACAACATCGCCGTAGGTCTTACGAAAATCTTTGACTTCAATTACTGAATTATTCATGAGGTGTTTTTTCCTTTTATTTGATAGGTTCCAACCCGTGAATTAATCTATTAGGGAGTTATCTCCCAATTGTGAACATTCCCTCCATATAGTATTCCCAAGTGATTTTTCCTAAAGGAATATGAAGTAATATCACTCTTCCAAACCGTTTTCAACACAAATAAATGAAATTAGCGGTAACCCAAGGGAATTGAGCTGGCGCAGTAAACCTAAGAGGGCTGTTTGGTCAACAGTACCTGTCAGAGTAGTAATCGGTGCCCTTTTGTCTGCCGTTATGGAGCCCAGAAGAATACCGGTAAGGTGCAGCGCCTTCTTAGTTTTTATTATTGTGCTCCACAGTTATGACTACATTTCCCTTTTTATGCCCTTTCTCGACATAGCGGAAAGCCTCGGCAATTTGATCCAACGGATAGCGTCTATCAATAATAGTTTTTAGCTTTCCCGCCTCCAAAAGTTCTTTGAGGAAAATTATATTATCCACGCTTGGAACTGCATCTCCTCCTTTTATTTTCTTGCTGCCTATCATTGAAGTCCATAACATTTGAACAAGCTCCGGCAGCTTAATTAAATTTACTAGATAGACTCCTCTTTTCTTTAACAAGTTTTTACAGTGTGAAAACGAAGTCTTGCCTACCACATCAAAAACAACATCATATGTCTCATTGCCTTTGGTAAAATCCTGTTTAGTGTAATCAATAACCTTATCGGCTCCCAGAGATTTCACCATTTCTAAATTCGTGGTGCTGCATACCCCGGTAACTTCTGCGCCATAGTATTTGGCAAGCTGTACCGCAAAAGTACCTATAGCTCCGGAGGCACCAATGATAAGAATTTTTTGGCCTGCCTGTATATTCCCCAGATCCCTGATGAAATATAACGCAGTATTTCCTGCCAAAGAAACAGTGGCGGCTTCCTCATAGGTCATGGTGGCCGGTTTAATAGTCAGCACGCCACTTTCGGGCATGCATGTGTACTCGGCATGGGCGCCAAAAGCGGTTCCGGGTGATCCAAAAACCTGGTCGCCTTTTTTAAATCGTTTTACATCTTTGCCTATCGCTTCAATTTCTCCGGCTAGGTCAATCCCCAGTATATTTATTCTTGGTTTGAAGACACCAAACGTGAACAGTCTCGCGGGGAGTAGGAACAATTTAGGCACAAATGTGAAATTACGCGCGTTACAGTCCGTGGTAGTTACTGTTGTCGCATGAATTTTTATCAGAACTTCATTTTCCTTGGAAACAGGTGTCTCGACTTCTTTTAACTGAAGTTCATCCGGTGGTCCGTATTCTGTGTGTAATATTGCTTTCATTTGTTTCCTCCAAGAATGATGGGAGCATGCTCGAAAAAAGCAGATATCTCCAGTGGTATCCCTATCTATGCATGACGGTCACTTATTTCTACATGCTTCATTGTTAATAAAACTCACTTTTAGGTTACCCACTTCCAGGCATACCAGACAGTCAGTATATTAAATACAATCCCAACAATGATCAAAAAATTATCATAAGCGCCCTTATAAGGCAGACCAAAGAGATTAAAAACAATCAGGAATATGGCTGCGATGATGTTTACCCAGCGAATTACGGGATACTTCAAGGTCAGGGTCAGCAATATCATTACAATCGGAATCAACATTAAAACTGCGATTCCGAACCACACTCCCTGAGCTGGTACCACTCCATCGATTTCTCCTAGTTTAACGTCTCCGGCGAATATTCGCAGAACATCCCCTAAAAGATTATTTAACATTAGAGCTACCCATAAACCTGATAGTAGGATTCTCGTATCTACCATGATTCAATCTCCTCCTTAATGAATGAAAATAATGCGAAAGATTTGCTCATCTCTTTAATACTCCTGGCGGTTGAAGCGTCGGATCGCCACAGTGATGAAAATAGCGGAAAAGATCACCGCTAAGATCACCGGCAGCCAACACTTTGACCCGCACTTCACCGGAGCCCGGTTCCGGTATTACTTCTCCCGCTAGATGTAAAACATCCGGTCCACCGGTACGTTCAGCTACAATTCGTTTCATCTTCATTTTTATTCTGTTTTTGTTTGTATCGTGCTTGAATAAATCTTACGCTTACAGCATACCCACAAGGTGGTATTAGTGTCATACCCCGAACTGGCGTCGTGTGAACGGGAGGTCGTGCATGGCTTTAGGCAGCAGACCGCTATTCACAAGCCCGCTAGGTTTTGATAACGCCGTCCCGGTTGAGAGCTATACCTCTCCCGGTTCCTGGCTAACTGATTGGCGGGAAAGGAGTGCAGCACCGAAAAGAATGAGCAGTAGAACCGCGATTATCCAGCCTTGCGCCACATGAACACCCCCATCACCAGCTGCCAGATGTTGAGCAATAAACCGAACCCAGTAAAGATCATGTCAGTGGCTTGAGACCACCCCTGAGAGAACAGGACTATCGCTATCAAAGCATTGCCGATCCCGACGACTACCGCCATCCATCCCAGCCACTTTGGATAGAAATCGGTCAGCGCAATCGCCAATCCAAAGAGGATAGGGGCTATTCCACCGAAGAAAATCCACCCCCCTGAAAAAATGTCCATGCCGACCAGATACACGGCCTCTGCCACGGCGAAAGGAACAGCCTTATCGGCCGCAGCAGACCAGGCATCCGCCAGCACCTTCAAGGCGCCGGATCCTTCTATGGCTATAGATACTAAATAGAGGCCACCACCCACCAGAGCGGTGGCGAAACCCAACCGGGCTAGCGCTGCCCCCGGTTCCTCTGTGATGGAGCGATAAAGGGCCAACAGACTAACAATCATGAGGAACCCGCCTGTGAGGATGGCAACGTGAAGGCCTGCCCAGCTAGGACTATCCACAATCGACTGAAGGATGACCGCAGTGTCACCGGGGTCAGGAACCAGAGGATGCAGTGCCCCACCGCTGAAAGTCAAGACAACCCCGGCGATAAGCAATACTGCCCCGATTCGGAGTAATGTTCTGTCTTTCATAATAGTTATCTCCTTTTTGATTGAATTCATTTTTTCTTTGGTAGTCATCGTTTTTTCTCCTTATTGATTATTTCGTGATTGAATAAATCTTACGATTACACAATCGCAGCAAGGTGGTATTAGTGTCATACCCCGAACGTGATATTCAATGGGGAGTAAATGTTTTTTTCATTACTCACTTGCTTTATTTAAAGTAACTGCAATCTCATCAAATTGAGTAAAATCACCAAAACAAGTCAGGACAATAACTCTTCCGTTGATCTCTGTAATGAGGGCATTTGCCCGGCCCATGTTGTTCAACTCAAATCGAAATCCCGGCTGTCCGGAGCTGAGAATGATTTCCTGCTCAGAGAGAATGGTGGTCATGTCGTTGGATTTCCACTGCTGGATCAAATCATCTGCACTTTCCCCTTGAGGACGGATGTTCAGGTCGCATTTTGTGTCGCCCGATTCGCGCATTCCACCACCAACATATTTATCTTCGGGATAGGAAGAAAATATTGCGTGCTGCCCTTCAATAACGCCGGTTACTGTCCAGCTTCTCGGGATGAAGATAGATAATCCGACCACTGGATCCTGATACTCCTTGAAGCCAACGGGCAGTGCGTAAGTATGTGTTGGAGTTAGCTCTGGAATTTCAACAGTTGGAGTTGGTGGGAGAGGACTGGTTTGGACTGAGATTGGCATAGCAGCATCAGGCGTACTTTGAGGCAGAAAGGTCATTGTTTGTTCCAAATCAGTAAAAATCGTCAATACACCATCTACCAGCTCAAAGCGCTGGGCAGCCCCCAGCAGTTCCAGGTAGGTCAGCTCCTGTTCCATGACCCCTACCGGTTCCATGCAGGCCATTTCAGTCATAAACAAGGCGTCAAAGCTGATCGCATCTCCCTTGACCTGATAGCTGCCTCCGTAATGGTTGCAGCCGGCGTTCCCGGAGACTTGACCGTCTTCAAATGTTATAGTCAGCTGGGTATCCTCGATCGGGGGGTTCTGGTTGAATGCAGTCAGTGCCTGGGTAGTGCCCTCAAGGTTGGGCTGATCTGTCGGGCTGCTCCCGGCGCAGGCGCTCAACATGATTGCAAGAATATAGATTATCCAGGCAATTAGACTTGTTTTCATTTTGTTTCTCCATCTTCGTTGTCTATTTTCTTATCTTCTGCATCTGATTGGTCAGGGGCAACACGATTCACAGAGAATAATTCCATTCCCAGATCGCGCACTTTCTTGAGCAAACCGTGTAAGGCGGCATCGTCAACTACCGGGCCAGTTAGCAAGGTATTACCCTCATCATCCTGCGTGATCGTTAGTCCTTCGAACCAGTCAGACCATTGATTACCCAGATGACCCTTGATCTTGATTTGATAGATGCCTGGTTGTCTAAAATTTGATTTTGGTTTGAGTTTGTTGGACATCACACCTTACCTGTGTTTGTTAGTTTTCTTGATACACAGATAATATACATGCAAATTGGTGTTGTTTGAAAGACACCAAGTGTTGTTAGAGGTGTTGTTTTTGAGTGTTATTGAGGAGGGAGAATATTGAGGGAGATAGCTTTATATACAGCTTGAGTGCGGTTTTTGACCCCCAGTTTAGCGAAAATTTTACGATTATGGCCTTTGACCGTGTCCAGGGCTAGGAAAAGTCGTTCGCCAATCTCACGATTTGAGAGATCTTTGGCAATCAGTTGTAGCACTTCCAACTCGCGTCGGCTCAATGGTTCCACGAGGGGCTGGGGAGATGGGGTGATGTCGCCAACCTTTTCATCAACACGATCCACCAGATTGCGGATTTGTTGGGATAATATTTGCTCTGCCAGTTCTCGACCAATCTCCAGGTTTTTCCTAGCCTCAATATAATCCCCTGTATCCGCTTTCGCAGTCGTTGATACAGCTTGCCCCGGTACTTCTGAGGAGAAGGCGGTCAGCAAACGATTAACGTACATTGGAGCGATCTCGCTGTTAAAGGCTTCTGCAAGCAATCGAACCATTGGTAGACCTTCATCAACATAAATGCGTATATAGCCTTCCGGTTCACTTATAGCCAATGCATTTTCCAGATGAACAAGTGCTTGCTCAGTCTCGCCTTGAGCAAAGAAGACCAAAGCCAGCAAGATGAGAGTCTCGAGCTCTGTATGCTTTCTTCCAATATCCTGGGCTATCCGATAGATGCGTTCAATCAGAGATTGAGCATCGTCAAATCGTTTCTGGGCCAAAAGAACACGAGCTAATGCCAAGTACTCAATTTCGCGGTGGAATTCAAAATCGCCGTCTAAGACCAGCTCATTTTTAAGCGCCCAACGTGCGGCGGCATCATAATCTCCGCGTGCGAGATTCATATAAACCTGATGAGCAGCTGCGTACTTGGCGCCAAATGGCGAGAAGCCTTCCATAATTTGGTACGCCTCGATGATGGCATCCTGCGATTTTTCCTCATTTCTCAGAGCCTGTTGAATATATGCTAATTCGATACAACTCAGCGCCACGACATCGGGCTCATTCCAATCTCGGCAGAGGGCGAGGCCTTTAGTTATATATCGATGAGCATCCTCCAATTGATTCCATTGGCGCAATATCCGACCGATTCTTACATAGGCATAACCGGTGAAAGGCACATCTGGGCGGCCGTTATACTTTTCAGATAGATCAAGTGCTTGTTGGTAAATGTCTTTTGCTCGATGCAATTGCGCCATATCCGCGTAAAGATCACCCAAACCGGAGAAACACATCACGGCTGTTGAAGTGTCGCCTTTTCGTTTAATGGTTGGCAGGATCTCTTTGTAGACCTCCATGGCCGCCTGGAGCTGACCCTGAAAAAGATATGCACTAGCCTGATACATAGCTGTTTGTGTGCGTATCACAACTGCAGTTCCCGGCAACTGATCCAACGCCTGCTGAGCATGATGTATCGTCTTATCGAGTTCACCTGTCATGAAGGTCATAAACGCTCGCTGGGAGTGAATGAGACCTAGAATTGTTTCAATATCCACATCATCCTGATCACCCAGGGTCTCCAGAGCATTCTCAGCTTCGATCAATCGGGCTTTAGCGCCTTCCATTTCACCCATGAGATGCATAGCCCAGGCATGGAGAACACATAAATACGGTTGCTCTTTAACAAGTTTCTCGGGGAGGGAATTAATCCACCCGACCACTGTGGTATGTTCGCCTTGTTGCATGACGTCCATGGCTATTCGCTGGATCAAAGTAGCCGCAATTTGGTAGTCCATTGCGGTAAGGGAATGGGCAATAGCTCTTCGATCCATCCCTTGCTTTTGGAACCACGCACTGGCTCTAGTATGGAGGTCCGCCACATTTTCGTCCTGATTTTGTCGCGTGCGCTGAAGCAGCAAGTCACCAAAAAGATGGTGATAGCGGTACCAACGCCGTTCCTCATCAAGGGGGACGACAAAAAGGTTGGCTTTGTCGAGCAACTCCAGAGTCTGTTGACCATCCTCCCGACCAGTTAGGGCATCGCACAAGGGACCCGTCATGTGATTAAGAATCGATGTTTGTAACATAAAGGTCTGGATAATTTCCGACTGCCGCTCCAGGACTTCTTCCATTAAATAATCCAACACGAAACGGTGGCTACCCGTAATTGATTTAATTA
The DNA here is from genome assembly GCA_964195965.1 of uncultured Nitrosomonadaceae bacterium. GTDB lineage: Bacteria > Chloroflexota > Anaerolineae > Anaerolineales > UBA11858 > B10-G9. The sequence goes on from CAXMRF010000026.1 coordinate 24,470, forward strand.
GCGTATCGGTGTCTTCTCTTCCTTGCATTGCAAGGGCCGCCAGCTGCAAACCAGTAATCCACCCTTCTGTGCGGGTTCGCAGCGCGGAGACATTTTCTTCTGAAAGTTCCAAGCCCATAACCCGGTTGAGAAATTCAGCGGCTTCGAAAGAAGTAAACCGCAGGTCTGCAGCCCGAATTTCAACCAGTTGGGCTTTCGCACGCAGACTCGCCAGCGGCAAATTGGGATCCATACGGGTGGCGATAACCAGGTGCAATTGTGGGGGCTGTTTCAAGAGTAGAAAGGTTAATGCGTCGTGAATGGATTGAGCTTCAATCACATGGAAATCATCTAGAACAATGATCAAATCGACGGGGTTGCCAGCTATTTCATTTATTAATGTTGTCAGTATAGCTTCTATCGGTGCAGGTTGAGAAGATTGGAGCATGCTCAGTGCGACTTCACCAATCGTGACAGTTTTTGCATGTTGCATTAGAGCGGTAATAAAGTAGGTCAAGAAAAGTGTTGGGTCATTGTCGCTCTCGTCCAGGGAGACCCATCCGATGTGATAATCCCCCTGAGGGGATTTATCAGGAGCTGATTGGAGAGTTTCTATCCATTCCCTGAGCAGCGTCGTTTTACCGAATCCAGCCGGAGCGGAGACGAGTGTCCCCCTGCGATGAAGGCCGTCATTCAATCGATCGGTCAAACGCGACCGGGGAACGAATTCCTGTCTCGCAGATGGAATATGGAGTTTTGTGTCCAGGATCGAGGTAAACATCCGCGTATTATACTCCTAGAATGACCTACCTCCGATTTAGGAAATTTATCACAAATATAAGCAAACTGGACAAAAGCAAATATTTGCCGGGATCAACCGAATACTATGATGAATCAGGTGCCCGTGTGGTTGAAGTGGTGACTTCGGAGATCAGGATGAGACCGGCCGACCCCGGCGATCAAAAGACGGTTTCCGTAAACCTATCCTTAAATGGTGTAACGTCGACAGCGATCCAAGTCACCGCTTTCGATATCGATGATGTATCCGAAACAGACATGTTGATAAATGGACAAGAAGTACCACTGCCAGACGAGATTGTGGCAGATGTTGCCACTAGTACAGTGATCATTGAACTTGTAGATGATCTGCTATTAGAAGGTGAAAACACTATCACTTTTATCTTTGCCAATGCCTACGAAGGCACCACTGGTTTCTCTATTGTCGATGTCCGGATTTTGCTGAGTGAGTAAGGACTAACGATAACGCAGGATGAAGATAGTAACGCATCCCTTAGAAAGACCCCGCTTGATATTTTCAAAAACGGGGTCTTTTTTCTGCATCGAGTCGCTAATCCAGTTGATAGATTGATTTTCTGGTGCAGTTTTGGTGCAATTAGGATGGAACTTGTGGAAACAATGGAAACTGTGTACTTGATTCCCCCTGCCGAGTAGAAACAATTGACGTTATGGAACTCCCTGCAAAGGATGGACAATCCCCCCCATTGATTAAGAGTCAATTGTTTCCAATTAACAACCATCGAATAGTCAATATGTGGATGAAAAGAGTAGGGAGATACTGCAGATTATTGGATCGAGCCGCCATACCAGTTGATTTGGGATGGGTTTTTTGGTGCAATTTGGTGCAGTTAATATGGGATTGATGAAATTCAAGTCAAAAACACATGGATTTATTGTTTTAAGATCAAATTTCGCCCTCTGAAGAGGTGG
>CAXMRF010000027.1:0-25511 GCA_964195965.1 uncultured Nitrosomonadaceae bacterium
TTCATACTGCTCAGGGTTATTGATAACCTTAGCAACCAGTGAGGAATTGTTGCTGTTAATCGGGAAGAATTTACTTCCGCTCAAGTAGATATTGTAAGGACCTTCTTTCACACTTATATCTGCGAATTTTTTCCAGTTCTTGTATTCTTTCCAGGTGAAGTCACTAAATTGACCCCCAACTGCACCGACTGAACCTAAAAGCATTGATATGAACAACATGGCTCGTAAAGCCTGGAAACCAAGCTCCTGCTGAGCCATATGATAAGCCATGATGGCAACCGGTCGATAAGGTAGCATTTTGCCATCAATCTTGATGGTGCTCCCAATCATCGCATTAGCAGCAAGATCATTAACAACTTGTTCGATCTGTGATGCAGGTATGCCGCAAATATTCCCGGCCCATTCAGCTGTAGATTCTGAGAGAGATTCCTTGAATAATCGGAAGGCCGTCTTCGCACCGCCATTTATACTTGTCTCACCATCCAGTACTGGAGTCATGCTTTCTGTATCAAAGGGCACCAGTAAACTGGTGGCCTGATCGATCACCAGAGGCTTACCCTCTTCTTCGCCTTCTTCTGGATCAGTCCGGAGGAATCTTCCATCATCTCCAACCAAAAATGGGGAATTTGAGTATTTACGGAGGTACTCGTGGTCAATTGTGTCATTTTTAATCAGCAAATTGCAGATCGCAAGGGCCAGGGCCAAATCCGTTCCCGGTTTGACTGCCAGCCAATCATCTGCGAAGTGAGCTGGTCCACGCAAACGGGGATCAATTGCCGCGACTTTCATTCCACGTTCTTTTGCTTCAACAAGCTGTTGGGGCCAGGTAAGCCAGCAGAATTTGTTTCCGCCTGCATTTGTGATGTTCCAGCCCCAGGAGAGCAGGTATTTGGTGTGCCGCATGTCTGGGTGGAGGACACCATGCATCCCGATAGTGTATTCAAGGGCTCGGTAGCCTGCGTCAGAACAGAATGCACCGTGGTGAAGTTTGGTTGCACCGGTTGCTTTCACAAAGGCATCATCATAAAAATCTTTAGCCTTGCTACGCCCTTTTTGCCAAACGAATAAACGCGGGTCGCGAGCCAAGGTATCTTTCACCCGATCCGCGACCGTATCCAGAGCTTCATTCCAGGATATTTGTTCCCAAGTTCCAGGAACTCCTTTTTTATTTGTCCTTTTTAATGGTGTTTTGACCCGATTGGGATCATAGATCGATTGGATCTGGGCCACGCCCTTAGGACATAATGTGCCTTTATTGCGGGGATGATCAGGATGTCCCTGAAAGCTTACCAATCGTCCATTGACAACACGGGCAATCATTCCGCAGTCCTGTTTCCCGATCCAGCAAGTGGTGGGAACGAATTTTTCTCCTAACGTCACTTTGCCTTTTTTGAATGGGACAAGAGTTTTCATCCCGCCGGAAAGCAAGGAACCTGCTGCTAAGACTCCAGCAGAGGTGGCGGATAATTTGAGAAAATCTTTTCTCGAGACGCGCATATTAACACCTTCCTTCCAAAGTACATATAGAGGGTTGTTATCTTATATAGTTAATATATGGGAAGGAGTGTATTCTGAGTAGCGGAAAATACTTGTGAGTTTTTTCTCAAATATGCGTATTTCCCCCTACAAATGAAGGATAATTCCTTACAATAATTGGTTTTTGTCAGGATATCTCTGACAACTAGTTTAATAGCTGGCGTTGCAGTGCAAATCTCACCAATGATGCCCGCGTTTTAAGACCCAATTTGTCCATTCCCCTCGCCCGGTAAGTATCCACTGTTTTTGAACTTAATCCCACTTTCTCTGCTATTTCCTGGCTGGTGTGGCCCAACGCTACTAATTTTAAGACTTGTTTTTCACGAGGACTCAGGTCCTCCCATTCATCTTTTTCTTTACCCCCAGCTTCTTCAGGTAAAATATCCCTTAAAAGGCTTTTCGTAAGTGATGAATGCACATAAATTTCCCCATTTATCACCGCCCTCATCGCAGATAATAACTCTGTATCAGCTGCCTTTTTTAATATATAGCCAGATACGCCAGATTTTAATGCTTGGCGGAGATATTCAGGATCATCATGCATTGTTAGTATTAATATCTTCATATCCGGCAATTTTTGTTTTAGGGATGGTATTACTTCCAATCCACCCAATTTCGGCATGTTAATGTCAAGCAGCAGAAGGTCAGGAGTTAGTTCCTCTGATAATGCAATCGTTGCTATCCCCGTTGAAGCTTCTCCAACCACAGAAAAATCGTCCTGATTATTTATCAGCAAGATCAAGCCTGAACGTAATACTGCATGATCATCAGCAAGCAATACCCTTACTTTTTCCGGCATTGAGCAAATCCTTTTTTAGGAAACTGGAATCGTTATAAATATACTTGTACCTTGTTCTTCACGACTTTCGATTGTCAATTTTCCATGCAACAGTCCGGCTCGTTCCTGCATACCCAATAATCCCAATTGACCTATTCTGGTGGATTTTTCATGATCAAAACCCACCCCATCATCTTCTATGATAGCTACTATATCTCCATTTCTTCGTTCTACAAGGATGCTGACTGACTTTGCTTCAGCATGTTTGGCAATATTAGTCAGCGCTTCCTGGATTATTCGATAAAGTGTAGTTTCGACATCACCAGGCAACCGACCCTCTCCAATATGAACCAATAAATCAGCATTAACCGCGAGCCGATTTTGCCATTCTTCAATTAACCTCAATAACGCAGCTTCAAGTCCAAGGTCATCAAGTACGGCAGGTCTAAGCTGGATAGCCATGGAATGGACCTCTTCAAGTGTCCTGCTGGTTTCTCCTCGTAATTGTTCGATTTGGGGTCCAATTTCCGGATTGTCACAACAATCCTCAAGATTTTTTAACCCGATGATTAATGAAGATAACGATTGTGAAGTGCTGTCATGCAGCTCTCTGGCAATTCGGCGTCGTTCATCCTCTTGAGCAAGTATTATCCCTTCCAGTAACTGCCCATTTAGCTGTTCCTTTTCCTGGCGAATACTATCAATACGTTCTAATCCTTCAGCCATCTGATTAAAAGCAACCTCCAGATCCCCAATCTCATCGTTAGCCCAGGGGTCAATTCGAGGTGAATAATCTCCTTCAGCGATCTTTTTTGCATATTCTACTAATTTTAAGATGGGGTTGGTCAACACCCAGGTTAATGCTGTTGCAGCTAATAAACTCAAAACAAGTACTCCAATAATCGTCCAACCCAACTGTGCAGTTAGGTTAAACATGGTCTGTGTTAGGCTGCGATCAGAGATGCCTACCCTGGCTGTTCCGGCTTTTCCATCAAAGACAGGAACTGCCAAATCCCAGACCATTCCATCGTTTGATTCTAAAGGAATCGTATTTTGGAATAGTCCTGGTCCTACCTGGTTAACTCCAATAAGCTCAAGTGGAAATCCATTACCAAACGTATGTGCAAGAACCTGGTTATTTGTATCGACCAGAAATATATACATTACATCAGAATAATTTTCTTTGGTTTCAGCCAATAGCTTATGGAGGGAAAACAAATCATTGATCAAAATCATATCAACTGCCTGGGATGCAATATCCCTGGCAATTGATATTCCCTGTTCCTGTGTTTTCTGTGTCAGAATATTAGTTAAGGTATACCTAACTTGATAAACAAATGACAAGCTTAAAATGAGTGTACTTCCCAATACAATGCCGAATATTTTTGTTCTTACACTTACACTGCCAATCATCCCCCACATATTCATCAAGAGATGTTTGAGCGTTATATTTTTCACGGATTATTAATCTCCTCCGAAACAGCTATTTCAATTTCTTCAATGGCGTCATATAAATTATCTGAAACAATTGTGAACTCATCAATATTGAGGGACAACAAAGCTTCCAAGCCTGGATTATATTTGTGCATATTCAGGAAGACATCCTCAAGTTCAGCAAATTGCTGTGGTCTAATAGATGGGCTGACCACAACAGGAGGGATCCCGAAATGAGGGGAAGTATAAATAATTTTGATTAGGTCTGCCAAAGAAGGATCTTTGATGAGAGCGAAATCCAAGACCAGGGAATCAACTGCTGCGCCATCTGCGAGGCCTTGGGCAACTGCCCGAATAGCATCATCATGGCTGTAAGTGAAGAATGTACTCTGGAAGAAAGATGACGGATTTTCTCCAATTTGATGAAGGAGATATGTCGGAAACATCCGTCCCGAAAACGACATTGGATCTGTGAAGGCAAAAACTTTCCCCCTTAGATCAGAAATTGATCCTGCATCACTATCAATTGGCACGATCAATTGAGAATGGTAATATGTTTCTCCCCCTACTATTGGAGCAACTAATAGTTGCATATTAAAATCTCGTCGTCCCGCGATATAAGCACTAGTACAAACAAATGCCAGGTCAACATCACCTGTTTTGATCAAATCATTAATTTCGGCGTAGGTTCGCCTTTGTACGAGTTCCACCGGGCGCCCAAGCTCATTTTCCAGGTATCTTATTAAAGGTTCATAACTTTCAACTGTGCCTTCTGGCGAGATCACAGCAGCAATAGCAACTTTGAGGGGGTGAAGATCAATATCGTTGGGTGTGGGTAAAGGTTGAAGATTATTCAAGTCAACAATAACCGCAGCCTGGGTTGTTATATCCTTTCCACAGGAAGACAAGAATAAGGAAAAAATTATTAGAATGAATAGCGAAGGCACCAAACTACGTTTCATGTTCCAACCAATTATTATGTTATATGAAAGGAATTCGATTCTCGATAATATTAGTTATTTTATGGAAAGTTAGCTTCCAATTCAACATATTCGTATAATTTGACAAATCTTCTGGAAATAACATTATATAACTAAAATCTAAATAAGCATAATTATTCAACTGCTCTAATAAGCAGGTAGGTATGTAGAATATCGTGGAGGTACCGGTTACCCATATTTTGGGAGTTGTGCAGGACCCGACATCCCAATTTGAAGATATTTTCTCTTGTTTTAATATAAGCCCATTGTGAAATAACAACTGGTACTAAAATTGGGGACAGGTCAAGGGGATATACCGAAGTGATTTAAAATCGAGCCGCCAATTCGTTTGAATTAATTGTTATTTATAGTGCAACGCCGGTGCAATTAGCGTGGACGGGATAGACTTTTTTGCTCTTTATGGACTATTTTTAGTTCATTCCATCGAGAGGATGGACATAGTTTACCCCCTCGGAAAGGATTTTCAACTTTCCCGTCCAATTCGAAGTCAGTCGCTCTATCCATTAAGTTACGGGTGCGTGGTGAAAAGTCAAGAAAAGCACCTGGCGCAGAGATTAATGAGATGGTTCAAATGCTTCCTGGTGCAATCTCGGTGCAATTATTAGGAGTAGAAATTCGATAGCAGGGTGCCCCAGGTTGTGTCCTCGAGTGAATATCATCGAGGTTTAGACTTTTTATACTCCATTTGTGAGAGGGTGATAGTGGCAAAGACCATTGCGGACCAATAGGTACTGGAGAACCAATAATCCCAGAAACCGATTCCCGTGGAAACTACTCCGATAAGAAACCCAATCCATATTTCAGGATTGGTTAGTCATTGCATGTCAGATAATCTTCTTCAGGTCTAATTTACAGAGTCATTTTCAGCAATAAGATATAGTAGGTTTTCCTCTACTCGATAGAACATGGGAGCCACTGGTATTTTTGGGTAGCACAAGCGTAATCGTCTGGTTTCAAACAGAGTAAAGTCAATCGCGTTTCCAATTTCGAACAAAGGAGCAAAGTATATGAAATGATCTTCAGCCCAATTTCTTTTCCATCCGGCTCGCTCTACAAGGCCGCGGACAAACTGTTCTTTCTTGGCTGACAAATCAACCATACCGCAATTATTGTGTCCAATGAGTGCAATTGAGTTCACACCACCAACTGCAACGGCATAAGATACTTTGAATTCACTGTACTTTAGGTTCGCTCCACCTGACCGAATGATATAAGCAAAATTGTCAGGTATCCGGAGTCGTTTGCGGTTATCCATACACATACCAATCAACAGACACGCTTGCAGGTAATCGTCGAGAGGGTGGTTGAGATTATGGTATTCCAACAATTGCCCAATTGGGGTGTTCTGGTACTCTGGGGAAATATCATCTACTGTGACTACGGAAATAAGTCGGTTCATAGGTTAGGGAAAAAGTGGGTAGAAGATCGGCAGAGAAACCATGGTGACGATGAACAGGAAAACAGTTAATAATGCACCAACACGAGCATAATCGAAGAATTTATAGCCGCCGGGACCGAAAACCAAGAGATTGGCTTTGTGACCAACTGGAGTCAGGAAACTGGTTGCTGCTCCAATGACAACAGCCAGAGTAAATGTCAGATGATTGGCGCCAAGACTCATGGCCGTATCAAGCGCGATCGGAACAACTAGCACCATCGCCGCAGCATTAGACATGGGTTGAGTTATCAAAGCAGCCAGAAGATAGATGCCAGCCAATGCTGCCATCGGTCCCAATCCACCAATGGCGTCCAACATCAGGTCAGCGATATATCTGGCTGCTCCTGTCGATTCCATAGCTGCCCCCAATGGCAACATACCGGCTACTAGGAAAACGGTGCGCCAGTCGATACTGGCATAAGCTTCATCCATATTCAGGCAGCGGAAAACAACCATTCCAACCGCTCCGATCACCATTGCCAGGGAGATGTCTATACCTGCAAACAATACCAATCCAATGACGAGCAGCATCAGCCCGATTGCGATGGGCATCTTGCGGCGTCGACTTTCGGGGATTTCGAGTGGCTCTAATACCAGGAAATCATTCTTCTCTTCCAGTGCTGGAGTGCGCCGGCGTGGACCCTGGAGGATCAAGTCATCGCCAAATTTTAAATCTAAATTACTCAAATGCTCGGTGATGATCTCACCCTGCCGTCGAATTGCTAGTACCGTAAAACCGTAATGCTCGCGGAAATTCAACGAACGCAGATTACGGTTTTCCACAGATGACCGCGGTGCCAGAGTGGCTTCCACAATACCTATCTCTTCTTCACTTAGTCTATCCAACTCGGCATGTTGTTTGTTTTCGTTAGCGATTTCCAGCCCCAATACTTTTATTCCGCGCAATAGATCTTCGGTGGAACCTTCAATTAATAAAATGTCATCAGGAAGGATAAGTGTGTCGCGTTCCAATTTCGTGATGGTTTTATTGCCCCGCACTATAGCAATGACTGTCAGATCGTAGTCTGCGCCCAGTTTAGATTCCAGCAGCGAGCAGCCAGCCAACTTACCTTCCGGCAATACGCGAATTTCGCTGATATAAATGCGCAACTCTCTTTTTACCTGGGCGTCCCCAGGTGTTTGTCGGACAGGAAGCAAATGACGTCCAATAAAAACCATATATATAAGACCTGTGGTTAATACGACCAACCCGATGGGCGCAAAATCAAAAAAACTAAAGGTGGGCAGGCCGTGATCGGCGACGATGGATGTTGCAAGAATATTAGCAGGTGTACCGATCAAGGTTATTTTGCCCCCCAGTAGGGACGAGAACGAGAGTGGAATCAAGAGCTTCGAGACCGGAATTTTGGTCTGTTTCGCTACACTAATAACAGCTGGTAACAACATGGCGGTTGCCCCAACATTATTCATAAAAGCGGACATCAAACCGCAAGTCAACATAATAACTGCAATCAGGCGGACCTCACTATTACCCGATAGACGCAGGATGAACTTCCCCAAAATATCAGCAACACCAGTTTTGAACAACCCTCCTGAGACGATATAAACTGCCCATACGGTAATGACTGCAGAATTAGAAAATCCTGCAAAGACCTCCTTTGGACCGACCAGACCTGTCAACCCAACGATTATCAACACAAGGAGCGCAACAACATCCACTCGCAACTTTTCAGTACCAAATACAATCATAGCACCGACGATGATAGCTAAAGTGAGCGCAATTTCAAATGTCATGGATTTTGTACCTTTGATGGACAAGTAACTGTCTATTTTATCGAGAGGACGGACGGTATTTTCCCCTAAATACAGGTTTTTCTGGTTCCCTGTCTAATTCGGGGTCAGACGATATTTATACCATAAACAAGGTTTCTGATAGGCTTACTTAGTCAGGATGTGAACAGATTTGTATTAATTACGAACTGTTTGATTTTCCCTAAATCGAATTGCCTTTCCCGTTTAGTAAACTAAATAGTTGGATGAAGCTTGAGTGCAAATAGGATGGAAGCATTGGACAAAAAATGCCTCGGTAGACATTGTGGACCCTTCGTCACGCTCAGGGGAGGCACTCCCTTTAAATTAAAAGTCAAGTGCTAGTAATTAACAAGAACAACGTTTAATATCTGATTGTATAGAGCAGGGGGATACTGCAGATTAATTCGAAATCGAGCCGCCAAACCAGTTGATTATTGGTTATTTCCTGGTGCAGTTGTTGTGCAATTGGGATGGAAAGGATGGACTTTGTCTGGTTCATTCCATCGAGAGGATGGACGGTATTTTCCCCCATGGAAAGGATTTACAACTTTCCCGTCCAATTCGGAGTCAGATGTTCTATTCATTGAGCTGCGGATGCGGACGCAAAGTTATTATACTGCAGTTTGCGTTACAGTTAATTTCTGTTTATTTGGTGAAGTATGTATAATCTTATCAGCAGTGTTTCTGGGTTAATCAATATCACGGGCTGCGAGCCCATACTCAATATCCGCTTGTTTAGCTTGCTCCCAGAGTGTGGATAAAGTCTCACTGATCTTGGCTGTAACATACTCATATACACGCTGGAAGGGGCAGAGCTGAAGCTCAACATTGCCTAAATCCCAATCGACGGTCCATGATAGCATGGTCTCCATCGAGAAGTTCCATTTTCTTCCCGCCAGCTGCGCGTGTACGACCTCGCCAAAATAATTTCCGAGCGTGAAGTGTATCTTGCCAAGTAAAACCATAGAGCTTGGATTCAGATCCTATCTGTTTTGCGACCCTGCGCGAAATTGTGAATTATTGATATTGATTGATGGATCTTGGGCAGGCACGGTAGAATACGGATATGCCAAGAAAAATATTAATAATTGATGATGATGCCCTATTTCGCCGCAGCCTTAGTTTTCATTTGAAACAAGCGGGTTACCAGGCACAGGCGGCTGCCAGTGCCGAAGAAGGGTTATCAATTATCCGTAATAACCCTCCAGATTTGGTATTATTGGATATCAGTTTACCTGGTATGGATGGTTTGGATGCTCTGCACTATATCAATGACAACACTGAAATTCCGGTAATATTTGTTACCGCCCATCACCGGGAGTTGGATGAGATAATGGGGTTGGAGTTGGGAGCGGATGATTATATCACCAAGCCCTTCGACACGAATATTCTCCTTGCGCGTATAAAAGCCGTGATGCGGCGGTTTCAACGTCCAACGTTAATATCTTTATCAGATCCGTATTCAGTTGGAGATATTGATATTAATCCGCGCGCCCATACTGTCAATCTGAAGGGTAAACCAATTGAACTAACACCAATTGAATTTCAGTTGCTGAACACACTTGCACAACAAGAAGGGCATGTTTTATCTGCAGATGATATTCTATCCGCGGTTTGGGGTGAAGAGTATGTAGGTCAACCTCAAGTAGTTTATGTTCATATCCGGGCTTTACGCACAAAAATTGAAAAGAATGCTAACAGACCCCATCGCATTGTCACGGTCCGTGGTGTTGGATACAAGTTAATTTCACGCGGCAACTAAATATGCAATCTCTCCGAATCCGTTTGCTAATTAGCCATAGCCTTCCCTTGATTATAATCATCCTACTAACTGGATTTTCATTGGATTATTTGGTGGAAACTCAAATCTTGCTGCCCAGCATGGCGAATGAATTGTCCAATGAAGCTAAGCTGCTAGCTGAATTAACTTCTCTTCAATCTGATCTTTGGGAAGATTCTGAGAATTCTCAAGCTTATCTCTCAAGGCTTGAGCCTCTTTTGGGTGCCTATGTAACTTTGTTTGACTTCCAGGGAAAATATCTGGCTTCAACAGACCCTTATGTCCTAAATTCGATCAATCCATCGACCTTTAAACATGAGCTAGTGCAATCAGAAGGCACAATCATACAAACAACATACGGGGTAAACTGGGAAGCAAACGTTGTGGATGTCTTTGTGCCTGTCTTGAATGAGGAGAAAATCATTGTCGGCGCGATTCAGATGACTTATCATCTGGAAAATGTATATGACCAACTCTTTGATCTTCGTCGGGGGATCGTTGGTATTCTGACGATAGGGATTTTATTGGGATCTGTTATTGCTTTTCTTGTATCTGCCAATTTGAACCGGGCAATATTACAAGTTAACACATCAATTCAAAAACTCGCGATAGGGCAGGAAATTGGAGCAGTGGAAGAAGAAGGACCAAAAGAAATCCGTGAACTGATGCGAACGGTCAACTTATTTGTTTCCCGGGTGCAATCTATGGAAACAACTCGTCGAAAACTGCTCTCCAATCTTGTACATGAATTAGGTCGTCCGCTGGGTGCTTTACTGCCGGCCGTGCAAGCTTTGCAAGCTGGAGCGTCAAAAGATGAAGAACTAAGGTTAGAATTGTTAGAGGGGATGGAAGTTGAAATCAACATTCTTCGCAGATTACTCAATGACTTAACGGGTTTATACGATCAAGTAGTGGGGACATTTACACTGGAGAGGCAAATAGTCAACCTGAATGAGTTGCTTCCCACCTTGGTACGGAGTCAACAGGAAGCGGCCCATGCGAAAGGAATAAATTGGATCAGTGAAATTCATTCTAATATGCCAGTAACTAGTATCGATCCTGGCCGTATAACTCAGGCTGTTGGAAATCTAATTGATAACGCCATAAAATTTACACCACCAGGTGGCGAGATTACATTTAGCGCCAGTTTCCAGGGGAGCGAAATCCGGATTTGTGTTCAGGATACCGGCTCCGGTATTCCAGTAAAAGACCAGGAATATGTATTTACTCCATTTTTCCAAAGCCGTGCTGAAACACGTTTTCCTCACGGGATGGGTTTGGGTTTGAGCATCGCTCATGATCTGGTTTCAGCCCACCAGGGACGCCTAGAGTTTGAAAGCCTTCCTGGTGAAGGAAGTAGTTTCACAATATGGCTGCCAATTCTCCATTAGATATATGACCTGAACAATCAACCGAAAAACACAGAAAGCTAAAAACAACCTTAAGGTGAACTTAAGGTTGTTTTTAGCTTGACATAAGGACGTACGAAATGCACCAGAGTAACATCATATACTTCAGATTATAATCACTGGCTACTTATGGCATACATATTTGAAATTACCTTAACTATCTGTGCATTTATTGCGATAATTGTTGCAATTTTGGGTTCTTTATTATGGGGAGCCGCAATCTTTGCTACCTCCAGGATTACAAGGAGATAGATGATAGTATTATTAGATTTTGAGCCCTGGTGGCGTTTTGGAGTCGCGTTACTTATTGGCGCGCTCCTTGGCCTTGAGCGCGAATTTTTCCAGCAAAAAGAAGATACTCCGGATTTTGCAGGGATACGAACTTTTTCGTTGATTGCGCTATTAGGATCTGTGGCAGCCTATCTGGTGACGGATTATGGAATGCTGCCAATTGCTTTATCACTCGGCGGATTGATTTTACTGGCCACTATGAGTTACCTGGGCGCTCTGGTACGCAGTAAGAAGGAGACTGGTATCACCACAGAAGTGGCTGCTTTGTTGACATTCCTGTTCGGGGTTCTGGTGATGGGAGACAAGGGGACGGTTGCCATAGCTTTAGCGGTGCTTACCTCTCTTTTATTAGCATTGAAAGGCCGGCTGCATGGAGTTATCCGCCGGATGAATTCTGAAGACTTGCGGGTAACAATGCAATTTGCGCTGGTGGCAGCAGTTATTTTACCCTTGTTCCCTGATCGAGCGATTGACCCCTTAGGGATTCTTAATCCTTTTCAAGTATGGTTGATGGTTGTGTTTGTCTCTGGGATTGGATTTAGCGGATACGTTTTGATGAAAGTGATGGGTGCTTCTAAGGGCATCTACTTAACAGGCATTTTAGGCGGCCTGGCCAGCAGCACGGCAACGACCATCAGCTTCTCTTCAGCCAGTCGTGAGAACCCGGCTCTTTCAGCTAACTATGCTCGGGCAGTAGTATTGGCTTCAAGTGTAATGATTCCGAGGATATTACTGCTCGTGTTGGTGGTCTACCCTCCCTTGCTTCGAATTATCAGCTTCCCCCTAGCAGCTATGCTTGTTTCAGGACTTGTGATCATTTTTATCCATCATCGGAAAGACAAGACATCTGAGATCAAATCTGAACAATCTATTAATGTAGCAAATCCACTCAAACTATCGACAGCTATCAAATTTGGGCTGCTGTTTGCTGTAGTGTTGCTCATCATCGAGTTTGCCCAATCTTCTTTTGGATCTATAGGTGTTTATTTTGCTAGTGCGATTGCGGGCCTGACTGATGTGGATGCCATTACGCTCAGCGTATCCCGAATGGCTAGTAATGCACAATTGGATCTCCAGGTTACTGGTGTCGCAGTGATTATTGCTGCGCTCATGAACACAACATCTAAAGGCGCAATTGTATATTTTACTGGTTCAAAAGAATTGCGCCGGACAGTTATTCTTTCTTTTGGATTGATATTGCTAGTTGGAATTTTAAGTAGCGGGCTCATGTTCCTGTTAAGTTAAGTAAAAATGTTGTCGAAAGAATATCAAAACACATCGACTTTTTGGAGTGTGAGAATTATGTATAGGACTATATTGATCCCCCTGGATGGGTCATTGCTAGCTGAACAAGCTTTACCGCATGCAGCCGCCCTCGCCGAACGATTTCAAAGCAAATTGATTCTATTGAAAGTCCTAGTACCTTTGAACAGAAATCTTAATTTGCCACCAGCTGCAGTAAAAAGAGCAGAAGTCGCAACGCAAGAGTTGATAACTGAATACTTGGATCGGGTTGCCGGCCGTGTTCAAGGCAAAGGTTATCCCGTAATCACTGTTACCGTCTCTGGGAGACCCCATGAGAGTATTGTTCACTTCGCTGAAAATGAACAAGTGGATATCGTCGTTATGTGCACCCGCGGCGATTCAGGTCTTAGTCGATGGTTGAGGGGTAGCGTAGCAGACAAGGTGGTGCGGGGCGTTAATGTACCTATATTGTTAGTTCATTCTCAAGAGAAAACAGAAAATCAAGGTGACTGAATAAATTGGAGCAAATCAAACAATGTTCGAGATATTTGGAATTCACTTCGAAGCAAACATCCTTACGACCATAGGTTTACTCATTGGAGTGGCGTTCTTGGGGAGCAAACTGTTTCAGCGATTTGGCATTCCCCAAGTGGTCGGCTTTATCGTCATGGGTGTGTTCATGGGTTCGTCTTTCCTCAATATCGTTCCAATTGAATTGATTGATGAATTGACTTTCATTAGCCATATTGCATTGGGATTGATTGGTTTTGATATGGGCAGTCACCTGCTTTTTAAAGACCTGCGGCGGTTAAGGAAGAGCATTACGTATATTCTGATATTCGAAGCCTTTGGCACAACTGTTCTTGTCACGGCAGGAATCTACTTGATCATCCGGGATTTGCCTACCGCACTCATCTTTGGCGCGATTGCATCAGCTACGGCGCCAGCGGCAACTGTGGACGTGTTGGCCGAATATGATGCTCAAGGTCCCCTAACCACTACCTTATTAGCAGTCGTGGGGCTTGATGATGCACTCTCATTATTGCTCTTTAGCCTTGCTGCGGCCTTTGCTGAATTGTCATTGGGGGGTTTAGGCATTCCCTCTGTATCCCAATTCCTGGCATTACCTTTATTGGAAATCGGCGGCTCATTAGGATTGGGCCTTTTATTAGGGTACTTGCTCGATTTCATCATGAGTCGAGCAAAACGTCACCACGATGCTATGGCGATTTCTATCGCTTTCGTATTACTGGCTGTAGGATTATCTGAGGCTTTTGGGTTCTCACTCATACTGACCACAATGATCCTAGGGATGGTTGTCATCAATCGCACACCTGAACATGGCCGTCATATCCGTTTTACAATCGAGCAGGCCGGGCCTGTTATCTATGTGCTTTTCTTTGCCCTTGTGGGAGCTCGATTGCAGATCAACCTACTTCCCACGATGGGATTAATGGGTGTTGTATACGTGGTTTTGCGCAGCCTTGGTAAATTTACAGGAGCCTGGTTGGGCGGTTGGTTAGGCAGAGCAGAACCAGCCGTTAGAAACAATTTGGGATTTGGATTGCTATCACAGGCTGGGGTCGCCATCGGCTTGGCTCTCACCTTGGCCAATCGATTTTCACATTTAGGTCCAGAAGGGAAAGCGTTAGGGACTCTGGTTATCAACGTGGTCACCGCCACAACCTTTATTGTGCAGATTATCGGTCCAATTTTTGTCAAGTTTGCCATCAGCCGTGCGGGAGAGATTGGACAGGCTAAATTAGGGGATGACGCCTGGGCATCTGAGGGAACGCCTAAATGATCAGAAATCCCTAAAAGGTCAAGGATGGATTAAAAACTGTCAATGGAGTTGTAATGGAACCAAATAATCATAAGAAAAAAGAACATTGCCCACATTGCCAGGATTCTGTTATCTTTGACGAAATCCATACCCGTTACAAATTACACGCAGGACAAAAGAAGAAGAAAATCACTGTCTTTCGCTGTCCCAAATGCAAGAAAATAGTTACCACCATTGTTCCCATTGATCAGTAGAAGGCAAGAGATATGTATAAGACTTCTGTATCCCCTTCAAATATATTATTAACGCCACCGGATTTTCATAACAATATTACAACAAAGGACTGGTTTTCCATACCTGATCCACATCCAGTTACTGATTATGTGATTGCCAATTTATGGGATCTACCTGAGCAACCGGTATATTGGCAAACAGCCCAGCTCTCAAAGGTTGTTTATGTTTATCGTGAGATTCAAACTGGCTGGACAATCGTTGTTAAATTCCATACAGCCAAGGCAGATGCTGACGCAGAAAGACACGCTGATCGCGAGTACAGGTACAACCTGAAGGCCCGGGAAGTTGGAATAGTAGAAAATGATATGCGGGCTGTTCGTCCCTTAGGCACATGGCGAGGAGCGATATTTTTAGAGTATGTGGACGGGCTTACATTAGAAGACAAGATCGCTATTCGTCGAAGCCAACCGGGCGAACTTTCCCGTATCATGAAAAAGGTGGGCAAATTTCTTGCGAGCTTTCACACACAGAGCCCGCAATATGAGGTCAGACAAGATTTTGGACAAGCCGCAGATTACGCTTATAAATTGGTCGATAACCTTGCAAGGCATGGTGTCATCAAAAACAATCCCAAAGTTCAAAACGCATTTGGGCGCATGATCGAAGAGTGGGCCAAGGACAAGCGCATGTGGGATTTCCAATCAGCTCTAAACCACGGGGATGCCACAACCTCTAATTTTATCTTCCCCCCTGAAGGTGGGGTCGTGGCCATCGATTGGGAACGTAGTGACATAGCCGACCCGGCATCCGACCTGGGTCGTTTGATGGCTGAAGTGATCCACAGCGTCAGCCATTATGGCGGTAATCTTACCGAGGGTCAAACCTTCGCCAAACAATTAGCAGAAAAATATTGCAATTTTCTCCCCCCGAATTGGAACCCTGATGCATTCCTGCATCGGGCACTGTTTTATCAGGCGACAAGTACGCTGCGTATCGCCCGGAATGGTTGGTTATCGCACCAGGACAGATTGGTCCTGGTTTTGCAGGCTTTGGCCCTATATTCGCAAGAAGCCAATATCTAAACAAGACCAGATCTAGAATTAGTATATATCTTTCAAACAAATAAATGATGAAAAGATTATGAGTGAAATATTTAATTGGTATTCTCAAACCATTCAGCAAGTTTGTGACACTCTCCAGGTAACACCAAAATCCGGATTATCGGAAGCTGAGATTGTTAACCGACTTTCTAAATATGGTCCCAATGAGTTGATTGACCACGGTCTGAAATCCCCCTGGTTGATCCTGTGGGAGCAATTAACAGCCGTCATGGTAGTGATCTTGATCTTAGCCGCGGTGGTGTCCGCGTTGCTGGGAGATTATAAAGATGCTATCGCCATCGTAGCCATCGTTATCCTCAACGCCATTCTGGGATTCACACAAGAATACCGGGCCGAGAAAGCCATGGCCGCGCTCAAAAAAATGGCGGTTCCTCTCGTTAAAGTGCGTCGGTCTGGACGCGTGCAAGAAATCTCGGCCCGTGAGTTAGTGCCCGGGGATATTGTGCTTCTGGAAGCTGGCAACGTAGTGCCCTCCGATTCCAGGCTAATTGAGTGTGCCAATCTGCGAACCCAGGAAGCAGCTCTGACTGGCGAATCGGTGCCGGTGGAAAAAATTACCGCCGCGCTCAGCGGCGAAAATCTCCCTTTGGGCGATCGACTCAATTTAATTTTTATGGGCACAGTTATAACCTATGGGCGGGGTTCAGCTGTGGTTGTTGAGACAGGAATGCAGACAGAGTTAGGAAACATTGCCGAGATGATCCAGACAGTCGAACACGAGCCAACGCCCTTGCAGCGCCGCCTGGAACAATTAGGTCGGGGGTTGGCCTTTGCATCTTTAGGCATCGTTGCCGTCGTGTTTTCGCTGGGTTTGCTTCGTGGCGAAGACCTGCGTTTGATGTTCCTGACAGCCACCAGTATGGCGGTCGCCGCCATCCCCGAAGGCTTGCCGGCGGTGGTTACAATTGCCTTGGCCTTGGGCGCTCAACGCATGCTCAAGCGACAGTCCTTGATCCGTAAATTACCAGCAGTAGAGACATTAGGTTCGGTGGATGTGATCTGCTCCGATAAAACCGGTACTCTGACGGAGAACCGTATGACTGTCACCGTGCTGGATGTTTTGGGAGAAACCCAGACCATTGACGCCTTGCTTCGCAAGGGAATACCAGTCCTAAATGCTGATCTGTCATCTATCGAGGAGCCTCGTGTCCGCAGCTTGGGTTTGCTGGTTAAAGCTGCCACATTGTGCAATGATGCCTTGCTCGAACACATTCAGAATTCAGACGATTATTTCCGCGCACTCGGAGACCCTACCGAAGGCGCGTTGGTTGTGGCGGCTGCCCATTTAGGCATGCTCAAAACAGACCTGGAAATACGCTTTCCGCGCGTGGCTGAAAACCCCTTCACCTCCGAGCGTAAGCGCATGACCACCATCCACAACGTCAATGTGAATCCTGATCAAACAGATGTCCCCTGGCAGAACGCACCCTATGTAGTCTTTGGAAAAGGATCGGTAGATGGCCTACTGGATATTACCAGCCAGGTCTGGTCAAGTAACCAGGCCATCCCGCTGACAGATGAGTTACGTCAACGCATTCTGGCTGCCAATGATGCTCTGGCCCAAGATGGGCAGCGCGTCCTGGGCGTCGTCTTCCGAACCTTATCCTCTTTACCCGACAAGGTGACTGAAGATGAAATTGAACGAGATTTTATCTTTGTTGGGCTGATCGGCATGATTGACCCACCGCGCCCGGAAGTGAAAGAAGCTGTCCAAATCTGCAAGACCGCCGGCATCCGTCCCGTGATGATCACAGGAGATCACCCCCTCACCGCGCAGAATATTGCCCATCACCTGGGTATCAGCGCTGATGGTCATGTCCTCACGGGACGCGAATTGGATGAGATTTCCGAAGAGGAATTTGAAGCCATTGTTGAAACTACATCAGTTTTTGCCCGCGTCTCACCTGAACATAAGCTCAAAATCATCCAAGCATTACAAAATAAGGGCCACATTGTTGCCATGACGGGCGATGGGGTCAATGATGCTCCGGCACTCAAAAAAGCCGATATCGGGGTGGCGATGGGCATCACCGGGACTGATGTTTCCAAGGAAGCCGCCGACATGGTGCTATTGGACGATAATTTCGCAACGATCGTGATGGCCATCCGGGAAGGCCGCACCATTTATGACAATATCCGTAAATTCATCAAATACACTTTGACATCCAACTCTGGAGAAATTTGGGTCATGCTGTTGGCACCCTTTATGGGCATGCCCCTGCCCCTTCTTCCGCTTCAAATACTGTGGATCAACCTGGTAACCGATGGGTTGCCGGGGTTGGCCCTAGGAGTTGAACCCGCAGAAGATGGCATCATGCAGCGATCTCCTAATCATCCCAGTGAAAACATCTTTGGGAGAGGTATGGCCCGGCATATTTTGTGGGTAGGCCTGCTAATGGCAATCACAACGCTGGGGATCGGGTTTTGGGCTTGGAGCAACGGTCGACATGAATGGCAGACTTTGGTATTTACTACCCTGACTTTATCCCAGATGGGGAACGCCCTGGCAATCCGTTCCGGGCGGGAATCATTTTTCAAGATCGGCCTGTTCACAAACAAGGCTTTACTCGGTGCGGTGTTGCTGACTTTTGTATTGCAATTGGCTGTAGTTTATGTGCCTTTTATGCAAGAATTATTCAAAACCGTTGCTTTGTCCCCTATTGATCTCGCTATCAGTCTGGGTCTGAGTACTGTGGTCTTTTGGGGTGTGGAATTGGAAAAATGGTCCATTAGACGGCAGCAATGATGAACTCTTTGAGGAGACACAATGTTTGATCAGTTGGAATTATTTATAATCACAAATTTACAAAGTATTTATGATGGAATTGGTTGGCTTGGTGTGGGCGGGCTGTTGGTATTTGAAAATGCAACGGGGATCATCCCCAGCGAGATCATTTTAGGCCTGGCAGGATGGATGCTGCTCGGTGCTCATGATGTGCCCTGGTACAGTATCTTTTTCTGGGGCGCAGTGGCTGCACTAGGGAGCACAGCTGGTGCGTCCATCACTTACTGGGCATCTGCCCTCGGCGGAAGGCCACTCGTTGATATTATGGCCAAATGGTTTCGCATTGACTCAAAACACATATCGCAGGCCGAGCAGAAATTCCAGCGGTGGGGAACGAGTATTGTATTCTTTGGACGCATGATCCCTGGCGTTCGCACGCTGATCAATATTCCAGCCGGATTGGCACGGATGAAATTCTTGAAATTCCTGACCTATACTTTGATTGGTACCTATATCTGGTGCACAATCTTGCTTGGTGCCGGTTATTTTTTCGGTCATGAATGGTGGCGCATCAGCGATTTGGTCAAGGGAGCAGTTCCCTGGCTGATTGGAATTGGTCTTCTGTTGTGGGCGAGTGTTTTTGCTTACCGAAATTATTTAGAACGGCGAGCGCTATTGATTTCCTTGCCGGTTACCGACGAAACCATTCGAGGGAAATAAAATATATTATCTGGGCCTTAATCAGGGCTCTTTTGCAGACTAAAACGAGGTGTTCTATGGAAAATTTGTTTTTAGGATTACTGCCTGAACAATGGATGAGTTTAGGAATTTCACTTTTGATCGTGGCAGCAGCATTGATTTTAGGCCGTTGGCTTTTTCGAGTGTTATTGAATCAGGTGGCTCGCCGGCTAATACGGCGCACTCAAACAACCCTTGACGACGCTGTGCTCAATGCACTCCAATTGCCATTATATTTGTTAGGCGTTGTCGCAGCATTTCAAGTTGGGCTGGGAAGGTTGGATTTTCTTCCTGAAAGCTGGGGTCA
This sequence comes from uncultured Nitrosomonadaceae bacterium, assembly GCA_964195965.1. Classification (GTDB taxonomy): domain Bacteria; phylum Chloroflexota; class Anaerolineae; order Anaerolineales; family UBA11858; genus B10-G9. The sequence continues at coordinate 19,594 of CAXMRF010000027.1, forward strand.
TGTTCTGGATGAGACTTTTTATGTACTTTACCTGGTGATTGGGCTCATTTTCACCTGGCGGTTGATTTTAAATATATTTACCTGGTATGAAGGTGATATGGCTGCCCCTGGGGAAAACAATCTGGCTGAACAGTTACTGCCTTTCTTCCGCCGGGTGGCGTCGATCATTCTTATCTTGATCGGAATCATTATGCTTTTTAGGCACTTTGATGTGGATGTTAGTGCTTTTGTAGCAACACTGGGAATCGGCTCGGTGGCCATAGCTTTGGCAGCTCAAGCTACCTTGACCGACACAATTAGCGGTTTCGCGATCATGATTGACCGCCCATTCCGAATTGGTGACCGGATCGAGATCCAGGACTTAGACACCTGGGGAGATGTGGTTGATATAGGCCTGCGGAGTTCTCGCATCCGCACTCGCGATAACCGGTTGGTGATCGTTCCCAACTCGATCATCAGCAAGAGTTTGATCGTCAACTATACCTACCCAGACCCAAAATACCGCATCCAAATTCACATTGGCGTGGCATATGGCACAGATTTGGAGCTTGCCCGCCAGACGATGATTGGTGCGATGCGCGGGGTGGAAGGAGTACTACCAGACCAGAAGGTGGAGGCGCTTTTCTTAGAATTTGGTCCATCAGCTTTGATTTTCCGGGTCCGCTGGTGGCTAGATAGCTATGTTGATACAAGACGCATGTTCGATAAAGTCAACACAGCGCTTTATAACGCGTTGAATGAAGCCGGGATCGAAATTCCTTCTCCACAGATGGAAGTGACTGTTAGAAATTCAATGGACCGGCAATGACTGCTCGGACGGAAAAATGAAAATCAATGGGGCAGGATATCTTAATCGGACGACTGAAATAACAAGATCGACAGCACATTTACAGTTCGTAAAATGGATCACTTATGTTTTGGTGATTTAAAAGATCTAGAAATCGGGGATTTTGGGCAAATAGGATTTCCCGTTTGATGGTATATATTAATGAAAGAAGAAGGAGAGATTTACCGTGGTCGAATTTGAATATACAATTTTTATTATCTTATTATTAACTGGGGTTCTTAATGCCAGACCTCCTCGACAGCGTTTGGCAACTTTGATAATTCTGATCGGTATCCTGTTGGCATTCATACCGCCTGCCTACCTGATAATAGTTCCTTGGGATCTAATTTTGGGATTAGTGATACCTGTGCTCTTGTGGCAAAATATCCGCAGAATTGTCAATGCAGAATGGCGGGGGTGGAAAAGTGTAATCCTCTGGATAATATCTGCGCTGATGTTCAGTCTTGCTCTCTGGATTGGCGGCGCTATGAACTGGCCGAGCGCGTTGTTGTTTGGCGTAATAGCCGCCAGTATGATCTGGCGAGCCAGCGAACCCGAAAAAGGTGCCAGTTACATGAGTCTGATTGGCCCTCTTACGTTGATTATCCTGTTAACCGAAGTGGATGTTGCCATTCAAGCTCCCAATCATTACATGGGAGGTATCTTTAGTGGGGCGTTTTTCGGGTTGATAGCCGCACTTATTGGGCTTTATTATCTCCGCAAAGCACCGGCCAAGTATCATTCCTGGATTGGAATCGGACAGGTATATTTGGCCTATTGGCTTTCATATTTCTTTGGAGTTTCAGCGGTAGCAGCTGCCCTGGTCAGTATCATAACGTTTATTTGGCTGAACCAATATTATAAACTTGGATTTCATGAGACAGAACCATTCGCCCCCCTGAATACCTGGCCTGGATTTGGTCTAATTTTGGTTTTGTTCTTGCTGCTGGGTTGGCAGGCCCATCAACCGGTTTCAAGCCTATCCATCATCGAAATGGGAGTTGGAACTTTGATTGGACTTAGCATTACCTGGCTTGGACGCCATTTAGAAATACCAACTTTTGAGAAACAAAAGGCATTCTGGTTGGCGGGATTGCGGACAGGTATACTGCTTTTCCCCACAGTGTTACTCTGGCCACGAGATATTTTCCAACAACCTGTTCAGCTCGCCGTAGCCCTTGGTATCGCTGTTTTGGTTATTGGGATATCTTATCTGGGGCTATTATTCTATTTCCCAAAAACAAAACTTCCATAAACGATAAATATCAAAGATTTCATTTCTACAGTTCTTGATCACAGAGGAGAATAGTATGACACACATACTGCAAATTATTTTAGATGACATAAAGTTTCTACCGGATTTAATCAAGATCTGGCGGGAGATTGGTGTGTCGGGAACAACCATTATGAAAAGTGTTGGCGGATACCGCGCAAGCAGCTGGCTAAGCAAGGTTGGGTTGAGCGCCATCGATAATATCTTCGAGAACAAAGAGATCCAACGACGTACTCTAATCGCTGTCATAGAGGATGACGAATTGCTCGCGCAAGCAATTGCGGAAGCAGAACGTGTAGTGGGTGGTTTCGATCGGCCCAATAGCGGCGTGTTAATAGTATTGCCTGTAACTCAAATAAAAGGTCTTTATAAAACCAAACCAACACCGCCCCCCGAACTATTGCCGCCTGCACTGAGACCGGATTGGATGGTCTTGCGGGATACACCTATAGAAGAGGTTGATGCCATCATGGGGTTAGAGCCGACCGTTGTAAATCAAGAGGATTCTTTGAATGATGCCGCGCAGGCTATGTGTGCCCACCCTGATGTGCATGTGGCCAGTGTGGTGGCTGAGGACGGTAGACTGGTAGGGCTGCTAAGCTTGAAAACTCTTGCCGATGATCTTTTCTTCCATATCCTTCCTGAAGAATTTCTTGCCGAAAGTACTGACGTCGAAAAAATGATGGCCTATGCGGATAAATCCAGCATTACTTCCGCTGGGGATGCGATGATCCCACCAGTTTGGGTAAAACATGGCGAGACAGTCAAGAATGCCTTCAAAAGGATGCACAAAAATGGCTTAACAGGACTGCCGGTTATTGATGACAGCTACCAAGTGATTGGGTACATAAACCTTCTGGAATTAATTGCTCTTTGTCAGGAGAATAATGCGCTAACAAATAATTCTGAGGAGAAAATATGAATACTGTCTGGCTAGCTGGTGGTATTTTTCTCCTTACCTACGCTCTGATCGTAAGTGAACGGGTTCATCGGACAATAACGGCGCTCCTGGGTGGAGTGGCTATGATCCTCTTTGGTGTCCTGCCTCAAGCACAGGCCTTCCACGCTGTGGATTGGAATGTGATTTTCCTCCTGGCTGCTATGATGATAATTGCCAATGTGCTTAAAGAAACTGGACTGTTCCAATGGATCGCGATCCAGGCGGTTCGTTTGGGAAAAGGCGATCCTTTTCGTATTTTGGTGATCCTATCTGTGGTTACTGCTGTTACTTCAGCATTTCTAGATAATGTGACCATTGTTGTCCTCGTGGCGCCGGTAACGTTGTTTGTGGCTTCTAGCTTGAGAGTCAATCCGGTTCCATTCCTAATCGCTGAAATTCTAGCGTCCAATATTGGCGGCATGGCCACCCTGGTTGGCGATCCACCTAATATTTTGATCGGCAGCGCAGCTGATATCGATTTTTTGACATTCATTGCGAATATGGGGCCGATCTCTTTGATCATTTTGGTGGTTTTCGTTGGATTGTCATGGTTCTTATTCAAAAATGATTTGGATGTTAACGAATCGGCTGATCTGGATATCCAGGCATTGGATACTTCGGCACTGATTACTGACCCGGTTCTGCTGCGAAAATCGTTAGTTATCATGGCTGGGGTGATCGCTGGATTTTTAGCGCACGGTGCATTGCACCTTGAACCAGCCACAATTGCCCTTGCTGGTGCGACTCTCTTGATGTTGTGGGGTGGCAGTGACCCTCATCATTTGCTGCGCGATATAGAATGGACCACCCTGTTCTTTTTCTTTGGATTGTTCATCACAGTGGAAGCAGTTGTCGAGGTGGGCATCATCGAATCCATAGCTCAATCTGCCTTGAAATTAACTGGCGGCAACTTGCGCCTGACTTCAATCCTTCTGATATGGTTTTCGGCGATTGCCTCGGGCATCGTGGATAATATCCCTTACACGGCCACAATTATTCCTCTTGTAAAAAGTTTAGGCCAGGTGATGGCGGCAGAACCACTTTGGTGGTCGCTGGCTTTGGGTGCCTGTTTGGGCGGTAATTTCACCCTGGTAGGTGCTGCTGCCAATGTCGTAGTGGCCAGCATGGCAGAAAAAAGCGGCCATCCGATCAGTTTCGGACTCTTTCTGCGTTACGGTGCCATCACCACCGTTGTGTCGCTGGTTATTGCAAGTGCATATGTCTGGTTCCGTTATCTATAAATAAAGAATTTTACTAGTATGGATTGGCAGGTCATACGTTTTTGAGGTCAAATCAGCAGCTAAGAAGTAATTCTCGAACCTGCCAGGGGAAAATTTGCACCATCGGAAAAATTGTCTACGATCGTTCAGAGATCGTGGACAAACATCCATTATGCTTTACGAGGAAGGATGTTCCAGAAAAGGATACTAGAACATCGAAGTAGAATCAATACTTGGGTTTGAACTTCCGGTCTCTTTTTTAATATGAGTGGACCGAAGCAAAGCCATGAAGGCCATTCGAGTGATATTTCAGTCAATGGTGGTTTAATTAGACAGGGAGAGAACCATGACTGAAAGGAACCGGGTGTAGAATCAACTGTCAAAATTATTCGCCAGAAAGGCAGAAAGAAGTATTGATCTCGGCTGCATTCCTCGGTACTATTGGGCATTCCTGGAATGCACTAGTGATGGAAAAAAGGGGTTATTGCTTTTCTGGCTATTTATAAAAAATATACCGCTCAAACTGGCTGCACAGCGGTTGTGTTAATCCTGATACACGTTTTCTTCCCCTTGTCGAATGCGTAAATCGATAACTGCACTGGAGAATTAAACTATGACCCAGGAAAACATACTCGTTTTAGCAATACTGGCAGTGGCCGTGATCTTATTTGTGAATGAGCGGCTGCGCGTTGATTTGATTGCCTTGATGGTATTAATCACCCTCAGGCTGACCGGATTAATAACCATCGAGGAAGCTTTTTCGGGGTTTGCCAGCGGCGCCGATCAGGTGGATCAGTTCATCAATCTCCTGGAGTGAGATTAGTGATGATTTGCCAGCATGGTATAAAATTCGGGGATCTCCAAAATACATAAAAAAAGAATATGGGGTTTTTGCACATCCCCTCAAAAAGGTTCAATTCAGCTGTAATCTAAGACACTTTATAATGAAGCTCTGCTGCCAAACAGAGAGACTTTCTGCCATTCTTGCACCTGTTGATTGGTATTATAATCCGATTTGAACTCCGGTATCTTTGATACTGACCCCCCGTTGTTGAAACATAGAAAGCCCTGGTCCCGCAACTATAAGCAGGTGCATACGGATGACCCCGCAGAACGACGAAGGCGGCTCTAAACGTCTACATATCATCGGCGCCAATGAAATTGCCTCAATTTACGATCTTCCCAGGTTTTCTGCAGAAGATCAGTCTCATTTTTTCTCCCTATCTGCCCATGAGCGAGCTGTGCTTCCCAAGCTGCGTACCTATGCATCGCGAATCTTCTTTATTCTACAACTTGGATACTTCAAAGCAGTGCGGCAGTTTTTTGTGTTCAAACTTGACGAGGTAGTCCAGGATATTACCTGGATTCAACAAACCCACTTTCCAGGCAGCAAGCTTCCTGAAAAACTAGTCGCCAAAGGAACGCGGCTCAAACATCAGTCATTGATCCTTCAACTTCGCGATTATCATCTTGAATCGGTGGTACAGAACCTTGTTAGAGGGGAATTCAGTATTTCTGAGGCTCTGAATTGAACCTTTTTGAGGGGATGTGCAAAAAACCCCATATTGAAATGGGCTCTGATCGTATTATCGAAAACGCCAACCACTTAGCAAAGTATGAGGAAATTAGCTGGGTTGCCGCTGCAATTGGAGGATCAAG
>CAXMRF010000028.1:0-24647 GCA_964195965.1 uncultured Nitrosomonadaceae bacterium
CCGATACGTAAATTTGTATCAATCAAAGGCTCCCTCCTTTTAGTCGACAGCTCTTTGGATTAAATGGTGATGAACCATACATTTTATATACTCTCTGCTATCAAGGTTGTTAAATCACGGATAGTGATCTCATTTTCCTCAGCGGTCATTGGACCGTGTTGGGCGCACTTCAGATGGATCTGGCATTTAACGCAGGAAGTGATCAACATTTCTGCCCCGGTTGATCTGGCTTCATTTAATCTTTCAACCTGTACACTCTTATTTGCCTGCCCACAGGTGGACCAACAACTTGTACCGCAGCAAATACTGGTATGTTTGTTATGTTTCATTTCAACCAGATCATAGCCAATTCCTTGAATCAAATCCCGGGGTTCCTGGTAGATTCCCATAAACCTGCCCAATCGGCAGGGATCCTGATAAGTAGCCAGTTCTACCTTTGAATCATTATTCCCATTTTGATCATCTATAAGTCCAGACTCTGCCAGCAACTCAGTCAGATGAAGGACTTCCAAACCCAGTTCACCAACCTGCTCCGGATAAGTATGTTTCAAGGTATAGGCACATTCCGGGCAGGTTGTTACAAGTCGTTTGGCCCCAGATTGGGATATGACCTCAATATTTAACTCCGCCAATTGCTGGAAGGTTTCCATATCTCCCTGCCAATATTGATCATGGCCGCAGCAGCGTTCATTTTCCAAAACCATGGGTTCAATGCCCAGTGAATTCAGGATTTTCACAGCAGCCTTGGCAATTTCAACCCCTTCGATACCCAGGTCCGCAAATGCGACATCATAATAGGGCAGGCAGCCTGGGAAATAAATAGTGTCGGATTCCCGGGCAACCTTCAGATCACCATCAATCCAATCCAGGCGATTCTGTTTCAAATCCGGATCTTTCATCATCCTGATCCAGGTCTGGATCAAGCCGCTGTGGGTGCAATCCCCGGAGAGATTTTTCTTCTGTGCCAGTTGGCGGGCATCCTGGATAAACGCTGAAAATTGGACCTCTGAGGGGCAAATTTCAGTGCACCGCAGACAGGTTAAACAAGACCAAAGCAGGGGATCCTCCAATGTTCTATCCTCTCCACAGCCAACTGCAGTTTCAACCAGCAGCCGGGGACTTGTATATCCTTCTGCCAGGTGAAGGGTCACCGGACATACAGAACTGCATTTCCCGCAGTCCAGGCATAACCAGACCCGGTTGGATTCAATGATCTCGTTGAAGGTGTTCACAATTTTTCCCGGTCTTTTTCGATCGTTTTCATAAGCAAATCCATAATATTGACATAATCCGAACCGTTTCCCGCGTTAATTAGATGATATTGAAGAAGATTTTCGTTATAACCTAACAGCTTTAGAAGATTTCTGGCTTCTGTGAAAACCTCCCGGGCTTCAATATTCCCATTTTGATAACGGCATTCCCCTTCTGCACATCCCACCAGACAAACACCGGCTGCCCCGCCTTCAAATGCTTTCAGGATGATTCCTGGTGATAACCGGCCCAGGCAGGACAAACGGATCGGAATTATCGAAGCTGAATACCCAAGACCTTCAATGCCGGCAGCTTCCAGGCTGCTGTAAGCCTGCCAGTTGCAGGTGAAGACTATTACTTTTTGTTTTTTTCCACTTATATTCATATCAACTTAATATAATTTCCAGCATATCTTCCAGCTCTGAATCGGTAAGAGTGCCAGGTGTGATCGCCCCGGACGGACAGTGAGCAGAACAAATTCCACAATCGAGGCATAAAGCTGGATTAATAAAGGCATATGTGCCCACGTCATCCACTACGATCTCTGGAATGCCATAACCGCAGATCTCGACACAGGTGTTGCACGCCCGACAGCGCAGCCAGTCTACTTTGGCTGCCGGCTGCTTAATTCTGTTTGCGATCCCATTGACCCAGGCATAAACTAAGGCAGCAGCTCCCTGGCCGCTTATTTCCGGATCCAGATCCGGGGGGCAGATTACCAATCCATATTCCAGGGTATCCAAATCTGCTCGGTCTCCGGCCAGGAAAGGGCTCTGATTGGTTAACAACACGGATTTGGTAATGTGGTCAAGTTCTGCCCCGCTTCCAGGAGCAAGAACCAGGAAATCAGCCTTGAATTCACTATCAGGCCTTTGGATCAAATATTGCCCTCCAGTTCGGATAATATTCCCGGATAAAACTTCAATAGCCTCAGAATCCAAACCCAGCTCATCCAGTGATTTGAGACATAACTCAGCAGAAGCTCCATATCCCAACACCAGGGTTGTGATTGGCTTATTTTGGTATTCATACTTTCGATTCCCTGTTTTAGGATTTCTGGCAAGGGCTGCACGAATTAATACCTTTGCGGCCTCAGTCGCTTTCTTCCTGCTCCTGGGATGTGCCCAGGCACACTGTTCCCGGATATTAACAAATTCAATTTCCGCCAAATCTAATAACGATGAGAACACACCCAGGTTATCTTTGCAGCGTATTCGCTGATATGTACAGCTGAAACACACCTGGTCCAGGGAACAGCAAGTGCAAGCAGCCAGAATTAATCTGTCCAAATGATTTTCCCGGATAATTTTCTTCAACTCATTGGCCGCATCCTCATTACAGGAAAATGGCAGTTCCTGGGCCAGGGAAATTTCCGGCCAGCTCAGGGCAGATTTGCACAAGTAACTGGTATCCAGGGCATTGGAAATTTCACCTCCACATTGACAAACCACCAGGCCGGTTTTATTTCCTGTTGATGCAGAAGGGTTAGTTTCACGCAATTGAAGGGGAGAAATTTGTCCCTCTTCTTTCATCACCTGGAAAGCAGCTGCCGATCCTGCTGCTGGATCAGGGTGTGAAATATGATTTAGATCCAGTTGATTCCAGGCCTGGGAGTTTTCACCAGTTGTGATTACTGCCCTTACATTTACCACCTGGGAGCAAACTGCCTGATTATGAAGCACCGCGCCTGGCTCACACACCACTACACAGGCCATACACTCACTGCAGGGTCCGCACATTAAACAGCGCCCCGCTTCCAAACGTATTTCTTTTTCTCCGAGCGTTAACTCAACTTCAGAAAAATTATTTTCCCGATCACTCACCGGAATACATGAAACTGGGATCCTGTTTGTCCTGGTCGGAGCTCTTTGATCAAGTCTCAATTTAATTTCATCCAGACTCAAATTCACTTCCTCAGGTCCTTCCTGTGTAATAGCGAGTGTTTTCCCCTCCAGGAAATGTTCAATTGCCCGGGCAGCATGATGTCCCTCTCCTACTGCATCAACCACAAAGAAGGTGGTCCCCCGACGAACATCCCCTGCGGAAAATACTCCGTCCAGTGTTGTCATCATCCGTTTATCGGTCTGAATCCCCAGTTTTGAAAATACTTTTATCTGTTCATCTTCGGGTAAAAATGTGAGATCCGATCTTTGCCCGACAGCCCAGATCACTAAATCTCCGGGAATGAGATGTTCTGTCTCAGGAAGTTCAGTAAACTGGCGTTTACCATCAATTACCTCGCCGACCTCTGCTTCCAAACATTCCACGCCGGCAATATCACCGTTATCGAGTATTACTTTTTTAAAGACGCGATTCCGTATGATTTTAATGCCCTCTTCTTCAGCCTCATTTATTTCATTAAATGAGGCCCTCAATCCTCTGCAAACAAGGCGTACTTCCGGGGTACCCAAGCGCACTGCTGCCCTGGCAGCATCCATGGCAACATCCCCGCCACCCAGAATAATAACTTTTCTACCTTTAAGATCTAGTTCTTCCCCCAGACAAACTCGCTTCAGGAATTCAAGACTGAGCCAGTTATCCGGGTGATCAGCGTTTTCAATAGGAATTTTCACAGCTTCATGGGCGCCTGTAGCAATCAGTACAGCATCAAATCCGTTTTTCAAAAGCCCTGGGATATCATCCACCCAGGTATTTAACTCCAGCTCAATTCCCTCCGCGAGTATTCGGTTTATCTCCCAATCCAACTGCTCATAGGAGATACGATGGGGTGGAATGCCAACCCGCATCATGCCTCCCGGTAGAGAATTGGCATCAAAAATCTTAACCTGATGCCCAACCCGAGTTAGATCCCGGGCTGCTGTGAGACCAGCCGGTCCCGCTCCAATTATGGCTACCTTTTTTCCAGAAGAGTCCTTGCCATTTTTATCCCTGGCATCCTTCAGAGATTCCGTTAGCTTTTGATCTACCTCGTCCTTGATTTCATACGCCCGATCAGCCACAAACCTTTTCAGGGCCATAATATTGACCGCTTCATCGATCTTAAGGCGAGAGCAGGAATCTTCACAATAGTGATTACAAACACGGCCGCAAACAGAAGGAAATGGAAGGGCATCATGAATTAAGTCATAAGCTTCCAGGTATCGTCCATCCGCGATCAAAGCGACATATCCCTGCACATGAATTCCGGCAGGGCAAGCATTGGAACAAGGAGAGACACCATTTTTAGCGATCACTGCACAATCTGGTTGACCTCCAAAATGAATTGCTTTTAATGAAGTGCCAGGAATCGTGACAGGACAGACTTCAATACAATCACCGCAGGCTGTGCACTTGGACAAATCGATATACCGGGGGTTCTGATTGAGCTGAACTTGATACTCACCATTTTCTTTATTAATACTTATGACTTCCGTATCTGTCCAGGTTTTAATATTGGGGTGTTTAAGAATTTCCAGCAATCTCGCGTTCCACAGATAGTCTGGCCCTTGCTCCTGTGGTTCTCCACCAATATACGGACTGGATTCAACAAGATTAACCATCAAGCCACAATCTGCAAGATTTCTCGCAGCCTGTAATCCTGCCGGCGTGCTGCCTATAACCAGAACTTCTTTAGTCATAAACCTATCCTGAAAAATTACTGTTTAGCCAGTTCCAACCCTTTCTGGAACCCAGTTCGAAATACCTCAAGATTCAAATCCACTGTTTTCTGCGGTACGGATTCAGCAATGGATTCCTCCATGGCTTTTTTATCTACAATCCCTTCAACCGCAGTCCAAAATCCCAGCATAACGGTATTGGCTGCCCGGTTATTACCAGCATCCTCGGCAATTCTGGTGGCCGGAATGCCCAGGGTCTTTATATCGCTGCGGTGATCCTCTGGAAGGGTTACCAGCTCATCATCAATTAAGAGCACACCGTCAGGTGCCAGGTCAATGACATATTTTTCATAAGCGCCCTGGGACATGATAATCATACTGGTTGGTTCAGTAATGTGGGGATGGTGGATGGGTTTGCTGGATATGACTACCTGGGATCCTGCTGCCCCTCCCCGCGCCTCGGGTCCATAACTCTGTGTAAAACAGGCTTCCAGTTTATTGTAGATGGCTGCCGCCATGCCAATTATCTTTCCAGCGCTCATAATGCCCTGCCCCCCGAAACCACCCAGTTGAATTTCCTTCCGGGGTACTTTTCTGTCTTCGATTTTCAGGCTTACTCTATCATCCAGGGTTTTTTTCTCATGAAGCCAATATTTTTCCGCTTTATCCACACGCTGGGCCATGGATTCTTCAAAATCCGGTTTGATTTCACTCAGAAATTCACCTTCGATGATTTCAATCATCTCTCCCCGTTCATTTACCTTTACTTCCGCATCTTTGGGATGTATACCATGTTTGGTTCGACCAATTTGCTGGTAATGTTTCATCACTTCTAATCCACGTCTGCGCAGGTTCTCCGGGTCCAAACCTTTTCCCTCAGGATTCCAGCGTGAATATGCTGTAGAACAGGGTGCAATGATTTCCACAAAACTGAATCCACCATGGGTTAGCGCTTTCCGTAAAGTCCAATCCAATTGGCGGGCATGGAGCACTGTCCAGCGGGCAACAAAAGCAGCTCCGCTGGCTGCGGCCAGGTAAGGAAGATTAAATGGGTATTCATAATTACCATATTGAGCGGTAACTGCCCGGGCTTCATGGGGCGTAGTAGGGCCTACCTGCCCGCCAGTCATACCGTAGTTAAAGTTATTAACACAAACAACTGTAATGCCCAGATTTCTCCGGGCCGCATGGATAAAATGATTGCCGCCTATCCCGGCAATATCACCATCCCCGGATATAACGATCACCTTTAATTCCGGATTGGCTATTTTTAATCCAGTCGCAAACGGAATTGCCCTACCATGTGTGGTATGGAAAGAATCCAATCGGACATAACCGGCTATTCTGCCTGTACATCCGATCCCGGAAACAACAGCGACTTTATCCAGATCCCAACCCTGATTTTTCTCCAGCCACTTTAATGAACTGATAAAGGAGGTTAATGCCGTTCCCAATCCACAGCCCTGGCACCAAATATGGGGCAGCCTTTCACCCCGCAGTAAATCATCCATGGGATGCAGCCCGGTCACCCAATCTCCTTCCATGGGCGCTTCATATGTCAACGTTCGGGGGTTTGTTCTCCCCGTAATTCTTTTTGCAGTCATGTCTATTCCTCCCAGGATCCTATCAAAATAAACTTTCAGGCTTCCTGTGTTATCGCTGCTCCTTGATGAATGGCCGCCAAAACATCCCGGGGATCCAGGATGTCTCCTCCAGGTTTATGAACCCCAATTACTTCGGCTTTGCCTTTCGCGCAGCGCTCCACTTCGCGGGAAATTTGGCCCATATTAATCTCAGGAACAATAAATGCACGGACTTTTTCCGCCAATTTTGCGATGATTTCTTCCGGAAACGGCCAAACAGTGATCAACCGCAAATACCCAACCTTAAGCCCTTCTTTCCTGGCTTGCTCAATCGGCCATAGAGAGGTACGGGCAGAAATGCCATAAGATACCACCACAACATCAGCGCCCCTGAGTTTTTCTTTCTCAACCTGGATGATATCTTTATGATTGGCAGTGATCTTCTCCATAATCCGGGATACGTTCCGCTCATTGGCTTCCGGGTTCATGGCAGGATAACCGCGTTCATCGTGAGTCAGGCCTGTAACATGAATCCGAAAGCCTTCCCCGGCTTTCACCATGGGTGAAACATAGCCGGGAGAACCATCAGGATGGGAGCGATAAATACGGAAACGATCCGGTTCGAGTTCACCTTTGGCTACCAGGTGACGAGTCAATATTTCAATTTCTTCTGGTGGTGGGATTACGACTTTTTCGGTCATATGACCCACTTCAGCATCCGTCATCACCAGTACCGGGGTGCGATATTTTTCTGATAAGTTAAAAGCCCGGATTGTCAGATCAAACAGCTCCTGGGGTGAAACAGGGCTGAGGGCAATGATTTCATAATCTCCATGTGAACCCCAGCGAGCCTGCATCATGTCCTGTTGACCAACCAGGGTTGGCAGCCCGGTGGAGGGTCCCCCGCGCTGCACATTCACCAGCACACAGGGTGTTTCCAGCATGATACCCAGGCCAAGGTTTTCCATCATAAGAGAAAAGCCGGGACCGCTGGTGGCAGTCATCGATTTAACCCCCGCCCAGGAAGCTCCCAGGATAGCGTTCATGGATGCCAATTCATCTTCCATTTGAACGTATTTTCCTTCCACCTGCGGCAGTCTGACTGACATACGTTCGGCAATTTCAGTTGCCGGGGTTATCGGATATCCCGCAAAAAAACGGCAGCCTGCCAGGATTGCGCCTTCCGCACAGGCATGGTCACCCAGCATAAAATGTTCCCCGGTCAGTTGACCTTTTTGTTGACTCATTTTTTCTCCTCATGCCGTTGGACAGGATGGACCTGGTCCGGTGGTCTTTTCCCCCCATCCTCAATAAAAATCGCAAAGTCAGGGCATAACAAGGTGCATAAACCACAATTCACACAGGTTTTTTCAGGAATTACTTGTGGTGGGTGATACCCCTTGGCATTGGTTCGGCTGGATATTTCCAGCGTTCCCTGGGGGCAAAATTCAATACAAAAACCGCATCCTTTACAACGGTCATCGATAATATGCACGATGCCGTGTGTAACCAGAATACGGTCCCTATCTAGTGGCTGTCTCCAAAGAGGCATAGTTCCTCCGCAATAAGATCGATCACCACAACGAATAATAATTTTCTAAATAAAAAGTTAACCTTTAGTTAAAGTTCACTAAGCAATATCCTCAACCTGTTAAGATTGCAATTGTTATCTATTTTTGATCATGCTTAAAACATAATTTTGTTAATTTCATCCAGCGATTCTGGTGTCGGGCGTAATTTTTCTGACGGCAAACGATTGAGCGCAGTTTCGGGAAGATCATACAAATCAAAGAGCGATAGCTGTTTGGGATTTATGTAGATCAATCCAGTAATTAGTTCGTTTTTTTCATTGGCTTCTTCCAGCAATTTTAACGCCCTGGCCCGGTTAGTTGGCTCGTAATCATGCCCCAGTTTTTTAAGGATGATATGGGTGCCATCGTATAAGGGAACATCCAGGGTTTCTCCTTTTTCATAGGAAACCTTGATAGCACGTACAGGCGGCACGAAGGAAAGCTCATGCAGAGCTACCTCATGTGATTTTCCCCAGGCATAGGAATGAAAGGAATCATCCTGGTTATTAAAGGTCACACAAGGACTGATTACGTCAATTACGGCAATTCCATTGTGATGCAGGCCGGCCTTAATTAACGATTTTAGCTGTTTCGGATCACCAGAAAAAGTTCGTGCCACAAAAGAAGCTCGCCCCGCAATGGCTTCCCAGACAATATCAACAGGAACATAACGGTTCTGTCCCTGTTTTTTCAAAGCCAGACCTTGTTCTGCAGTCGCTGAAAATTGGCCCTTGGTTAAGCCATATACTCCATTATTAGCAACGATGTACAACATGGGCACATTGCGCCGGGTTACATGTTTAAATTGCCCCATGCCAATGCTGGCAGTATCGCCATCTCCACTCACACCGATGCCAATTAAAGAGGTATCACCAAATAACGCGCCTGTAGCCAGGGAGGGCATCCTTCCGTGCAAGCCATTAAATCCAAAAGAGCGATCCAAAAAATATGTCGGCGCTTTGCTCGAGCATCCAATCCCACTGATCTTAATAATCCTTTCCGGAGGAATATTCAACTCATAACAAGCAGAGATAACCTGGCCTACAATCGCATTATGCCCACAGCCCAGACATAAAGTGGACTTTTTCCCTTTATACTCTTTCTTTGATAATCCTATTGCATTCAATTTTGCTACTTTTTCAGCCATTAAGAGTTCTCCTCATTCAATACTGCAGTCTTAATCCATTCCGCATTTAATGGCAAACCATCAATCAGCGCCAGCGAAACCAGATCGGTAGCTTTTTCAGGAATCTCCAGTGACAGAATGCTGTGCATCTGACCGTCTCGATTATTTTCTACGATATATATTTTTTCGTTGGAACGAATAAAGTCCAATACCTGATCCGCAACGGGTAAAGCGCACAACCTCAAATAATTTAGTTTAGTACCCTCTTCTTTTAAATAATCCAGTGCCTCACGAACAGCAGCGTCGTTAGACCCAAAGGCAATTAACCCGTTTTTGGCCCCCCGCTGCTTTTTGATCACCGGCTCAGGAAGTGTTGCCCTGGATGAATCAACCTTATTCTTGATCCGATCCAGATTGTTTTTCCAATTTTCTGGACTTTCACTGTAATTTCCATATTCATCATGACCGGTACCACGGGCAAAGTAAGCGCTGTTGGGATGATTATTCCCCGGAACGGTCCGATAGGGTATAAAATCACCATCCATATCTAGATATCGGCCCCACTCGTCTTTGATCTTTTCCAAATCTTCTTCCCAGAGGATCTTGCCCCGCTCAATCGGGGTATCCGGGTACTCAAATGGTTCTGTCATCCATTGATTTTTACCCAAATCCAAATCAGAGAGGACAAATACAGGCGTCTGGTATTTTTCAGCCAGGTCAAGGGCTTTCCAGCCAAATTCAAAACATTCTTTTACATTTCCAGGAATCAGGACAATATGTTCCGTGTCTCCCTGACCCAGGTAGTAAGTTGCATTTATATCTCCCTGGGCAGTCCGGGTTGGCAAGCCGGTACTGGGTCCTACACGCTGAACCACCCAGACAACAATGGGGATCTCCACGAAATAAGCCAGACTGGTATATTCCGCCATCAAGCTCAATCCGGGACCAGAGGTGGACGTCATCGCCCGTAATCCAGCCCAGCCCGCCCCTACAATCATGCCTACTGCAGCCAGTTCGTCCTCAGCCTGGATGATTGCGTAAGTCTGTTTCCCCGTCTCCGGGTCCGTCCGCAGCCTGGGTGCATATTCAAGTATGGCTTCGGGCATACTAGTGGCAGGTGTGATCGGGTACCAGGAAACAAAATGCATCCCCCCGTAGATTGTCCCTAACCCGCCAGCTGTATTCCCATCTACCAGAATTGCATTTCCGGTTAAATCTCTGGGTTCAATTTTGTAGGGAATTTCTAGATCCAGGTTTTCTTCTGCCCATTGGAAAGCTAATTCAATGACCATGAGGTTAAATTCAACAGGACTCTCTTTCTCTTTGAAATGGAATTCGAGCGCCTGCTTAATGGGTTCCATAGGTATCCCCAGCAAATTGGCCAGGACGCCCACATAAATCATATTGGCCACAAGTTTTCTTAAATCACGGTGGGGCTTGGCTTCCCTGATAATATTTTTAATCGGCATAGGAACAAGAATTATGTCATCCCGATCAATGGGATCTTTGATCTCATCGTCATAGAGGAACACGCCCCCCTGGACCAGATCATCTTGATCATCTGTAAAGGTGGCAGCATTCATAGCCACCACAATATCCGCCTCTTTGCGCCGGCCCGCATAACCAGCCTGGCTGATCCGGATTTTATACCAGGTAGGCAGCCCTTGAATATTGGAAGGGAAGATATTTTTTCCGGATACTGGAATCCCCATCTTAAAAATTGCTCTTAAGATAGTCAAATTAGCTGTCTGGCTACCGGATCCATTAATGGTACCGATGTTAATTGAAAATTCATTGATCCCGCTCAGCCTTTTCTGAGGGGGTTTAGGTACTGATTTTTTCTGTGCCATTCAAGCTCCTCTATACCATCCTGTGATTACATTTCAAGTGATCATGCGGTCCATCAATTCAAAGTGCTCATGCAATATCTTCAGTCCACGTGACTTGTCCTTTATAATCGCTGTCTCCACTAACTGTTCGTGGTAAGTCCAAACTTGTTCCAGATATTCCAGGTCTGTATATACGTTAAGTCCTACAGCCTCGTAGGCATCCCAATAGGCTTCCAATAATCCGGTTATAAAAATATTGTTTATGCGTTTGAAAAAAGTTAGATGCAGCTGGCGATGTTCAAGGTGGGGAATCCTGACAGGTCTCCCCCGCAGCTTTTTCCAGGCGCTATCCACCAGGCGGAGGAGCTCCTGATGATCTTCTTCTTCCAGCAAGTCCACTGCCTGGGAAAAATAAGCATATTCCAGATGCCGCCTGAGATCCACAAAATCATCAAAATAAGCCCGGTCGTGTTGAATAGCAAAACAGAGGCTGGCATCCACCGCCGGTCTAAAGGAATACGGCAGCGGGCGAATGCCCAGGCGGGGCCGGACGTCAACCAAACCCAGGGCTTTAGCCACTTCCAACTGCTCTCTTAAAGTGGAAATGCTGATACCCAGCTCAGCACTGAGATCTTTAATCGCTGGCAATTTAACTTTGTCAGTGGAGGAATTCTGGAGAAGATAGAAAATAAATTTAGAATTGTCCATAATCTCTTCTGATCTGATTAATATGATCAATAAGATTAATCCTAATTAATTCTAGCATTCTCAAAGTTTGTCGTCAAGTAAAACAATCTTAATAATGATAAAAAGACTATGCTCTGTGTGAGTAAAGGCACAGACCTGGCAAAATAAAACCTCCCGGTCTCATAGTGACCCGGGAGGTTATTTTTCACTAAATACTTCGTTTAATCCTTCAACAACTCCCCCACCGCGCCCACCAGGAGAGCAGCCCCTATTTTCATAGCTTCTTCATCAAAATTAAACTCCGGTTGATGATGTTTCGCATCCAGGCCTGCTTCAGGGTTAGCGGAGCCGATAAAACTATAACAACCCGGCAGATCCTGCATCAGAAATGCCATATCTTCAGAGGCCATAGTTTGATAATCCTCCACCAGGTTTGCTTCCGGATAGAGGGATACCGCTGTTTTCCTCATCAGATCTGCAACATCAGGATCGTTAGTCACCGCTGGGGAAACATCTTCAATTATAACTTCAGCAGTGCATAAATGCGCTTCTGCGATTCCCCCGACCATAGTATGGAAACGTTCCAGTACCTGTGCGCGCGTCTCCGGTGTAAAGGTCCGAATAGTACCACCCAGGATAACTTTTTCTGGAATGACATTATGGGTTTCACCACCATGGACGGAACTGACCGTAATCACTGCACTGTCAAGTGGGTGTACTTCCCGGGCAACCAGGGTTTGCAAGGCATTAATCACAGCTGCAGAGGCCACAACCGGATCCCTGGCTTCATGTGGTTTCCCACCATGTCCGCCTTTCCCGTTGATTATTATCCGGAATGTTTCCGAAGCAGACATCACCGGACCATCGCTGATTCCCAGCCAACCGAGCGGTTTTTCATTCCAGAGATGCAGCCCTAAAACATAATCCGGTTGGGGATTTTCCAGGATGCCGGCATCAATCATCCGCAGCGCGCCGCCTAAGCCTTCTTCAGCTGGTTGAAAGACAAATTTTAGCGTTCCCGCAAAATTGTTTTGATTCTCAGCCATTATTTTGGCAATTGTTAAACCAATCGCCATATGGCCGTCATGCCCACAGGCGTGCATCACGCCCTCATTCTCTGATGCAAACGAAACTCCGGTATTTTCCTTGACCGGCAGGGCATCCATATCAAAACGCAGCAGGACGGTTTTTCCAGGTTTCGTTCCCTTTAACAAGGCAACAAGGCCTGTTTTTGCCAGACCTGATTGAATCGAAAACCCATCTAATTTAGAAAGTTCTCTGAGGATAATATCTGCTGTGTGGAATTCCTGGAATCCCAGCTCGGGATGGCGGTGAAATTCCCGCCTGATAGCGCTGGTATAAGGAAAGATTTCTTCTATACGAGATAGAATCTCATTCATGATTGAGGCCGTTTGATCTCTTCGGGATCAAATTCCTGGATGCCTTCTTCTCCCAAATCAACCGATACCTTCTGGCTGAGGGGATTTAATCGGACAACTTTTCCTTCCCCGCGGGGTGTGATTACCCGTTTACCCCTTTTGGGCAAGGTTTTCTTGGCCTCTTTATACTGGTCGTACTCATACATCAAGCAGCATCTTAAACGACCGCACATGCCGGTAATTTCAGTGGGAGCCAGGGATATACCTTGCTCCTTGGCCATCTTGATCGAAATGGGAATAAATTCTGTCATAAACTCCGTGCAGCAGCGGATCTCCCGCCCACAAGCGCCCATACCGCCAATTATTTTTGCTGAATCCCGGGGGCCAACTCTGCGGAGTTCAATCTTTGTTTTTGGGTTCTTCTTTTTCAGCTCATTCACAAGGGGTTTCAGATTAGGATCATCCTTGCCTTCATAACAATACAGAAAGACCAGATTATCCCCTTCCAAACTGAACTCTGCAGAGACAAACTTTACTTCTTCAAGCTTTTTGTCTTCTGAAGCCATTTCACGGCAGAGCTCCAATGTTTTCTGTTCCTTTTTCTCCCAAACCTGGCGCATAACCAGATCACGGGAAGTTGCAGGCCGTAAGATAGGTTTCCACTTGCGTGCACCTTTCTGTTTCGGATCCAGAAATGAAACCACCTGTCCCAACTGTGCTCCGCGACTGGTTTCCACAATTACAAACTCGTTTTTCTGGATTTCAGGAACCGACGAAGCGTCAAAATGATAAGTTTTTCCACCACCGTGGAAACGAATGCCAACAATAAGCGCCATCATGTGCCTATTTTACCTTATTTGTATTAAATAAATAGGATATGGTTTCTACTATAAGAAACCATATCCCGGGTTTATGCTCTTAGAGCTTCTTCAATTATTTAATTTCCCTTGATTGCCTGGATGCTAACCTGGGCAGCGATCTTTTCAGCAAGGTCGTACAGGGATTGAGAAACTGGCGAATCGGGATGGGATAAAGCAACTGGCATCCCTTCATCACCGCCAATTCTCACTTGGGGATCTATGGGAATAGAACCTAAATAGGTCACGCCAGTCATTTTGGCTAACTTCTCGCCACCACCAGAGCCAAAGATATCCATGCGTTCACCTTCAGGTGTTTCTAAATAGCTCATATTCTCAATCACACCAAAAATGGGTACCTTTAATTCCTGGAACATATTAATACCCCGTAAAGCATCATCCAGAGAGACTTGTTGCGGCAAGGTAACGATCACACCACCCTGTAATTCCAGCGTTTGGGTTAAACTAAGCTGCACATCACCGGTGCCAGGTGGCAAATCGACCACCAGGTAATCCAGTTCTCCCCAATCCACATCCGTAACAAACTGTTTGATAGCAGAATGCAGCATGGGGCCGCGCCAGATTAGGGCCTGTTCTGGCTTTACCATAAAGCCAATTGAGATCACTTTGACACCGTGTCCTTCTCCGGGCAGAATTTTATCCCCGGAAGCGCCACCCAGGCGTTCTACGCCCATCATGATCGGGATATTGGGACCGTAAATATCCGCGTCCAACAATCCCACTTTGGCACCCTTCTGCGCTAATATTACAGCCAGGTTCACCGCCACAGTGCTTTTACCTACACCACCCTTGCCTGATGCTATGGCAATTACGTTCTTTATATTAGGGTGATCAGATTTTTTATTTCCAACCGGAACCTTGGCGTCCATCTTGATTTCAACACCGGAAACCCCATCCAGCGCTTCGACAGCTGCCAGGGCGCTGCCCCGGATCTCATCTTTCATTGGGCAGGCAGGAGTAGTGAGATTTATAGTAAAGCTCACATTCCCTCCCTCTACAGTCACATCATCAATCATTCCCAGGCTGACCAGGTCTTTCCCTATCTCTGGATCAATAACCTCACCCAGGGCGTTTAATACGATTTCACGAGTTAAATCTTTTGCTGCCATATTAAATACCTTTCTAAGTATTGAATAAAATATTGCCGTTCCAATTTTAGCACGAAAGCCAGCAAGGAATCTCTAAATTTCATAAGAACAGAATATTTTATATACTCCTCGAGATGTTTATCAAAAATAACCTGACAGGAAGGACAACTTACAATATAATGTAGTGAACTGTACAGGAACTGAGAAACCAATAGTATGAATGAAAACGATCCTATTTCCATGGAACAGCGTCACGTAGAGCTTGTTCCCCATAATCCAGCATGGTCAAAATTGGCAAACGAAGAAGCCAATCGTATCCGGGAAGGACTTTCTTTCCCGATTATTGGCGTTTACCACATTGGAAGCACTTCGGTTCCAGATCTCAAAGCCAAACCCATTTTGGATTTTGTGATAGAGGTGGAAAAACTGGCAGATGTCATCCAATCGGTAACTGAATTTGAGTCCCTTGATTATAAATACATGGGGGAATATGGCATTCCCGGTCGGCAGTTCTTTACCCGGGATACTGACGGCGAACGCTCCCACCACCTGCATATCTTCCAAAAAGGGCATCCGGATATAGAACGACATATTGTATTCCGGGATTTTTTACGGGCAAATCTAGAGGCTGCCCGGGAGTACGAAAATCTCAAGGAAAAACTGGCCAAACGGTTTCCACAATCAAGCAGCAATTACACCGCTGCCAAATCTGATTTTATTCTTTCCATGGATGAGGTTGCCCGATACTGGCTGGAGAAAAAAGGGTACCTGAAAAAATCAGAAAACTCAAACGAATAGACCTCGGAGGTCCGCTATTCCACTGTGACCGATTTTGCGAGGTTGCGGGGCTGATCCACATCCAGGCCGCGCAGGGCTGCAATATGGTACGCCAGCAGCTGGAGCGGAATCACAGTAGTGACAGGGCTTAACATCCAGGGGGTTTCCGGCACATACAATACCTGGTCCGCCAGCGCTTTAATTTGTTCATCACCTTCTGTAGCTACTGCTATCACCCGCCCACCCCGGGCCTTGGCCTGTTCAATCTGGCTGAACATTTTGTCATACCAGGGATCCCTGGGAGCGATCACTACTACGGGCAAATCCGCATCAATCAAAGCAATAGGACCATGTTTCATCTCTCCAGCTGGATAACCTTCAGCATGGATATAGGAAATTTCTTTTAATTTCAAGGCACCTTCGTAAGCAGTGGGCATATTCACTCCCCGACCAAGGTAGAGCGCATTCTGGGCCTCAAGCAAACTTTCTGCCACTACTTTAACCTCCTCTTCTTTATCCAGGCAGCGACCAGCCAGATCTGGTATCAGGCGCAAATCATCCACCAGCTTTCGGCGCTGTGTTTCATCCAGGGTTCCCCGAAGCTCTCCCAGCAGGATAGCCAGCATATATAAATCTACCAGGGGTGCGGTGTAGGCTTTGGTTGATGCTACACCGATTTCCGGACCAACCTGCATAGATATGAACCCATCAGCCATTCGCATGGCCTGGGAGCCAATTGCATTCACAATTGACCACAAGGTGGCTCCTTTGCGTTGGCCTTCCTCCATGGCAGCGAGTGTGTCAGCAGTCTCACCGGACTGACTGATAGCTAACACTACTGTTTTTTCATCCACAATCGGGTCCTGATAGCGGAATTCCGATCCGATTTCCACTTCAACCGGAATCCGGGCAATACGCTCAATCAACACTTTGCCCACCATACCGGCATAAGACGCCGTACCGCAAGCAATGATGATAATCTTATTAATTTCCTTCACCAATTCCGGGGTGATATTCAAGGTGGGCAATTGAATGGTTCCGGTTTCAAAATCAACCCGGCCCGCTATGGTATCGGTCAATGATCGAACTTGCTCATGAATCTCTTTGTGCATAAAATGGCGGTACTCACCTTTTTCTGCAGAGACCGGATCCCAGGCGATAGTATGCACTTCAGGGTCAAAGGGTTTACCATCCAGAGCCATCACCTTCACATTCTTACTGGTGACCACAGCCATCTGATGGGATTCCAGGAAAATCACCTCCCGGGTATGTTCCAGGATGGCCGGCAGATCAGATGCGATATAATTCTCATCCTGTCCTAAACCCAGCACCACGCCTCCGGCATTGCCAATACGAGCAGCGATAATCTTATCCGGTTCATGTTTGCTCATCACGACGATCCCATGAGCGCCTTTCAGGTATCCAAGGGCTTTTTGAACCGCATTTGTTAGATCGCTCCCGGAGAGGTAGCGTTCAATTAAATGCACTATTACTTCCGTGTCAGTTTCTGAAAGAAATTCAACACCCTCACTGATCAGTTCATCCCGTAAAGTGGAAAAGTTTTCCACAATACCATTGTGAACCACTACGACATCGCCAGTCATCCCCAGGTGAGGATGGGCATTGCGCGTGTTGGGTTCCCCGTGGGTTGCCCAGCGAGTATGTCCAATACCAATATTTCCCTTTAAGGGTGATTTCTGAACCAGCTGCGATAAACGCTCCAGTTTGCCGGCGTCCCGGCGAACTTCAATGCCCCCATTTTCAAGGACCGCGATACCGGCAGAATCATATCCGCGGTATTCGAGCTTTTTTAACCCATTCATGATGATGGGTGTTGCATTTTTGGATCCAATATATCCAACAATTCCACACATAGGTGTTACCCTCCCATTAGATTTCAGCGTAACGAACCAGGAATTAATAACCTGATATTTACCGGTAACTCTCTGGCAAAACAATTCGCTGATTATTGCTCTTTATCACCTGGGATAATGTTGTCCTCCGGTCGCCCGGGTTTTTATCATCCACTTTTACAGGAGGGAAAAATCGGAGTGTGATGTCTCCGGAGGGCTTCCGCTGATAGTTCGATTTTCCTGGTCTGAACTCTCCCCCGACCAGTTAGCCTCCCAAAAGGAGGAACCCTCATCCTCGTCAACTCAAGAAGTTTCTTGAGCCCTTGCGCTATTTTCCCTTATTTGTTTTTTCCAGGCACCTCCCCTGGTTTTCAGTCCGCGAAGGAAACCTTCAGGTAGTCCTTCGCGGAAGATATCTTACTAAATATTCAAATAATCTGCAACTCTAACTTAATCCAGAACTACAGCTTGTTTGATAACGTCGTCCTGACGGATGGCATCAACCACATCATCACCCACAATAACTTTGCCAAATACGGTATGTTTACCGTCCAGGTGAGGTTGAGGGAGATGGGTGATGAAAAACTGCGAGCCGTTTGTATTGGGACCTGCATTGGCCATGGAAATCACCTTGGAGTCATGTTTGAGGGGATTGCCAACCAATTCATCCTCAAAACGATAACCGGGGCCGCCACTGCCGGTACCGGTGGGGTCGCCGCCCTGGACCATAAACTTATCAATAACCCGATGGAAAATTATCCCATCATAAAAATTTTCATTAATCAGGAAAATAAAATTATTGACTGTTTTGGGGGCGTGCTCAGGATAAAGTTCCAGGTGAATTTCACCTTTGCTGGTATCCAATTTAACTGTATAAACTACTTTTGGATCAATCGTCAGTGCGGGTGGTGTATCCCATTGTTTTGTCATTATTCCTCACTTTTTGAATGTATATCAACGTCTGGCTATTATATCATCCCTGAGATTAGGAGACAGTCCCCGGCCGGGAACAGAAATAAGCGCCAGATTTCTAGGAAACCTGGCGCCAGGATCAGATCATCTAATCACCCAGAGGTGACAGCGATCTCCGAAGAGTCCCTGGAAAAATCATTTTCCAGGGATTCGTAATGGATATCTCTCAGGTTAAGGGATCAGCAGGTTGAACATCCAGTGGAAATTCAGGTTCAGGTGTTGGCCGTTCCCCATCGGGGCGGATTCTTTCCGGACGTTCACCTTCTGGACGTTCACCTTCCGGACGTTCTCCTTCAGGGCGCTCTGGACGGGGATCACCAGCAATAACCAGGCGGGCAATTAACTTGCCATCTTTATTCTCAATTGCCACAATGCCAGCCCGCATTCCTTTATCCAGGTCATCAAAATTAACTACCTGTCCCCGGTAATTGGTGTTCTCATCAACATAAACAGAAAGAACAGTACCGTCTGATTTTTCAAGCTGGAATTTTCCAGCACCAGGACTTACATTCTTGATGATTCCCTGGGCACGGATTGGCTCAGGGCGTGTACCGGCTATAACCATTACTGCGTTGAGTTGGCCGTCTTCACCCACTTTAGCAGTCACACCAGCCTGCCAACCCACCTGCATTTCAGCCAGGCTGGACAATTGCCCCTGGTAGCGGGTATTTTCATCCACATAGAAGAGCTTATCTACCCCATCTGGCGTGGTAATTTCGAACATTCCACCATTCGCATTTACTGAGGTAACTTTCCCCTGTGCTTTGACCAGCTCAGGGGCAGTCCCGGCAATCAGTGCCAGGGTTATGAGTTTGCCTTCTCCTTGTTCTTTATAGGAAATACCTGCCTGCCAGCCTTCCTGCAGATCTTCCAGACTGGAGATTTGACCGCCATAACGGGTCCTTTCATCCACAAAGAAGGTCATTTTAGTGCCGTCAGGTTTTTCAATGGAATATTTTCCAGCTGAAGTATTAACATCAGTAACTTTGCCGTGAACTTTAAGAACATCTGAAGTTTCACCTGCAATAACTGCCACGGCCCACAACTTTCCATTCGAATCTTCCCGGGCAGCAATACCCGCGTGCCAGCCCACTTGCATTTCTTCCAGGCTTTCCAAACCGCGGAAGGTAGTTTTTTCAGTGACAAAAACAGTCAATACTGTGCCATCAGATTTTTCAAGGCGAAATTTTCCAGCTGCAGGATCTACAGCAATGACCTCACCCCGGGCTTTAACCAACTCGGGATGATCACCTTCCGCCGCAAAAACAGTTCCACTGAAAGACACAACCAGTAAAGCTGCTGTCATAAGAGAGTAAACGACTTTTTTGAACATATTTTCCTCCAGAAACTAAAGGTAAATTGAACGTACACCTTTAGTTTAGAAGAGATCTGTAAACTGCATTCAATCGGGTTGTAAAATCCTTGTAAAAACTTAATCAGAAACATATAACTCATCCTTTAAACGGATGAGACCGAAAACTCACCTCAGTATGGATCCTTCGCTGGGGCTCAGGATGACAGGACCTGTGAGAACAAAAAGGATGCTGGGTGGTAATGAGAAAGATTTATTTAGTAGGAAAAACCACTTCTTCTTTGCCGGTTAATTTTTGCTGAACCAAATCAGCAACAGTATCCAGGTGACCTTTTTTATTCACAAAATCAAGATCATCCGAGCGGATTTTCAGTACCGGGCAAAGGTCAAAGGTATCCATCCAATCATTATAAAAGGAATCCAACAGGGAGAGATATTCCAACGAGATACCTGATTCCATCTCGCGGCCTCGCTCCTCAATACGCTGAAGTAGAATTTCCGGTGGAGCAATCAGGTAAATTAATAAATCCGGCTCGGGCAATTGATCTGCAATCAACTGGAAAACCCGCTGGTAGGAGCGGTAATCCCGTTCCGAAAGACTGCCCTGATGATACAAGGCCCGTGCAAAAATCTTTACATCTTCATAAATACTGCGGTCTGCAATTGCGGAGCGCGGATCTGTAGCCAGTTCAAGATGCTGCTGAGCTCGATGGCCCAGAAAAAATACTTGCAGATGAAATGACCAGGCATCCATATCCTGGTAAAAATCCCCCAGGTAGGGATTATCAATCACCGATTCATAAGCCGTACACCAGCCCAATCGGTCCCCCAGCCTTTCCGTCAGGGACGTTTTCCCGGTCCCGATATTGCCTGCCACAAGCACTAATTTTCCAGCCATGAATAAATCTCCTGGTTTTTATTTGCTATTATAACCTTTTCATTAAAATCTTCAGAACATCAGCGTTTGATAACAGCCACCGCGCAGACTTTATAATCAGGGATTTTTGCCTGTGGGTCACGTGCATCCAGAGTGAGCAGATTTGCAGCTGCTTCAACAAAGTGGAAAGGTAGAAAAACCATACCTTCCGGGGAGCGTTGAGTAACCAATACTTTCACTTCAATTTCTCCCCGGCGGGATCGGATTTTCACCCAATCCCCGGAAGAAACATCGAGGTCTTCCGCATCCCGGGGATGAATTTCCACCAAAGCTTCGGGGTAGATATCGTCCAGTTTGGAACGCCGGGTCATGGTGCCCCCATGCCAGTGGTACAGAACACGTCCCGTGGATAAAATCAGGGGATATTCCTGATCTGGCAGCTCCGCTGAGGGACGATAAGTCAGGGGGGTCAGCTTGCCTTTACCTCGCGGAAAAGTGTCTTTAAATAAATAGGGCGTACCGGGATGATCCGCTGATGGACAGGGCCAATGAACTCCGCTATCCTGCTTTATACGCTGATGAGTAATTCCCTGGAAAGGCGGTGTTAAGTCTGCCATTTCATCCCAGATCTCAGCGGGGTGGGTAAAATTAAATCCGGCACTGGATTCCAGACCTAATTTTTTCTCCACCCGAAGGGCTAAGTCCTGAATTATCTGCCAATCCGGACGGGCTTCCCCCGGTGACTGGACCGCCTTTCGAATAAGCTGCACCCGGCGATCACTGTTGGTAAAGGTGCCTTCTTTTTCTGCGAAACTAACAGCGGGCAGGACCACATCAGCATATTCCCCGGTTTCATTCATAAAAATATCCTGGTAAAGCACAAATTCCAGCTCTTCCATCACATGCCGGGCGTGCAGCAGGTCGGGTTCACTCATCATGGGGTTTTCTCCCATCACATAATAGCCCTGAACAGCGCCATTTTCAGCAGCATCCACCATTTCCATCGTGGTCAATCCTGGTTCAGGATCAAGAGTAACGCCCCAATTTTCTTCAAATTTCTTTTGCGCCTCAGGATCAGAGACCAGTTGGTAGCCGGGATAAACGTTGGGCAAACCCCCAGAATCCGAGCAGCCCTGCACATTATTCTGGCCCCGCAAAGGGTTCAGACCTGTGCCTGATTTTCCGATATTACCTGTCAGCAGCGCCAGGTTAGCCAGAGAGATGGCATTATCAGTACCGTGAACACTCTGGCTGATTCCCATCCCCCAATAAATAGCAGCCCGGTTAGCTTTTCCATATAAACGGGCTGCCTGGCGAATTAACGCCGCCGGAACACCGCATATCTCCTCGGCATATTCCGGTGTAAAGATTTCCAGGGAAGGGAGATATTCTTCCAATCCCTCTACCCGGGAATCTAGAAAATCCTGATCAACCATTCCTTCGTTAACAATCACATGGGCCAGCGCCTGGAAAAGCACCACATCGGTGCCCGGGTTTAGCCGCAGAAAATAATCTGCAAACTGGGACATTTCAATTTTACGTGGATCAATCACAATCAGACGAGCGCCATTTTTTACTACTGCCTCACGCAAAAAAGTGGAAATCACCGGGTGAGTTTCACTGGTATTGGACCCGGTGACCAGCAGCACTTCCAGGTCTTTCATTTCAGCGATCGAGTTAGACATGGCTGATGTACCCAAAGTGATCTGCAAACCGGCTACAGAAGCTGCATGGCATAACCGTGAGCAGTGATCAATATTATTGGTACCGATCACGGCCCTGATAAATTTTTGAAAGAGGTAATTATCCTCATTGGTGGCTTTGGCGGAACAAAATGTGCCCAGCGCATTGCCGCCATTTTTTCTGACAATTTCAGCCAATTTTTCAGCCGCCAGGTCAAGAGCTTCATCCCAACTGGCCCGCCTGAATCCGGACAAACCAACCGGTTTCCGGGGAATGGATCCCAAGTCTTTGCGAATCAATGGATAGGTTAAACGGGAAGGATGATGGACATAATCCATCCCATAGCGGCCTTTTGTACATAATCGACCGTAATTGGGGGCAATATTAAAGGGTGCGTCCACCCGGGTTATGTGATTCCCCTGGATCTGAAGGTCCACCTGGCAGCCTACGCCACAATAAGGACAAGTAGAGCGAATTGATTGTGCAGTACCATCCATAATTAGCTCCTTTTCTCCTGACGCTCTCGCCGTCTGCGCGCTCGAATTTCATGATGCTGAAGACCTTTTTCCAGCAAGAACTCGGTTTTTCCCTGCAGCGCATTGGTTGGACAAACGCCCACACAGTTGCCGCAAAAGACACAGGTAGTTTCCGGCATAGGGATATCAAAAAAAGTATTGATGCGACTTTCATGCCCGCGCCCTCCAATGCCCAGCGCGTAGGTGTACTGCATATCATCCGCGCAAACCTGGACACAGCGCCAACAAAGGATACATTGAGAATAATCCCGGACATAAAAAGGATTATCGTCAAGCACTTCATATTCCCGTTTTTTAGCCCCTGGAAAACGTTCTGGATCCGCACCATAATGATCCATCTGGGCTAACAAAGCCGGGGATTGGGAAAGGTCCACGCTGGCGTTTAGCATTTCCAAAATAGTCCTCCGGACCCGCTTCACTCGCTCGCTCTCAGTAAAAACCACCAATCCCTCGTCTACCGGAGTGATGCAAGCCGGAGCCAGACGGTTCCTTCCCTCGATTTCCACCACACACTGGCGGCACAAACCTTCTGATGTTGTCGCTTCATGTTCACAAATAACAGGAATATTGAACCCTTCAGTCCGGGCAACCTCAAGTATTGTGGATCCAGCTGAGGCTTGAATGGTTTTGCCGTCAATTATTAGGGTTACTATCTTAGCGTTATTCATAACTGCCTTCCTCTATTCCAAAATATTCCGGGCAGATCTTGATTGCGCTTAATACAGCCGATCCGGCGGTCTGGCCCAAACCGCACAAGGAACTATCTGTCATGGTGGCTATAATATCTTCCAGGCGATTGATATCCCCAGGCAAAGCTTGACCTCGCAGATTGCGGTCCAGGATTTCTGCCTGGCGCTGGGTTCCCAATTGACAAGGGTAACATTTCCCGCAGCTTTCATGAGCAAAAAAGTGCCCCAAACCGTGGAGCACAAATTTCATATCCACATCCTCATCAAAAATCACCACAGCGCCAGATCCCAGGGATAGTCCCGCCTCCCTGGTTCCCTGGTTGGTCAGGAGTACATCCAGTTGGTCCGGGGCAACAAATTTACCTGCCGCACCGCCAAGCATTACAGCGCGGAGCTCTTTCCCGGCCCTGATTCCACCGGCTTTTTTATAAATCAGATCACCCAGGGTGACAGGTTCGGTGATTTCGTAGATTCCCGGCTGGTTTATATCCCCTGAAATGCTGAATAAACGGGGACCAGGCGAATCTTCAGAGCCCAATTTTTTATATTCTTCGGCGCCAATTTTAGCTATCAACACCACATTGGCCAGTGTTTCCACGTTATTAATTACAGTGGGTTGATTAAATAAACCATGGGTGGTTGGAAAAGGTGGTTTAACCCGGGGGAATCCTCTTTTGCCTTCAATGGATTCAAATAAAGCTGTTTCCTCGCCACAGATATAAGCCCCCGCTCCACTGCGCAGTTCAATTTCAAAATTGAAGCCGCTGCCAAGAATATTTTCACCCAGAAATCCTTCTTCTGCGGCTATGGCCAACGCCTGGGAAATAACTTCATGGGAGCGGGTATATTCACCCCGAATATAGAGGTAGCCCTTGTGAGCTCCTACTGCATAGGCAGCGATAATCATGCCTTCAATGATAGTAAAGGGATCTCCCTCGATTAATGCCCGATCCTTAAAAGTGCCGGGTTCGGATTCATCCTCATTGCAAACCAGGTATT
>CAXMRF010000029.1:0-342 GCA_964195965.1 uncultured Nitrosomonadaceae bacterium
GAAGCTATCTCGGATTTAGGAGCGGTGGGGATATTCGCAGAACCTGCAGGAGCAACAGCTTTAGCAGGATTAAAACAAGCCCTGAAAGACAAATTGGTTTCAGCTGATGATCCGATCCTGGTATTAAATACCGGAAGTGGACTGAAAGATGTCAAAGCAGCCAGGCAGGCGGCCGGGGAAGCACCAGTCATCAATCCCAACATATCAGAAGTAAAAAAACTGCTCAATGATTGAATCTTAGAATTTATCTAGGAGAGGCAGGATAATTATGAAAACCAAACCAACCTATACGATTATCGCCCCGATATTTAATGAAATTGATAATATCCAGGTACTTTATGA
>CAXMRF010000029.1:352-24127 GCA_964195965.1 uncultured Nitrosomonadaceae bacterium
CCGAGGTGATGGATCAAACCAATCAGCCCTGGGAATTTGTAATGGTTGATGATGGATCAACTGATGGGTCAACCGAGGCTATTTTGAATTTAGAATCTCGGGATAAAAAGATCGTTCCTGTCCTTTTTGCCCGTAATTTTGGCCATCAGATCGCCGTCACGGCCGGTTTGGATTACAGCCAGGGTGAGGCAGTCATAATTATTGACGCAGACCTGCAGGACCCACCAGAAGTCATTTTGGATTTGATTAAAAAATGGAAAGAAGGATATGAGGTTGTTTATGCACAGAGATCCAAACGGGAAGGTGAAACCTGGTTTAAACTTTTCACAGCGGCAGCATTTTATCGGCTGATTCAGCGCATAACAGATATTAATTTGCCCACGGACACCGGGGACTTTCGTTTACTGGATCGCAAGGTTGTTGGGGTAATGAACCAAATGAGGGAGAAGCACCGGTTTTTGCGGGGTATGTCGGTTTGGGTTGGTTTTCGGCAAACGGGAGTGGAGTATGAAAGAGTTGAAAGATTTGCCGGTGAGACAAAGTACTCCCTGAAAAAAATGTTTAGATTGGCCAGTGATGCGATCACAGGTTTTTCTTATTTCCCGTTAAAATTGGCAACCTATCTGGGTTTTATTATTACCGGACTCGGTATGATTGCTATTCTCCTTCTAATCATACTCCGTTTGACCGGATCAGATTACTTGCTCGGTCAAGCAACGACCCTGATCGCAGTTTTATTTCTCGGTGGGGTGCAGTTAATCTCTATTGGCATGCTGGGAGAATACATAGGCAGATTATATGATGAAGCAAAAGGCAGACCTTTATATATCGTCCGAGAGGATTTGGAGGTGGAGCAGGAATAGAACAAATAATATTGGTAATTAAGAGGGCAGAAGAATAAATTTAGAAAATTATTAATAAAGGAAAAGAAGATGATAGATCTACGATTAAATAAGGAACAGTTAGAAAGAACAGTTGAAAGAGCTAAAGAACAAAATATTGTTATTCCAACATTTGCTCAGATGAAAAACCCTGACCTGATTCCTGACAGTGTCAAGGAAGAACTCAAAAAGATTGGCCTGTGGGATATTACTTCCCGAAACTTGTTCCGGATCACCTGGAAGAATGATCCAGTATCGAAAGGCGGAGGTTTTGGTGGCGTTAATTATGTAGAACTTCCCTCCAGTCTCACCGGTGTGGATGCCCGGATTGTAGCCTTGGTTGGAAAATGGTTCCCCACTGGTGCCCATAAAGTAGGCGCGGCCTATGGATGTCTGGTACCTCCTCTGGTTACCGGTCAATTTGATCCAACCGTACATGAAGCAATCTGGCCATCGACGGGAAACTATTGCCGTGGCGGTGCTTACGATTCTACCTTGTTGGCCTGCAAATCCGTTGCAATCCTTCCAGAAGAAATGAGCCGGGAACGATTTGATTGGCTGGAAAAAGTAGCTGGTGAAGTAATCGCGACACCTGGTTCCGAAAGCAACGTAAAAGAGATTTATGATAAAGTTTGGGAGCTTAGAGAAACCCGGGACAATATCTTTGTCTTTAATCAGTTTGACGAATTTGGTAACTATCTCTGGCATTATGAAATTACCGGGCATGCGATGGAAGAAGTATTGCAGCAGGTGATGGGTCCCGATGATGAATACCGCGGTGTTACTCTAACAACTGGTTCCGCAGGAACAATTGGCTGTGGTGATTATTTGAAGCAGCTATTCCCCACCAGCAAAGTCGTTGCAGGTGAAGCGCTCCAGTGCCCAACCTTGTTGGAAAATGGTTTTGGCGCCCACCGGATTGAGGGTATCGGTGACAAACACGTTCCCTGGATTCATAACATGAGGAATACCGATATGATTATGGCCATCGATGATAATACCGTGGTTAACTTGGCCCGCCTGTTCAATGAGCCAGAAGGACGGAAATACCTGGTAGGACAGGATGTTCCTGAAGAATTAGTAGGGAAATTGGATCTGTTGGGCTTTTCTTCGATCGCAAATACTGTTATGGCGATTAAGATGGCCAAGTATTATGAAATGGACGAAAATGATGTCATCCTAACGGTCTGGACCGATTCTATGGAATTGTACGGCAGCCGACTTAAGGAAATGCATGAGGAAGCTGGGGAATATACTGAAGTGGATGCTGCCCGGACCTATGGACAGTACCTGGAAGGGCTAACCCCCAACTATCTGCAGGAGCTGACTTACGAAGATCAGCGCCGTGTGCATAACCTGAAATACTTCACCTGGGTTGAACAACAGGGAAAAACCTATGAAGAGATTCAATCCCAGTGGTATGACAAAGATTACTGGACCAATTTCCAGGAGCAAATTCCTGAGATGGATGAGTTGATCAATGAATTTAACGACAAAGTTGGATTGATCTAAAGTTATAAAAGAGGATGCGGGATCCTGTAAAGGTCCCGCATCCTGAGAAAACTTTGTATAATAGGAATAAAAGGGGGAAATTTGTTTGGTTTCTGTAGTAGATAAACCAATTTAAGAGACAATCATAATAAGGGGTGAATGATGAATGATTCGTATTTGTCTCCAATGGCTTTAATTCTGGTAGCTATCATACCCACACCGGAGGATCTGCAAGTTGCCCGGCTGCTGGGATGGTATCGGATACCTTTCCGAACAGCGCCGCGTATTCTAAACGTAGACTTTTTGGCGTTTTATCAACCTGCCTCATTCCAAAACCGAAAGTGGAAGATTGAATTCCTGGCTCCTGTTTTGGGCCACGAATTGACCACCCGGGCTAATTTGCTTCAGGAAGAAGGTGATCATCCCAGGGCCGATGAGGAATATTTCAAGATTCAATTGGGCACTGTGCAGTCCCTTCAACATCCAATTCAGGCGGGAAACTGGAAGAGATTTACTTTTTTGTATACTACCGGGGAATATTTCCGGAGTGCACAGAAACTAACTGACCTCACTGTAATACCATCTGAGCGGAGGCAATTATGGAAGTCTCTTCGGGAACGTTCTAGTGGTCCATCCATGTATAAGACGGAATTGGATAATCTGGATACGCTGCCACTGGAAGTGCTGTCTGCCCTGCTGGGGATCCCCAATAACAGAAAATAAGAACCCGTTCAGAGGATAGTTTTATTTGCATGTTTAAAAGGGCAGCTGGCGGGCTGAAAAGGGTCTGCGGTATAATTCGGCTGGACCTGCTTGACCTGCTAATTATCATCAGAAAAGGAAAACAGGATGGAAAAAATACTGATCAAAAATGGATCGGTGGTAACTCCCACGGAGACCAAAAACGTGGACTTGTTGATTGAGGGAGAAAAAATAGTTCAGGTCGGCCATAATCTGACCGTTCCGGGGGCAAAAGAAATTGATGCGACTGGCAAGTATTTAATGCCTGGAGGAATCGACCCTCATTTCCATCTGGACCTGGCAATGTTTGATACGGTCTCTTCTGATGATCACTATACAGGACATAAAGCAGCGGCTTTTGGGGGAACAACAACGGTGATTGATTTTGTCGAAGATAAAAATCCTGAATTGCTGAAAAATATCGCTGACCTGCGGGAAAAAGCAGATCCCAAAGCAGCCATTGACTACAGTTTTCATCTTAATATTACTCATTTCGATGAAAAGGTCGCAGCACAGATTCCATCCCTTCTTGAGAGCGGTGTGACAACATTAAAAGTTTTCACTGCCTATAATAACCGTCTCCGTCTTCAGGATGGGGAAATCTTTAAATTGATGTTAATCGCTGCAGAACATGGCTTATTGACTTTGATGCATGCTGAAAACGGGGACGTCATCGATGTTCTGGTGGAAGAGGCATTAAAGGCCGGGCACACTGAGCCGATTTGGCATGCCCGGACCCGACCTGCCTGGGGAGCTGTGGAATCGGTTTTAAGAGGTGCTGCTTTGGCAGCTCAGGCCGAAGCGCCGCTTTATATTGTTCATATGAACACTGCCGGAGGAATTGATCAGCTGGGATATGCCCGGGAACGTGGTTTGCCTGTGATGGGGGAGACCTGTCCCCAGTACTTGTTTTTCACAGAAAAAGATTTGGAGCGTCCTGATGGCGCCAAGTGGATTTGCTCTCCACCCATGCGGACAAAAGCAGATAATGACAGAATCTGGCAAGGGTTAACGGACAATACTTTGCAGACAGTGGGAACAGATCATTGCCCCTTCTTCTTTGACGGCAGTCAGGCGATTTCCTATGAAGGGAAGCAAGTCAAGATTCCGGGAAAAGAACTTGGGAAGAATGATTTTACTAAAATTCCCAATGGACTGCCTGGCGTGGCGGACAGAATGCCCATCTTGTGGACGGAGGGTGTGGTAAAAGGCCGGATCACGCCCAATCAATTTGTGGCTTATACCAGTGCCAATCCAGCCAGAATATTTGGACTATATCCCCGGAAGGGATGCCTGGAACCGGGATCTGACGCAGATTTGGTGATCTGGGATCCGGATAAAAAAGTCAGTTATGGTGTCGATATTGCCCACCAGCGCACAGATTACAACCTGTATGAAGGCTGGAAGCTTCAAGGTTACCCGGAAAAGGTTTTCTTAAGAGGGAAATGTATTGTAGATGGGGATAAATGGCTTGGAAAACGAGGTCAGGGCCAATTTTTAGCTCGAAAACCCTTTGCTGAAGTAATTTAGCCAATAGGGCAAATTAAGAGGCTATTTAAGATAACCTCATAATTGATAAAGATCACAGGATCACGCACCTGTTGGCATGAAGGGGGATGATGAGCCGCAGGTTGCGTGATCCAAATTAGGGGGAAACAGTGACTTATCAAGAAAAATTCCAATATGGCGCCTATTATCATCTCTATTATCGAGGAAATAACAAAGAAGCCCTTTTTAAAGAGGATGCGAATTATTTTCATTTTTTAGATTTATACAAAAAATACCTTAACGCCATCGCGCCGTTATACGCATACTGTTTGCTACCCACACATTTCCATTTGTTAGTGCGGGTGAAAGAGTACGATCAAATTGGGCATATTTATTCTGAAGAAGGAATGCTCTCGCGGCAATTTAAGACATTCCTGGGTACTTACGCAAAAGAAATTAATAATACATACCAAAGATCTGGTATTTTATTTGCAGACCGATCTTCCCGGAAACTTCTGCAAAGGGATAATTACTTCTTTCAATTAATAGTCTATATTCACCAAAATCCTCAGATTCATGGTATTGCATCGGATTTTAAATACTGGCCCTTTTCTTCCTATTATGCTTACTCAAGAAGGGACAGGCGGTCATTATTGGCCAGAGAAATATTTTCCAATGATGATTTATACAATACAATAATAGAAACGCATTTGTAAATGATAAATATGCAAAACATAACCATTAACAACTTCACATTTGAGTGGGGAACCCGAACCTACGTGATGGGGATCCTGAATCTTACTCCAGATAGTTTTTCCGGGGATGGTTTGGGCGAACAAAATGAGGAAGCTGCTTTACAGCAAGCCCGTGAATATGTCCAGGCCGGGGCAGATATTTTGGACGTAGGAGGGGAGAGCACCAGGCCGGGCGCAGCACCGGTTTCTGCCCAGGAAGAAATGGATCGGGTGCTGCCCATTATCACCATCCTTAAAGCTGAATTTGACACCTTGATATCTATTGATACTTATAAAGCGAAGGTTGCTGAAGAAGCTATCAAAGCTGGAGCCGCGATGCTGAATGACGTCTGGGGACTTCAAGCTGATCCAGCGCTGGCGAAAGTTGCTTCAGGAACGGGTGTGCCAGTTATCTTGATGCACAATCGCAGTACACCTAACAACGCGGCCATTAAAGATCAGCTGGGCGGTCGGTATATTGGTGTTGAATATGATAATTTACTGGATGATGTGAAGAGGGAGTTAATGGAGAGTGTAAGCCTGGCTCATGCAGCAGGAATTTCTGACCAGCGGATTATCCTTGATCCCGGTATTGGGTTTGGAAAAACTGTTGAACAGAACCTGGCGCTCCTTAATCATTTGGATGAAATACGTGCCCTGGGATACCCGGTTTTGCTGGGCCCTTCCCGAAAATCTTTTATTGGATATACTCTGGATTTGCCGCTCGAAGACAGGGTGGAAGGTACCGCCGCTGCAGTGTCTGTAGGCATAACACGAGGAGCAGACATTATCAGGGTCCATGATGTAAGGGAAATGATCCGAACAGCCCAAATGACGGATGCAATTGTGAGGTAACCGAAGCGTTAATCTTAGTTTTAGATTTAGAACCCGGGTGATAATCCACCCGGGTTTTTTTTATTCTTACGTCATATTAATATTCATTTGATAAAGTCAGTTAAGAGCAGTTTCAATGGGAGAATCTTATGGCTGAAAATCAGGAACCAAAACTGAAAAACACCAGCGGTCCAATTGCATTTCAAACAGAAATTAAGCAATTATTGAATATCCTGATCCATTCGTTGTATACCAAGCGGGAGATTTTTCTCCGGGAATTGTTATCCAACGCCTCAGATGCGTTAACCCAGATGCGTTTTATCCAGCAAACTGATCATAAAATCCTGGATCCTTCCCTACCATTGGAAATCCGGATTGAATTGGATCCGGATCAGAAAATCCTTAAAATCACAGATACTGGCATCGGGATGACCAACGAAGAGATGGAAACCAATCTTGGCACTATAGCCCAATCCGGCGCCAAGGCATTCCTGGAAGCAGCCGAGGGCGACGAGTCAGATCTTGTGGATATGATTGGCCGGTTTGGGGTAGGTTTTTATTCTGTATTTATGGTGGCGGATTGGGTAAAGGTTTCCTCTCACAGCTACCATCCAACTGAAGAAGCAGCCAGCTGGATTGCAACTGGCGCTGATACATTTGAGTTGGGATCGTCGGATAAAAAATCCCGGGGAACTACTATTGAAGTTAAATTTAAAGAAGATGCCCTGGAGTTCCTGGATATCCAACGAATTCGGGAAATTATTAAAACCCATTCGGATTATGTGCCTTATCCAATTTATATCGGAGAGGAAGAAGAGCAAATTAACCAGCAAACTGCCATTTGGCGCGAGAATCCACGGACCGTGGAAGCGGATCAATATCAGGATTTTTACCGCCAGCTTACTTTGGAAATGGATTCTCCGCTTGAGAAGATCCATTTTGTTGCTGATGCACCTTTGATGATTTATGCTCTTCTTTACCTTCCAGCTAAACCAGACCGCGGAATGTTCACGTTAAGGGGAGAGGATGGATTAAAACTCTACGCCAGAAAGATACTGATTGAAGATTATGCCAAGGATCTTCTTCCTCCATACTTCCGATTTATTCAAGGCGTGGTTGACGCGGAAGATTTACCATTAAATGTATCCCGGGAGAGCGTTCAAGCCTCTGCGGTGATCAGCCGAATCAATAAAATTCTAACCAATCAGGTTATACAAAAACTTAAAGATATGGCCACAAAAGATCCAGAAGCGTACCTGAATTTCTGGTCCGAATTTGGACAGTTTATTAAAGAAGGTGTGGCTGCCAATGATGAAAACAGGGAGAAATTATCAACCCTGCTTCGTTTTCGATCTAATACTATTCCTGATCAATGGTCTTCCCTGGATGATTATCTGGAACATATGAAACCGGGACAGGATAAGATATATTACATCCTGGGAGATGATGAAAGTTCAGTCTCTCGAAGCCCTCACCTGGATTATTTCCAAACCCATTGTTATGAGGTGCTTACATTAACTGACCCGGTGGATTCATTTATGCTACTGGGTTTGCGGGAATACAAAGATTTTACCCTTCAGAATGTGGCAGATTCGGATTTAGAGCTGCCTGATCATCAAGATGAGGAAGAGGTAAAAGAAAAAGATGAGGAGCCGCCACTTTCTGAAGAAGGGATAGAGAATTTAATTCATACTTTCCAGGAAATTCTGGGGGAACGTATTACTGAAGTCAGGACAACTGATCGTTTGACGAACTCTGTCGCCCGGTTAGTGGATGCTAAAGGGGCTCCCGGGCAGGAAATGCAGCGGGTGTACAGGATGATGGACAAGGAGTATCAGATTCCTAAGAAAATACTTGAAATTAATCCAGATCACCCCATTTTGCACAAAATGGGTGAATTACCGGAGACTGATTATCGGATTAAGTTGATTGTGGAGCAGATCTTTGAAAGTACTTTATTGATTGAAGGTATACATCCCGATCCTGCTTCCATGATTCACCGCATTCAGGAACTGATGGAATCTGCTCTAAAGGAATGATAAATTTGAAATAAAAATATAGCCTTACCGGGATGAGTCCAAGGACCATCCCGGTTTTACTTTAAAGAGCAGAAGCAGGCTGCTGTTTAGGGCTGGAAAATACCAGGAGGAAGAAGACCACCGAACCAAGAATTCCAGCGATTCCACCGCCATACCAGATTGCTGCCGGACTGATTGTATCGTTTAAGAATCCACCCAGCAGGGGACCAACCATGGATCCTGCACCCCAGGTGAGCGCCAAAAGACTCATATACCGCCCCCGCATATTTTCGGGTGCCCGGTTCGCCGTATACGTGCTGGCTGTTGGAATAACCATTAACTCACCAATAGTGACTATCACCATACTGACCCAGAAGCCCCAAAACCCGGTGCCAAAGGCGATGCTGCCAACCCCGATACCATAGAATAAGGTACCCACAGCCATAACGCTTAGGGGGTTGTAAGATCTAGATTTTCTGGTGATGAATAACTGTAAAAAAACTACCATTAAAGCATTTGTGGTGGGAATCAAACCATAAATATTTTCAGCCAATCCATAATTCTGTTTGGCATATGCGCCCAAAAGTACCCAGAGGATGCTGCCAGAAATTTGCCGCAAAGTAAAACCTACTATAAAAGTTGAAAAAACCCGATCTTTAAAAATTCCCTGATAAGATTTGAGATTGTCAATAAATTTTTCCTGCATTTCCCGGGCAGCATCCGGAAGTGTTTCAACTGCATAGAGAGCAATGAGTAGGCTGAAAAAGATGGCAGTCCCGGCTGCAATGGAAAAAGTAATACCATAAGATGTGGCGACCAGAACACCGCCTAGAGCCGGTCCCATAGCGACGCCAACATTTTTACTTAATCGGGTCAAAGCATAAGCATCTGATCTTTGCTCAGGAGGGATAAGATCGGCGACCATGGCATCTGCGCCTACTCGGTAAAGGGGTTGGAAGGCACCCCTCAGGGCCATTAACAGGGCAAACTGAGTGTAGGTAGAAGCGGGTACCATTAAAACCAAAGCAAGCCCATTTACAATCAAACTGATCACCATGGCCCATTTTCGGCCAATTTTGTCAGTGATTGAGCCGGCAACCACCGAGGAAATCAAACTCATAACTGCATTGATGGTCACCAGGCTGGTGATAACAGATAAAGGTAGAGAAAGTTCTTCTCCTATATAGACCACCAGGAAAGGCCAGATCATGCTCATCCCTGTTGTGCTGACCAGCATTCCCCAAAACAGGAGCCAGAACTGGGGCGGGTATGTTTTTAAATAATGCTGAAACTTTCTCATCACTTTGATTTCGACAGGATTTTTCCGAATTGGTTTTTGCATCAAATAGATCTCATTAACTAAAGTAGAAAATCTAACGTTCCCATTGTAATCCAGTCTGGTGTGAGGGCAAGCAAAAGGATTCAACTTAGTTTTATCTTATGGGGACAAACCTTCCAGGTTGAACAATTATTAAGATTAGTTCGTTTATAATAGTAGCCTACTGAGTGATAATCTGTTGAATACTTAATATTTTTCAGGAATAACTATGACACATATTTTGGTAACCAATGACGATGGAGTAATGGCGCCAGGTTTATTAGCTCTGGTAAAAGCATTAAGGAATCTTGGGGAGGTCAGCGTTTTAGCACCAGACCGCAATTGGTCGGCCTCCGGCCATGTAAAAACATTGCACCGACCCCTGCGGGTAAAAGAAGTTAAGCTGCAGGATGGTAGCACCGCCCTTGCCAGTGACGGTGCCCCCTCAGATTGTGTAGCCCTGGCGATATTAGGGCTTGTCCCGAATATTGATCTGGTTGTTTCTGGGATTAATCCCAATGCGAATATCGGGCATGATGTGACTTATTCAGGCACAGTAACTGCAGCGATGGAAGCAGTTATCTGGGGTTTGCCGGGATTAGCTGTTTCACTGGATAGTCTAGATAATCACCTGGGCGTTCTGGAATATGGCGCTGCAGCAGAATATGCGCGCAGAATCGCAGAAATGATCATAAAGAAACAGATGCCAAATGAAGTAGTTTTAAATCTAAATGTACCTGCTTTGCCCCTGGAAGAAATCAAGGGATTGCAAGTGACCCGGCAGGGTTTACGCGTTTATCATGACGAATTGCTTACCCGAATCGATCCTCGTGGTATTCCCTATTACTGGATTGGTGGAGATCCGCCGTCTGGTGTGCCAGATCAAGGTACTGATTTTGGGGCTATAAAATCCGGTTATGCTTCTCTCACTCCCTTGAATCTGGACCTGACAGCAACTGACTCGATAGAGTTGATAAAAAACTCCATTAGTTAACTTATCTCGGAATATCAATCAGTATGACTGAAGACCCAAAAGTAGATCCCATTTCATCCCAATCCAGGCGAATTCGGCGTATTATTCTGGCTGGATTATTGGTTAGCATACTCCTGGTTTGGCTGACTAATACTCCCCCGGGATTGTTGGGCAAAACGGATGCCATTGGTTATGCGATCTGCCACCGAATTAGCTCACATTCTTTCTATTTTGGGGAACGTCCTTTTTCTTTTTGCGCCCGCTGCTCAGGTCAATACCTGGGCTTTTTATGGGGTTTTGTTGTTCATTTGGTCCTGGGGAAGAAAAAATCCGGTTTTCCAACACGATATATGCTTTTGCTGTTGGGCGCCCTATTTCTTTTTTATGCCCTGGATGGTTTGAACTCGGTTATGCACCTCTATCCGGGCCTGGAAAATTGGTCTGTTTATGAACCGAGCAACACCTTAAGATTGTTTACAGGCCTGGGAATGGGTATTATTATCAGCAGTATTTTATATCCTCTACTGAATCAGATACTCTGGCGAGAGATATCGTTAAAACCGGTTCTTAAGGGATTCCGTGAATGGGTTATCCTCTTCGGCGGAGCGATTGGGATTGGGTTACTGGTTCTCACTGGAAATGTCCTGATTACTTATCCACTCATTTTGCTCAGCGCCGGTGGCTTGATGCTTTTGCTGACAATTTTATATAGTGTGATCTGGATATTAATCACTAAAAAAGAAAATGGATTCGAAAGCTGGCAGCAATTAGGATGGTGGGGAATTGCCGGGTTCAGCTCGGCATTGATTCAAATTGCTCTCATTGATTTAAGCCGCTATATCCTGACAGGCACCTGGAGCGGTTTTCTGGATTATTAATCTCGATTTATGGTTTTGACTGGAGTAGAAAAAACGGGGGATAGATTTATTAATTTCAGTCAGGGAAGAAATGAAGCGCGTCATCCGGTTTAAACCAGATAGTGATGGATTCACCCGGGTTGGGTAGTGCTGCTTCTGGATTTGTGGTTGAAAATTGGATTTTCGTGTTTTTTACTTCAATCTCGGTTTGAATGGCTGAGCCACTGAATGTGCTGTTCAGTACTGTCCCTGTTAATGAACTTAATCCCTGACGCTCACCAGATCCCAGGTAGATTTGATCAGATCTCAGCAGAACACTACCTTTTCCCTCGTATTTATGCCTTACCTGCCAATTTCCCAGGTTTGTTTTCAGCATTGAACCATGCTGATTAGCTTGAGCTGCCCCGTCAACAAGGTTATTCATTCCTAGAAATTGGGCGACATAAGCTGAGTTTGGCTGATAGTAAATCTCCATTGGCTTACCCACCTGGGCGGCATTTCCATTTCCCAGGATCACTACCCGGTCTGCAATACTGAAGGCTTCTTCCTGGTCATGAGTGACGTACAGGGCAGTTTGGGATGCTTTTTTAAGGATGATCCGCAGTTCACCAACCAATCTTTCCCGGATGGCGCGATCCAATGCACCCAGAGGTTCATCCAACATAACCAGCCTGGGTTCTGGCGCGAGGGATCTAGCCAAAGCGATTCGCTGCTGTTCTCCGCCGGAGAGGGTACTGGGATCCCGATTTTCAAAACCAGACAGGCCGACCAGATCAAGCACCTCTTTTACCCTGGTTGCGGTGGTTTCTGGTTGACTTCCAGCCATTTTTAGGCCAAAGGCGACATTGTCGCCTACTGTTTTATGTGGAAAAAGAACATATTCTTGAAACATTAATCCAAAATTGCGCAAATGGGTTGGCAGGCCCAGAAGAGATTTTCCATCCCAAAGGCAATCAC
The DNA here is from genome assembly GCA_964195965.1 of uncultured Nitrosomonadaceae bacterium. GTDB lineage: Bacteria > Chloroflexota > Anaerolineae > Anaerolineales > UBA11858 > B10-G9. Next base: position 12,645 of record CAXMRF010000029.1, read on the forward strand.
CCTGGTCAGGATCATCCAGACCTGCAATGATTTCCAAAAGAGTGGTCTTCCCACTTCCGCTGGGACCTAGCAATGCCAGGATTTCTCCTTTTTCCAGCTGAAAGGATATTCCCTCGAGGATGGTGGTGTCCCCAAAGCTTTTGTAGATGTTATGTATTTCCAAGCCTTCCATTTTCATCAGAGGGTACAATTTATGATAATAATCAACTTTGACAAATTCGAGTATAACATATCCAGTTTTATGAACTGGTACAGGTTAATTCGTTATTACCCATTTGAGGCGGAGAGCCATGAAGATTTATTTTGCCTGTTCAATAAGCGGTGGTCGCCAGGATGAAGGAGTTTATCAGCATCTTGTGAGTCTACTTTTAGATATGGGCATCGAGGTGCCCACAGCGCATATTGCAGAGACCGGCATTGAAGAGGTTGATGCCCATGAGGAACCCAATGATATATATCAAAGAGATGTTGATTGGATCCGGGAAAGTGATTTACTAATTGCCGAAGTAAGCACTCCTTCTCACGGGGTTGGTTATGAAATTGGTTTTGCCCTGGATCTGGGAAAACCGGTGTTATGCCTGCACAACAAAAAGATTGTAGTGACCAAGATGATCACCGGTAATCCAGATTCTTTATTGTCTGTAATTGCTTATGACAACCTGATTGAAGCAGAGGAAATGCTGCGTAATTATCTGGCAGGTATTCGAAAAGATTTAGGATTAGACAGCTGATCCAGAAAAGATCATAATATCTCTTAAATTAATTCTACTTGGGAACTTTTTTAGATGAATTTTCGTCTTATGGATGATTGAGAAAACTATATGATTTGCGAACTAACCCCTTTTGAAAATAGAGGGGTTTGAGCAAATCTCCTAACTCAGAAAAAGATAGGAGTAAACCGATGACGAAGAGGATAGAAATAACCAATCGATTTGTAACGATTAGCATGGCTTTAATCATGCTGTTAAGCAGTATGCTGGCCTGTGTTGTCCCGGGCCAGGGGGAAAACGGATCGGAAACTCCCCAGCCTATCCCAATAGACCAGAACGATTCCGGTACGGTGGAGCAGAGCGGACCATCCAATAATGGAGGTGGTGACCAGCCGGGGTTATCGATTCGATTAAGTGACGGTCGGGCAATTCCAACAGAAATTGAGCGATTAATTCCAGTCCGTGGTGCAGCGCTCACAATGGAAGAGATCGAGGCTATCCTGGCCAGATTGACCCCCTGGGTTGAAGAACAGGGTCTTGAGGTAGATTTCCGTTTGCCTACTGCGATTCTCCCTCCTCCGTTAACTGGTGACACTATCCCCGTGACCTTTCCTACAGCAACAGAACTAACAGGGCCGAGGCCGGTTTTTGGTGAGGAACTGGAAGTATTACGTTATGCGCCAGATGGCGATGTGGCGATTGCGCCATTTATCAGTGTGACATTTAACCAGCCCATGATCGCGTTGAATACTCTGGAAGCCCTGGCAGAAGAGGATGTGCCAGTACAGGTTACACCTCTCATCCCGGGAACCTGGCGCTGGTTAGGCACAAAAACCTTGAATTTCCTCTCTGATACAGATCTTTATGACAGACTGCCGATGGCAACTGAATACCTGGTGACGATACCCGCGGGTGTTCAATCTGCAACCGGGAAAACCCTTCAGGACACCGTACAATTCCGGTTTTCTACGCCGCCGCCTATTATGGAAGATTATTATCCTTCCAGTGGTCCCTATCCCCTGGAACCGCTGTTTTTCATTTCCTTCGATCAGCGAATTGATCCCTCGGCAGTGATTGATCATATCCGGGTAACCGCAGGTAATTTGCCCGTTCAAATTAAACTAGCTACCAGCGAAGAAATTGAAAGTGATGAGTACGTGAGCCGCAGAATTGAATATGCCGAAGAAAATCGTTGGCTGGCATTTCGAGCGCTGGAACCGCTTCCCTCTGACACATCGATTTCTGTAGTGATCCAGCAGGGTACCCCTTCAGCTGAAGGCCCCCTGGTCACTGATTATGATCAAAGTTATTCCTTTTTTACTTATGCGCCACTGCAAGTTGTGGATCACGGTTGCTCCTGGGGTGATGATGAGTGCAGACCTTTAACACCGCTGTTCATCCGGTTTAACAATCCGATTGATCTGGACGCCTATGATGAAAGCATGGTGACAATCGAACCGGATCTACCCAATGCTTCTGTCAATATTTACGGTAATACCATCAATGTCCAGGGCAATACCCAGGGCAGGACAACCTATTGGGTGACTGTAGACGCATCCATCAAGGATCAATTTGGACAAACTTTGGGCGAAGACGAAAGGCTGAAATTTAGAATTGGCTCAGCAGACCCTGTGTTATTTGGTCCAGACGAAATATTTGTAACCATGGACCCAGCAGATAATGACCCAGCTCTTTCTCTATTTACAATCAATCACAATAAACTAAATGTTGAAATTTATAAAGTAGAACCATCGGATTGGCCGGAATTTCTGCAGTATCTGCGGGATTATCAACGGACTGACATTTTCCTGTCTCCTCCTGGAAAGAAAGTTTTTTCTGATTCTGTTCCTATTGAGTCACCTGCGGATAAATTGACCGAAGTTTATATCCCATTGGGTGAATATTTGGAAGATGGGAGCGGGCAATTTGTGGTGATCGCCAAACCACCCAAAGGATTATTCCAGGAAGAACGTTACTGGGAACATATCCAGGTCTGGGCGCAAGTGACCAATATCGGGCTGGATGCCTTTGTCGATCATAGTGAAATGGTTGTCTGGGCAACAGACCTGTTGACTGGCGCGCCGCTCCCAGATGTGGAGATTATTGCGGGTTCTGAAGTCAGGATAGCTGAAACAGATCAGGATGGGGTGGCTCGATTTGATCTTCCCTGGGAAGGAATCCCCTATCTGATTGCTGAGAAAGGAAAAGATCAGGCCTTTATGCCGCCATCTTCGTATTATTGGAGTGATAGCGGCTGGACCAGGCGCTCGCTGATCGATGAGCTGCGCTGGTACGTCTGGGATGACCGGCAGATGTATAAACCGGGTGAAGAGGTGTACTTAAAAGGTTGGATGCGTCGGATTGGAACCGATGAGTCAGGCGATGTTACCCTGGTTGGTGATCAGGTCAGCCAGGTCTCTTACCAGGTGATGGGTCCTCAGGGAAATGAATTAGCCACGGGCCAGATGGATGTAAATCCCCTGGGTGGTTTTGATTTTCATTTTTCTCTTCCGGAAAATGCAAACTTAGGGAACACACAAATCATCCTGCGTCCGATTGGTACGATGTCAGGAATTTCCTCAAATTATTACTACCATAATATCCAGGTCCAGGAGTTCAGGCGCCCGGAATTTGAAGTCAGCGCCCGGAACGAATCCACAGGGCCATATTTTGTTGGCGATACTGCCATGCTGGCTGTAGAAGCCAAATATTATGCCGGTGGACCTCTCCCAAACGCTGAGACCAACTGGTATGTGATGTCTTCCCAAACCAACTACCAACCTCCCAATTGGTCCGATTTTAGCTTTGGTTATTGGACCCCCTGGTGGTTTTATGATTACTACTATGATAATAATGGCGGAACCACTGGAGACAGCTTCAGCGGCGTTACGGATGCATCTGGAAACCATTATTTGAGGCTGGATTTTGAATCCATGGAAGTACCCCGTCCTTACAGCGTTGTCGCTGAAGGCACTGTTTTTGATGTCAACCGTCAGGCCTGGACTGGGTCCACCAGTCTAATGGTCCATCCGGCTGAATACTATGTAGGATTACGCTCAGACCGCTATTTTGTGCAGCAGGGAGAACCCCTGGAAGTGGATCTGATTGTTACCGACCTGGACGGGAATCCAGTTGTCGATCGCCCTGTCCAGGTTGAAGCTGCCCGTTTGGAATGGAAATACCAGGACGGGCGCTGGCAGGAAGTAGAAGTTGATTTACAGGAGTGTGCTGTTGGTTCACAGATCGACCCGGTTAGCTGTGCTTTTGAAACCCTCCGGGGCGGTCGTTACCAGATCACGGCAGTAATTACAGATGCAGCAGGCAGGGTGAATCAAAGCCGCTTTACCCGCTGGGTGAGCGGCGGCGAACGACCTCCGTCCCGTGATGTGGAACAGGAACAAGTTACCTTGATTCCTGACAAAGAAACCTATCAACCAGGTGATCTGGCCGAGATTCTTGTTCAGGCGCCTTTCAGCAATGGTGAAGCTTTACTTACCATCAGTCGAAACGGCATCATCTCCACGGAAAGTTTTACCATGGATGGCTCCAGCCATACCTTGCGGGTGCCCATTAAGGACGCCCATGTCCCGAATCTCCATGTTAAGGTTGATGTGGTAGGGTCAGTATCCAGGACGAATGATCAGGGCGAAGATTTGGAAGGAGCACCTCCCCGGCCAGCTTTTGCTACTGGTCAGTTAAATTTATCTATCCCCCCCTTGACTCGCACATTGAGTTTGCTGGTTGAGCCGCGGGAAACTGCCCTGGAACCTGGTGCAGATACCTGGTTGGATGTTACAGTTCGAGATGCTTCTGGTGAACCCCTCTCAGATGTTGAGCTGGCAGTTGTGGTGGTTGATGAAGCTATTCTGGGATTGACCAATTACCAGTTGGCGGATCCTTTATCGGTGTTTTATGCTACCCGCCCAGCAGATACCAGCAGCTACTATACTCGTTCAAGTATTGTGCTGACCAATCCGGCAGCTTTGTTAGATCAAGCGATCGATGGAGTCAGAAATATGCCCCAGTCAACCATGGTCTTGGAAGGTGAAATGGCTGAGGAAGCCATGATGGAAGCACCTGCCCTCGGGATGGCTGATGCTGATCGTTCAGTTGAATCCAAAGCTGCGGGTATGGATGATGGCTCCGCAGCAGGCCAGGCAATTCAAATCAGAATTGATTTTAATCCCCTGGCGACCTTTGCACCAGAAGTGAAAACTAATCACAATGGAAAAGCTGTAGTGAAAGTCAATTTACCGGATAATCTAACTCGCTACCGGGTAATGGTAGTCGCTGTGGATGACAGCGGTAAAGAATTTGGATCTGGCGAAGCCAGTATTACAGCCCGTTTGCCTTTGATGGTTCGCCCATCTGCGCCCCGTTTCTTGAATTTTGGGGATCAGTTTGAGATGCCTGTTGTTTTGCAAAACCAGACTGATGAAGACCTGGAAGCGGATGTGATCATTCAGACCAGCAACCTTGAAATGGAAGGCGACCAGGGAATGCGAGTTACCGTGCCTGCTCAGGATCGTATTGAAGTACGCTTCGCTATGTCCGCTGAAATGGCGGGAACAGCAAAGTTCAGGGTGGCTGCAACATCTGGAGATTATGCTGATGCTGCAACAGGAGAACTTCCGGTTTACACACCAGCAACCACGGAAGCATTTGCGACCTATGGTGTAATCGATGATGGCGCAATTGTACAGCCAATCGCCAGGCCCGATGATGTCTTCCCTCAATTTGGCGGGCTGGAAATTAGCACTTCTTCCACAGCTCTGCAAGCGTTAACAGATGCAGTTATGTATCTCTACTCCTATCCTTATGAATGTTCAGAGCAGATGGCTTCCCGTATCCTGGGCATTGCTGCCCTGCGGGATGTGCTGAGCGCTTTTGAAGCCGACGGTTTGCCCTCGGCAGAGGAGATGGAAGCTGCCGTTTCCAGGGACCTGGAAATGTTGGGGATCATTCAAAATTATGATGGCGGTTTCCCTTACTGGCGGCGCGGACAGGACTCTATCCCCTTTAACACAATCCATGTTGCCCACGCTCTTGCCCGGGCTGAACAAAAGGGATTTGAAGTCTCAGAAGATATGTGGTTTATGGTGTTGGAATACTTGCGCTACATCGAGAATTATTACCCCTATTGGTACAGTCAATACACCCGTAATACGCTCAATGCTTATGCTCTTTATGTTCGAGATTTGATGGACGATTCGGATCCTGCCAAGGCTCGTGACCTTTTCCATCAATCTGGATTTGATCATATATCTATCTCAGGGATTGGCTGGATCTGGCAGGTTTTGGTGGATGATGTAAATTCATTGAATGAGCTGGCTGAAATCCGGACCTGGATAAATAACCGTGTGGTAGAAACTCCCGGAGCAGCCAACTTTACCACCCGTTATGATGACCAGAGCTACCTGATCTTGAGCTCTGACCGCAAAACAGATGCTGTGCTGCTGGATACAATGATTGCGGATGATCCAAACAGTGACCTAATACCCAAGCTGGTGAACGGTCTGTTGGCTCATCGTAAACGGGGGCACTGGAGCAGTACCCAGGAGAACGTTTTTGTGCTGCTGGCGCTGGATCGCTACTTCAATACCTATGAAGCCCAGGAGCCTGAATTTGTGGCCCGGATCTGGTTGGGAGAAACCTATGCCGGAGAACATGAATATGTCGGTTACAGCACAGAACGTCACCTGACAGAAATTCCCATGGGATACCTGGTGGATACTGATCTAGAAAATCAGGATCTGATCATAAACAAAGTAGGTCCCGGACGACTGTATTACCGGCTGGGGTTAAAATATGCTCCCACTGATTTGAAACTGGAACCCCTGGAGATGGGATTTGTAGTCCAGCGGGTGTATGAAGCAGTGGATGACCCGGATGATGTCACCCGTCAGGAAGATGGTACCTGGGTGATTAAAGCGGGTGCAAGGGTACGGGTTCGACTGACAATGGTAGCAGATAATCGCCGTTATCATGTAGCGCTGGTTGATCCGCTGCCGGCTGGACTGGAGATAATCAATCCCGCTCTGGCAGTTTCAGGAAGCATCCCCCAGGATCCTGACAGCTCCGAATCTTACTTCGGATGGTGGTGGTGGTGGCCCTGGTACGAGCATCAGAATATGCGCGATGAACGGGCAGAAGTCTTCACTTCATTGCTGTGGGATGGGGTTTTTGAATATACTTATGTGGCCCGCGCAACCACCCCGGGTACCTTTGTCGTTCCGCCTGCCAAAGCTGAAGAAATGTACTCTCCAGAAGTGTTTGGACGCAGTGGCAGCGATCGCGTGATCGTGCAATAGAACATGACTTTTCCTCCCGGAGTTTAGCTAAGCTCCGGGAGGTTGGTTTTATAGGGTTTCCACCCCTCACTACCTCCAAACAATTCCTAAATAATTTCTTAACAACCTGATTGTATACTAAGCCCTTGTACGGCTTTTTTCTATTTAATAAGGAGTTTTTTGGATGAAGACAAAAGAGAAAACAAAAGAGAAAACAAACCGAAAATACTGGATTATCGCTGCTGTGGTGATTTTATTAGTTGGTGGCGCATATGCAGCTTACAGTTTTTGGTATTTACCATCCCGGGTAGTGGAGAATGAAGAAGCTACTGTCCAGTCAGCAACCGCCCGCAAGGGTGACATTACCCTTTATGCTGCTGGCGCCGGTACATTAATCCCCGCAGCAGAGGTAGATGTCAGCTTCGATATTAGTGAAAATGTACAGGAAGAACTTGTCGAATTGTTAGTTGGCGTGGGTGACAAAGTTGAAGTTGGCGATGTGCTGGCTCGACTGGATGACAGCGATCGCCAGGAAAACCTTATGGATGCCCAGCGAGACCTGCGTGAGTTAACATCTGCTTCCGCAATGGCTGGTATTGAAAAAGAACTGGCGAATACAAAAATTGATCTGGAAGATAATATTTCCAATATGGTTGGTTTAATCAGTCCGGCAGTGTATAAAGCGGAAAATTATGTGGAAGATTATACGTTCGCTTTAGCAGAAGCCCAGGCAGTTGCGGATGCATCTTCTTCAGATGAAAATGATCAATTGTTAAAAACCGCTGAACAAAACCTGAAGTGGTCAGAATCCAACTTAAGTGTTCAGTTGGAATATTACAAAGAGGAATACCTCCCGGAAAACTTTGAAGATTATTACTGGGACGACAACGATAATAAAGTGTATTTCACCGCTGCGCCTACGGAAGCCGAAATTGCCTCTGTGAGAGCGGAAATTAGTCTGGCTGAAGCCAGTATTGCTGAATTGGAAATCTTATTGGCAGCGTTAAAGAATAATGAAGATCTTCCTGAAGAAGCCACGGGTTCGCAGGTATCTGCCATCCGTCAAGCTCGACAGGCTGTTGATGATGCCCTGGAAGATTTAGAGGCTACTAATTTGGTTGCACCCCTATCTGGAACCGTAACTCAGTTGAATGCTAATGTTTCAGAAATGGTTGGCAACGAGGTCGTAATGGTCATCTCCGACCTCACTCCGCCGACACTTGATGCTTATTTTGATGAATCGGATTGGAAAAATATCCAGGAAGGTTTCCCTGTTGAGGTTATCTTTGACGCTCTTCCTGATACCGTTTATGAAGGTCAGGTTGTGCATGTGGATCCCGGATTGGTCAGCCAGAATAATACGACAGTAGTTTATAGTATTGTCGAATTGGATATCTCTCAAACTGGTTGGAGTGAACTACCGGTAGGTTCTGCAGCGGGTATTGATGTCATTGGTGGAAGAGCGGAAAATGCAATTTTGGTGCCTGTTGAGGCTCTGCGGGAAATCTCCGACGGTGAATATGCAGTATTTGTATTAGAAGATGGTGAACCGCGCATGAAGCTGGTTGAAGTGGGTCTCCAGGATATGATTTATGCCGAGATAATCTCCGGAATTAAGCAAGGAGATAGAGTAACAACCGGCCAGGTGGAGACCACACAATGAAAAAGAAAAAAGCAATTATCGACGGCAAGGATTTAGTCAAAGTCTACCAAATGGGAGATTTTGAGGTCCGGGCCCTGGATGGTGCTTCCATCCAGGTAAAGGAAGGGGAGTTTGTTGCCATCATGGGTCCTTCCGGTTCGGGTAAAAGTACCTTAATGAACGTATTGGGCTGTTTGATGAGCCCGACATCCGGGGAGTATTTTCTGGATGGGGAAGATGTCAGTGATTTGGATAAAGTGGAATTGGCTCAAATTCGTAACCAGAAATTGGGATTTATTTTCCAAAGTTACAATTTATTGGCCAGAACGCCGGCCCTCGAGAATGTGATCCTGCCACTATTCTATGATCGAACATCCCTGCTTACGGATGAAGAACAGCAGGAAAAAGCGATCGAGATGCTGGGTGCTGTGGGACTCGAAGATCGAGTTTATCATGAACCACAGGAACTTTCCGGCGGGCAGCAGCAGCGAGTATCCATTGCCAGGGCATTGGTAAATGATCCTGTGATGGTGATGGCAGATGAGCCAACCGGTAACCTGGATAGTAAATCTGGCGCAGAAATCATGGATTTACTGGTATCACTTCATAAAAAAGGGGTCACTATTGTGATGGTGACCCATGACCCTGCCATAGCAGAATATACTGACCGCACTATCCATTTGCTGGACGGGAAAGTGGCCCGGGAAGTAACCAATGGCAAGGAGGGTAAATAACATGAAACCATTAAAAGTATTAAAGATTGCCTGGCTGGCATTATTGAAGAACAAAGTCCGTTCTTTGCTGACCATGCTGGGCATTATTATCGGTGTTGCTGCAGTAATTATCATGATTGCTATCAGCGCCGGCACAGAAGCAACTATCCAGGATCAGATCACAGGGCTGGGTTCCAACCTGATTTATGTCTCTGCCAGTTTTGAAAAGGGAAGACCAGGGGAGAGTATGGACAGCGGGGGTTTGGTTTATGACGATGCTTTTGCAATAGCAGACCAAATTAATGGCGTTGCAGGTGTTGTAGTGGAACAGAGTTCCACTCAGACGATAAAGGCTGGTGATGCCACTCTGGATGAAGTGACAATTATGGGAACGACAGCTGACTTTCCCTCTGTTAGAGACATGGACATTTCCAGCGGTCGCTATTTCACTCAGGAAGAGATCGATCGAACAAAGCCCATTGCGGTGCTGGGAAGTAGCCTGGCAGAAGAGTTGTTTGGCGAACAGGATCCTTTTGGAGAGACGATTACGGTAGCTGGGAGTATTCGCTTAACCGTGGTAGGTGTTTTTGAAGAAAAGGGAATGGTTGGGGATGTGGATTACGATTCTCGCCTGTATACACCAATTACCATCGTGTTGGAAAAATTGATCAATAACCAGTTTTCCAAATTCATGGGCGATCGCGTCCGCCTGATTTATGTCGAAGTGGACGAAACCGTGGGAACCGAAGGGGAAAGAACCCTGGATGATGTGATTTACCAGGTCTCCCTCCTCCTGGCCAAGCGACATGATGTAACCCTGGAAGAGCCTGATTTTGTAATCACAACCCAGCAGGATATTATCACCACGCAGGAATCCACCACAGCTGCTTTCCGGTCTTTGCTGGCCTGGGTTGCTGGTGTATCCCTGATTGTGGGTGGGATAGGTATTATGAATATTATGCTTGTGAGTGTTACTGAGCGTACCCGGGAGATTGGCATCCGCCAAGCTGTAGGCGCTACGCCCAATGATATCCGCTGGCAGTTTCTTACAGAAGCTTTGCTTCTCAGTTTGATCGGTGGTCTGATTGGTGTGGCTGCAGGTGTTACCGGTGCCTGGATTTTTGGACAGGCAAGCGGCATGCGGACCGTAATTGTAGTAAGTTCTGTGCTGTTGGCATTTGGATCTGCTGCGACAGTGGGTGTCTTCTTCGGATTTTACCCTGCCAACCAGGCGGCTCAATTGGATCCGATTGACGCACTGCGTTATGAATAAACTGGAAAATCTTAGTTAAACTCTTCTTTCGTAATCCTTCCCTGTCCGATTCGTCGATGGGAAAGGATTGCGGAAGTGATAGATTTTGAGTGGAAAACCCTTATCAGTAAAAGAAAAACAGGAAATTGTATGGAACAACGGGAAAGAATATCATTTATTTTCAAAAAATATTGGCCATTACTTACTGTGATAGTCATGCTGTTGGCAGGTTTTAGTATTTATAAGCTGGTCAACTCAGAGCCGGAATCAGATACCGCATCTAAGATAACGACATCAACAATTCGTACAGGGGATATACGGGTTTCAGCATTTGGAAGTGGAAGCCTGATCTCAGCAGTAGAAGTTAAACAGGGATTTGAGTATGGTGGTGTTGTGGAGGAAGTCCTTGTAGAAATCGGTGATGTTGTGGTTGAAGGACAGATCCTGGCCACACTGGAAGATGAAAAATTAATCGAAAACCTGGAAAAAATGCAGGCTGAACTGCGGGAATTGACCTCAGCAGCTTCTGTTGCGGCAGCCGCCCTGGAGCTAGCAGAGGCGCAAAAAGCAGTCTTGAATGCGGAATCCGAGCTTAGCTTTTTAATCAGTCCTTATGTATTAAAATCAGAACTTCGCTTACAGGAAGCACAAGTAGAACTTCAGAATGCCATTTCAAACGCCAATCTCAATCCCTCTGAAGATGCGGATCAAAGGATTGCAGAAGCCCAGCAAACTGTGGATCATGGTCATACGCCCGGTACCGGTGATGCCACGCACATAGATATTCTGTCCGGGAGCCTTACATTCCAGGCCAAACTGGAGTGCCTCAAGGGCAATGGGTTGCCCGACAATTCCGACAGCGGGTTCTACATCCTG
>CAXMRF010000030.1:0-23931 GCA_964195965.1 uncultured Nitrosomonadaceae bacterium
CACTCATTCTGCGACCTCCATTAATTCACCAAGATCGAGAGTTATTGCATCAATCATGGCATCGTATTGCGGGATGGTCCATCCCTGGACCTGGATAGCGTGATTCGGGCAGGCACTGACGCAGTTTCCGCATCCAACGCAGTTTGCCGGTGTGACTACAGCCCGTTGAACTACCTGATCGTTAATGGTCATTTCCTGCAGACTGATGGCATCTTCATAAGCACATACTTCCACACAGTCACCGCTGCCCTGGCATTTTTCCAAATCAACCTGGGCAACAAAGGGTTCCAGCTCTACCTGTCCTGCACTGAGCAGGGCTGATACTTTGGCTGCGGCAGCTGAGGCCGCTGCGCTGCTTTCCTGTACGGTCATAGGGCCCTGGGCTGTGCCCGCAAGCACAATACCTGGTACAGCTGTTTCTACGGGACGCAGTTTAGGATGTACTTCTGCTAAGAAACGGTCAACTCCCCGGGAAATTTTTAGCATCTTAACCAGATCGCCGATTTCCCTGGGCATGATTCCTACTGCAAGCACTACCAGATCAACCGGAATCTCAATTTCTTCACCCTTGGTGAGGTGATCGCGAATTTCGACCAAAACAGGATGGCTGTCCCCCGATTCTGCTTTTTTCACATTCGGCCGGTCATCTCCGTGGAATCTCAAGAAGCGGACCATTTGAATGAGAGCATCCTGATAATATTTTTCGTGATCGCGGCCATAAGTCCGGATATCTTCGTACAAATTATAGATATTTAACCCGGGGAAGTTTTCTTTGAGCGTGTTTGCCATGTGTAAATTGGCGGTGCAGCAAACTCTGGAACAATAATCATTTACATTTCCGTCTTCCTGCGGTTCGTGGACGCCGTCAATTTCACGGCTGCCGACACAATGCACCATTGCAATATCTCGCACTGGGTGTCCGTTCCATTCCAGCTCTGCACCTTCTTCCATCAAGGTAAGATGGCGAATTAAGGCGGGCAATGTAACAACTTCTGGGATTTCGCCATAACCATATTCGCCCTGACGGGGTTCATAGGGATCAAATCCGGTTGCCACTACGATCGCGCCAACATGGAAATCCAGTGAGTTGGGGTGATTTTCCAGGATAGTTTCTTTCCCGTTTACCGTGATGGGTTTGCCGTCATAATTGTCCCAATCAACCGCCGGGGTGTTCGGATAACAATCAGCATAAGCCCGGTAAATTACTTTGCGTGTGGTTAGTCCATAGTCGAACTCATTGGGAATTGACTGTTGGCAGGCAGCCATAACTTCCTCAGCGTTGAGATCATCAACACCGCGGGAGTTTTGCTGTACCTGAATGTGGTAATCTCCAACATAACCTGAGACCTGGGTAACCTGAGACTGGGTGAAGATGGTGATATTGGGATGCTCAACCACCTTGCGAATTACATCGTGGAGAGTTTCCCGGGCATTTTCGTTGGTCGGGAACAGGGTATCCAACTGGGCAACCCTGCCTCCCAGGAAAGGTGATTTTTCAATTAAGGTAACTTGAAGTCCTCTGCGGGCGATATCATAAGCTGAGCGCAGGCCGGCGATTCCTCCACCAATAACAAGAGCGTGTTTTTCAGCTGTTAATTGAATTGGAGCCAGGGGATCTAGAAGTCGGGCTTTAGCAATCCCGGTTGCCATTAATCGTATGGCTTTTTCCGTTGCCCCTTCACAATCACCTTTATGGACCCAGCTGTCCTGTTCCCTGATACCGACATGGTAATACAGATACGGATTGAGTCCTGCTCTTGCAAGGGTCCCTCTGAAGGTCTGTTCATGAAGCGAGGGGGCACAGGCGCCAATCACTACCCGGTTGATACCATTTTCCTTGATGTCCTCTTCAATTAAGGATTGTCCAATATCGGAACACATCGCCATATATGTGCGTGATACAGCCACGTCAGGAAAGTTTTCTAATTGTTTTGCGACTTTTTCACAATTGACCACATCGCTGATATTCCCCCCGCAATAGCAGGTGTAAACGCCAATTTTGATCTCGTCTTTTTCTTTATTAGGCATAGACATTCTCTCTTTCTTCTGTCGAGGCAAGGGATTTTTTCTTGTTTTCGATAAATGCTGCCGCTTCAGATGCAGCAGACCCGGACATAATGATGCTGTCCACTATATCCATTGGACCAGCTGAAGTGCCGGCTACAAAGATACCGGATCTTTCAGTCACACAGGGAAATGTGTTGGTATGTGGGATATTAATAAAGCCGTCATCTGCTCGAGAGACCTGGTAGATCTCTTCCGGATTGTAGCTGGGCAGCATACCTACAGAAAGAACAGCCAGATCATGCGTTTTTTCTACAACTTGAGAACCCTCATCTATCAATTCGACTCTAAGTACCGGGTTCTGGTTCTGGTCTTCTTTAATTGAAGCAACTTTGCCTTTTATGAATTCGATGCCCATTGCTTTTGATGTCTGGAAAAACTGCTCATATCCTTTTCCGAAAGTTCGGATATCCATGTAATATATTGTGATATCCGCCAGGGGAAGTGATCCTGCAAGAAGCATGGCCTGTTTGATGGCATACATGCAGCACACCCGCGAGCAATATTCAACTCCCAAAGTGGCATCTCTGGATCCCGCGCATTGAATATAAGCGATGGAGTCCGGTTCTTTACCATCACCAGGTCTGATCACGCGGCCGTAAGGTCCGGTGGGTGCCAGCAGGCGTTCCATGAACATGGCATTTATAACGTTGTGATACTTTTCTGCACCATATTCTTTTTTGGCAAAACGGGAAGTGGTTTCAAATCCTGTAGCCAGAATGATTGCATCGGCTTCGATTTCAAGATTTTCCGATTTCTGAGTGAAATCGATGCAATCTGCTGGACATGCTTTTTGGCATTTCCCGCACAGAATACAATTTTCGATATCTAAAACTGCATATTGGGGAACTGCAGTAGAAAACGGAACTCGAACTGCTTTTGTAGCTCCATAATCCAAATCAAAAGCGCTGGGTAGATTGATGGGGCAGGCATATTCACACTGCCTGCAGCCAGTACAGTTTTCTTCAATCACATAGCGAGGTTTTTTAAGGATTTCCGCTGTATATCCCCTCTCTGTTTCCCTAACTCCCTGCACTTCATGGTAGGTTAGCAATTGAATATTCGCGTGGTGGGCAACGGCTGACATTTTAGGTGTTGTTATACAGCTGCAGCAGTCCAGGGTGGGAAAGACCTTGCTGAGAGCAATCATCTTCCCGCCAATACTGGCTTCCTTTTCTACCAGCGCAACCTGGTACCCTTGATCAGCCAAATCAAGTGCTGTTTGCATTCCTGATATTCCGCCGCCAACAACGAGGGCATCAACTTTAATTTTTCTCAAAGGTGTTTCTCCTCTATGGTTTTATCTGCAAAAGACTCCATCTCTGTGTGTTTCGATAAGAGCAGGTTAAGCCGCAACCGCTTCCGGTCCTGGAAAGGCTTCCATCTCATCCTGAATAAAACCAATGTCTTCCAACAGTTTATCCATTTGAGTAACTTCTTTTAGGAATGGTTTTGTGCAGACAGTGCATATCGCGGCTAACTTCAACCGCCTGGTGTCTATCCCGTGTTCTTTCATCAATGGATAGGTTTCATTAATCATCGCAGCGGCTCGCTCGGCGCCGCCTTTGTAAGGGCTGTCCGTTCCGCTGTACATGACCAGAATGCCGTCAATTCCTTGCGTAAACGATCGAAGATAAAATTCCTTCGAAAACATACTGGGACAGATTACAGGCAGGATATAGGTATTATTGGGATATTCTGCGTGTAGTTGTCCGACAGCATCAGCGCCAGCATAACCCCCGGATAATGTCGCTAATATTAAGATTTTTGGTTTTTTACACTCTGCGCTATTTTCCATATTTAATTGTCCTCTAGACAGGCACAGAAGTATCCCGCAAGCTAATTACGTTTGCGGGATACTTGGATTTCAGAATTATTATTTCTTGCGACGGATAAATAAGCGCTCGTAACCATCTGCTTGCAGCTCACCCATGTATTCGTGTCCCACTTTTGCGCACCAGCGAGGCATATCATCTTTTGTGTTCGGATCGCCGACCCAAAGCTCAAGCACTTCTTCTACTTTAACTTTGCCAATGCTTTTTTTCGCTTCCAGCAGTGGACCGGGGCAGGCCATCGCCCGAGCATCAACGGTTTCAGCAGCTACTACATTTCCTAATTCTTCTGGGGACATATCTTGCTCCTTGTAATAATAGGTTGATATTTTTATTTGTTTCCTGAAATTACAGGACATGTATTGTTAAATTCTGTATCTGCTATTCGGTAATAAATTTCTCTTCCATCCCTTCGGTTTTGCAGGACCCCTTTATTTTTCATCAGGCGTAAATGCTGGGAGGTATTCTGCATGGAAGCGCCAATTTTCTCTGCAATTTCACTGACTGTAAGTTCACAATCCCCAAGCGTCCAGAGGATTAGGATTCTGTGAGAATTTCCTAAAATTCCGCACAATTCAGCCAATTCCTGAGATTTTGTGACTTTATTGATGTTCATAATCAAATACTCAATCAGTTAATGGATAATTTAAATACATGACTATCCAAGTATAGGAGCAGGCCTCGTATGGAGATAGTGCAATTTATCACAAGGTGTATTCACTTCTTCGATAGACACTTATAGATAAATCCAATAGGTACAAAATGAATAATTTCAGAACAAAAATTTCCTGGCCAATCTCTCGTTATCAGGGGCAGGAAGATGAAGTTGTCAGTATCCATTTCTTGCAGCTGGCTTTTTCAAAAATAGCTTGTTAGAATAGATCTATACTTGGCAGAGGAGAACTTTATGGCGCAGCAAAAATTTCATGGAAAGACAGCGCTGATCACAGGGTCCGGCAGGGGAATTGGCAGGGCGATCGCGCTGCACTTTGCATCCCTGGGAGCTGATATCGTGATTAACTATTTCCGGAACAGAGAACCAGCAGAAAAAACAGCTCAGGAAATTAGCAAATTGGGTGTAAGGGTTGAAATTATTAAAGCCAATGTGGGCGAAATCGACGATCTTACCAGGTTAATTACTGAAACCGATCGAGTTTTCGGAGGTTTGGATTTCTTAATTAGCAATGCAGGTTCCGGCTATAACCGACCCATCATGGAACAACGACCCAAGGGTTGGGATTGGACAATGGATATCAATGCCAAGGCACTGCTTTTCCTGGCCCAAAAATCCGTTCCATTAATGGAAAAGAGAGGAGGGGGATCGATTGTCAGTATATCCAGTCCGGGATCGATTCGGGTTATGCCTGAATATGCAGTGGTTGGCGCCAGCAAAGCGGCTATTGAAGCGCTTACGCGCTACCTGGCTGTTGAACTGGCTTCCAGAAATATCTGTGTAAACGCAGTATCTCCTGGAATCGTTGCCACTGAGGCGCTGCACCATTTTAGTACCTTGCAAGGAGAAGATTTACTGGATGAGATCGCTGAACAAACTCCTGCAGGAAGGATTGCTACCCCGGAAGATGTGGCTGGCATTGTTGCCTTTCTCTGTTCACCGGCAGCTTCCATGATCCGCGGGCAAACAATAATTGCTGATGGAGGTTTTTTGCTGCCTGCGAGTGGTTTGCAGCGTCCTTCCTGAGATCAATTCCATAAATTTGGAGATACTTACTAAATTCCAAATGTTGTAACTTTCCTCAAATTTGAATACCAGTTAGACCTAGGGCAAACTATAAGTAGATTGGATAATCAAATCCTTGTTATATAAGTGAATTATGTTATACTGCACTTTCAAGTGATAATTTTCTCTTTATCAACTTCCCAAAATTCAGTTTAATATTGGATCAACCATCTTTTAGCAGTTCATTTGTACATTTAATTCCTAAAATATTATCGGGTAAAGCCAACTCAGCAGGAAGGGAAATCCCGTTTGTATGAGCGGTAGAAGTGCAGATTCTTTTAGGCTAACAGAAATTAAAAACCCTGATTGTCTATTATAATAAATACTTGTACTGGAATTTTTCTTCAGTTTACAGCAAGGAGGTGTATCGGACTCATTATAAATCATTTGAAAAGTGAAGATTTTGTTTTATCCAATACAATTTTCCTAAGGAGGAAAACAGTATGTCAAAAAGATATTATGTATTTAGTTTGTTAATCGCTGTCAGCCTGATTTTGGCTGCCTGTGGTGGTGGAGCAACAGCTCCCGAGCAATGCGCAGAAAATCCTGATGAAACAGTATGCGCCGTTATTGAAGCTGGCAGCACCATTAAAATTGGTTATGCCGGACCGATGGCTGGTGACTATTCTGCCTTTGGTATCGACATTTCCAACGCTGGTATGTTGGCTGTTGATGATGCTGGCGAATTCAATGGATTCACATTTGAATTGCTGATCGAAGATACACAGGGCAGTGGCGAGGGCGGCGCTTCAGTGGCCAACCTTTATGTTTCTGATCCTGATGTTGTGGCTATTGCCGGGCACACTTTCTCCGGTTCCACTGCTGCTGCAATCCCCATCTACAATGAAGCCAGATTGCCTATGCTTTCCCCTTCAGCGACCATGGCTACATTGACCGATGGTCCCCAAGACGTTTTCAACCGGATCCCCTTCACTGATGACCTCCAAGGTCAGTTCGCTGCTGAGTACATGTTCAATGTCCTTGGCGTGACCAAACTGGCTGTTATGCACGATGGTGATGCTTATGGTAAAGGTGTAGCAGAAAAGGTTCAGGAAGTATTTATGAGCCTTGGTGGTGAAGTTGTTGCTGTTGAAGCAATTACACCTGGTGAGACCGACTATAGTGCTTCTCTGACTAATGTTGGTGCATCTGATCCAGATGCGATTTACTTTGGTGGTTACTATTCCGAAGCCGCAGTTTTGGCTCAGGGTATGCCTGTTGCTGGTCTGGAGGGCGTAGTCCTCTTCAGTGATGATGGCAGTTATGGCGACAGTTTCATCGAATTGGCAGGGGCTCAGGCCGAAGGTGTTTATGCTGCTTCTGGTGCTCCTCTGGCAAGTGCTGCAAAAGCTGAATTTGATGCTTATTATGAGAGTGTTTACGGTGATCCTCCAGGCGCAATCTCCACTTTCACCTGGCACGGTTACGATGTAGTGGATGCTCTTGTTCAAGCTATTAAATCCGTTGCAATCCTTGGCGAAGATGGAAACCTGTACGTTCCTCGAGAAGCCTTAGTTGCTGCAGTCAATGGAATGACCAATTATGATGGTCTGACCGGTTTGCTGACCTGCAATGGCGGCGAATGCAATGCTTCTGGTCCGTCCTTCCAGGTAGTTAAAGATGGCGCCTGGGCAATTCCCTAGTAAGTTTCAGATCTGGAATTTAGAATAAATTATGCGAGGCAAGCTGAAAAGTTTGCCTCGCTA
This sequence comes from uncultured Nitrosomonadaceae bacterium, assembly GCA_964195965.1. Classification (GTDB taxonomy): domain Bacteria; phylum Chloroflexota; class Anaerolineae; order Anaerolineales; family UBA11858; genus B10-G9. The sequence goes on from CAXMRF010000030.1 coordinate 7,341, forward strand.
ATCCATGTTAGAAGAAGATTTATAAATTGAGTCAGTAAAGAAGGTTGACAATGGGTGAATCCAGTCCTAAGAAATCAACAAAACGTATTAATTCATTTCAGGTAATCCAAGTTATTATTTCTATTTTATTCCTGGCATTTTTGGGCTGGCGGCTGTATAACGTAATCGATTCTGGTGTGTATGGACCTGATACCTGGTTGCGATTTGCCTTGAGCGGTTTGATCATTGGCAGTGTATACGCAGTGATCGCCATCGGTTATACGCTGGTGTACGGTATCCTTTTTATGATTAACTTCGCCCACGGTGAAATCATGATGCTGGGCGCTTTTTCTGGTTATTTTGTATTTGAAGCTTTTAGATCGATTCCCGTTGCTTCTACCGGGATGAGTTTTCTCGATTCGTACCAGATATTATCTGTGGCTCTTGCCTTTCTTGCTGGTATGTTTATATCCGCAGTATCTGGTTATTTCCTGGAAAGGATTGCATACCGCCCGCTCCGGGGAGCACCCCGGTTGATCCCATTGATCAGCGCTATTGGTGCTTCCATTTTTCTTCAAAATGCAGCCCAGGTAATGTTTGGCCCAAAAAGACGAACTTATTTTAATCCCTCTGCTTTGGCTCGCAGCGTTGGTTGGCGCATCCCGATTGGAGGGGAAGAGGTTATTCTCACATACACAGGCGCGTTAACATTTATACTATCCGCTGTTCTTATGATAGGATTATGGGCATTTGTAATGAAAACCCGTTATGGTAGATCCATGCGCGCAGTTGCAGAAAATAAACAAACCGCGGCATTAATGGGCATTAACGTAGATAGTGTCATCAGTAATACCTTTATTATCAGCGGCGCCCTGGCAGGTGCCGCAGGTGTCATGTGGGGAATACATAATGGTATTATTTATCATTATATTGGTTTTATCCCCGGATTAAAAGCGTTCACCGCTGCTGTTCTGGGAGGGATTGGTAATATTCCCGGTGCAATGATTGGCGGTATCTTCCTTGGAGTGATTGAATCCCTGGGCCCTGCGGCTCTCGGCATAGATTTTCAGCTCAAAGATGTGATCGCTTTTTCTATCCTGGTTCTTGTATTAATCTTTCGGCCTTCGGGCATTGTTGGTGAAGTTCTCACGGAGGAGAAAGTCTAATGAAAAAACTAATTAAGCAAGGCAATCAAACTGGCTTGATATTCGGTATTGTCCTTATTTTTCTGATCTTATTTGGTCTAACCACCACATTGTCAGAAATTGTAGGTGATTTTCTAAAACTAAGTTCTAATGCCAGAGCGAGTAATACAGGCGGCTTAATGGTTTTATTTGCGCTAGCTGGTTTGTGGGCTGGTTCCCGGGTTGATGATGCAGAAAAATCAGATTTGAAATCAACCCTGACCTTCGGCGTCTCCGCTGGTATCGTGATTGGTTTATTTATTGGTATTTTTATATTATTAGTAGGATATCTGGATAGTGTAGATGTTGAAATGCGGGCCTACTTAGCCCAGTTAGATCACCAATCTGTTCTATTTTTGCTCTTTGGGAGGAGTATTGCTGCCGGTTCGCTGATATCGTTTGGTATATTTTCCGTTTTTGGGACGCTGGGTGGATTGCTAACCTTTACCTTGGAAACGCGAAAAGCAGGTGAGTACGTCCAGGAACAAATCTTTACCGTCAAAGGAAAAGTTTTGGGTTCTAAGCTGGCCAAACAATACCAATCTAATCCAAGATCAAAATGGATTGGATATGGCGTTTTGGCTATTGTGGTATTTCTCATGCCCCAATTCATTGGAAGGTATTGGAACTACGCCATGGGCACAGTGGGTATCTATGTGCTGATGGGTTTAGGTCTGAACATTGTAGTTGGCCTGGCAGGATTGCTTGATCTCGGATACGTCGCGTTTTTTGCTATTGGTGCCTATGTTCTCGGTTTGTTAACAGCCCCGGAACCCATTGCATTGACACTTGGATTCTGGCCTGTACTGATTTTGAGCGTTGTTATTGCAGCTTTTGCCGGAATAATCCTTGGCATACCTGTACTCAGGATGAGAGGTGATTACCTCGCGATTGTTACTCTGGGTTTTGGAGAGATCATCCGGGTATTAATTCGCAGTGACATGATGGCTCCTTACCTGGGAGGACCGCAAGGAATCCGGGATATAGGGGGTCCGAGCATATTTGGATGGAACCTTTCAACTGAAAAGGGTTACCTCTATTTAATTTTCCTGGGAATCATCATCACTATTATATTAACGAATTTCATTCAGAGCTCCAGGGTCGGTCGAGCCTGGATGGCCATGAGAGAAGATGAAACAGTTGCGCAGGCCATGGGTATTAATACCTTTTATTATAAATTGATGGCTTTTGCTACAGGGGCAGCTTTTGCTGGTTTGGGAGGTGCCTTGTTTGCAGCCCGGAACCAATATACCGGGCCGGCAGATCACACCTTGATGGTATCAATAAATGTGCTTTGTTTATTGATCGTGGGCGGGATGGGTAGTGTTCCAGGCATTATAGTGGGCGCATTTGTGCTCAAAGGATTGCCTGAAGTTCTACGTGAGCTGGATATATACCGTATGCTGGTATTTGGTGGATTGCTGGTTTATATGATGATCATACGCCCAGAGGGTTTGTGGCCTGCACCCCGCAGAAAGATGGAATTACATCTAGATGAGCCAGATGATTTACCAACGGATGAAAGTTTAGTGGGATATGAGGGTTAGCATATGAGTATTTTAGAAACCCGTAATGTAACCAAACGATTTGGCGGTTTATCCGCCGTCGATAATGTAAGTATTCAAATCCCGAAGGGATCCATTTACAGCATTATCGGTCCTAACGGGGCTGGGAAAACCACATTATATAACTGTATTACTGGATTTTACCCAGCTGATGAAGGGGACATGTTATTTCAGGGAGAATCCTTGCTGGGGTTATCACCGGATAAGATCACGAGAAAAGGAATTTCCCGAACTTATCAGAATATCCGACTGTTTCCAGCCATGACTGCTTTGGAAAATATCCTGGTTGGCGCTCACCCACAACTTAAATCCAATTACGTTGATGCAATTTTACATACGCCCCGACAAAAAAGAGAGGAAAAACAAGCTCTTCAGGATGCACAGGAATTGCTCAATTTTGTGGAATTGACAGGGAAAGGTGACCTCCTTGCCCGCAACCTTCCTTATGGTGAACAGCGCCGGTTAGAGATGGCCCGCGCCCTTGCTAATAAACCAGCGATTATATTGTTGGATGAACCAACTGCAGGCATGAATCCCAATGAATCTGTGATCATGATGCGTTTTATTGAGACTTTGCGAGATAAGCTGGGAATAACCATTTTATTGATTGAACATGATATGAAGGTTGTCATGGGCATCAGTGAGTTTATCTATGTGCTTGACTTTGGACAGTTAATCGCAAAAGGAACACCGGGTGAAATTCAAAATAATCCCCAGGTGATTGAATCCTACTTAGGACGGGGTGATGTCTAATTTGACTACAAAACACTCCAAAGTGAAATAATATCATGGCTATGCTAGAAGTAAAAAACATACATACCTATTACGGCAATATCCACGCTTTGAAAGGGATCTCACTAACTGTGGAAGAAAACGAAATTGTGACCCTGATTGGCGGCAATGGCGCCGGAAAAACAACAACCCTTCGAACCATCAGCGGATTGCTGAAACCTAGATCTGGTGAGGTTTTCTTTGAAGGAGAAAAAATCTCGAATTCCCCGGCTCACGAATTAGTATATAAAGGGATTACCATGGTGCCGGAAGGCAGGGGGATTTTTGCCAGATTGACCGTTTTTGAGAATTTGGATATGGGAGCTTATTCTAGACCCGATCGCTCTACATTTGATGATGATCTGGACCGTGTTTATCAGATCTTTCCCCGATTAAAAGAAAGGGAAAAACAGGTTTCAGGCACTCTCTCCGGAGGTGAACAACAAATGTTAGCCACTGCCAGAGCCCTCATGGCAAATCCGCGTTTACTGTTAATGGATGAGCCTTCGATGGGATTGGCGCCTATCCTGGTCGAATCTGTATTTGAAACGATTAGAGAGATCAATAAAACCGGAACCACGATATTGCTGGTTGAGCAAAATGCAACTGTAGCTCTCAGAGTTGCCAATCGAGGTTATGTGCTTCAAACAGGAGAAATTGTTCTTAAGGATACCGCTGAAAATCTTCGTCAGAACGAAATGGTGCAGAAAGCTTATCTGGGTATTCAGTAAATAGTATTTCAATTATGACTTAAGGTCCTGTGATGTTAAAATACATCACAGGACCTTTTTTTTTCAAGGAGATAAATTAATGCCAAGCGCGGAAATAATTACTATCGGTACGGAACTTTTACTCGGAGAAATTGTCAATACCAATACTCAAGTAATTGCCCTGGCGCTTCGGAAAATCGGGGTGGATGTCTTCCGCACTGCAACTATTGGGGATAATCCTGATCGGATTGCTCAAATCCTTTTAGAAAGTGTTGCCAGAGCTGATATTGTGATCATGACAGGTGGACTTGGACCAACTGTAGACGACCCAACCAGACAGGCAATCGCCCAAGCGTATAATTTGGATCTGGTTTTTTATCCAGAACTTTGGGATGAGATTGTTCGGCGTTTTGAAAAATATGGCATTCAACCACCAGAAAATAACCGGGAGCAGGCCTTCTTGCCGACAGGCGCGGATAGTTTACCTAATCCAAGAGGAACTGCACCAGGTATAAATCTTGAAGTTGATGGAAAGAATATTTATGCACTACCTGGCGTGCCAGTGGAAATGGAAGGCATGATTAACGAACAGGTAATTCCCCGAATCACAGCCAAATTTGGTTTAACAGGAGTGATTCTCATTCGCAATCTTCGCGTGGAAGGAATCGGTGAATCCCGCATTGATGCGTTAATCAGCGATCTTGAAGAGCTTGCCAACCCCACTGTAGGATTGGCTGCAGGGAAGGGATTTGTTCTGGTGAGGCTTACTGCCAAAGCTGAAAATGAAGAAGTTGCAGAAGCCCTACTCCAAGATTTGGAAACAGAAATTCAAAAACGGTTTTCGGATTGGTTGGATTTGGATCCAGCAAATCATTAAAGGGTAAAGATCATCCCCATAATAAGATTGCAATTAAACCGGTCATGAGGGGGACTAATAAACCGGCACTCCAGCGAATAACTGTAAATCGCCATCCCATAAAAGGCAGTTCAAAACTGATTGTTAACAATGCCTGGGTAGACCAGCTGGTAATCAAGGTGATAACAGGCGCAATCCCTGCACCAGCCTGCGCCAAAATAGCGATAATCGGAAAGACAACATAAGGTCCTCCTGGCATTAACATGCCCAGGAATTCAGCTGACAGGATACCCTTCCACCCCGAATCCGGTCCAATCCAGGCTGTTATAAGGTCTTCCGGTGAAAGAACATTGACAAAACCAACGATGATAAAGGCCAGGAAGATTAACAGTCCATTTTGTTTTGTGGTATTCCAGGCCGACTGCGCGCCAAGTTTTACTGTATCAGTTCCCTTTTTCCAGCTGAATACAAAGAGGATTACTGCAATAATCCAGAGAATGATTGTCGCTGAACTCATTTTTCGACATTCTCCCGGATCTTATTTATAGATCCGCCAAATAACCATTCGACGAGCAAACCGAGCAAGGGGGGAATCAGGAAAGTTATCAGAAAACGGCGAATGGTGATAGTGGGTCCCAGAATTGCAAATTCCAAAGGAAGCCGGGATACCGACCATAGATTTTTAGCGGATACAAAAGCAACCAGAACGCCTAATCCCGCGCCAGAGGATAAAAGTGCACCTGCAATAGGGTAATAAACATAGGGACCACCTGGAATGAGTCCTCCGCCCAGGCAAGCCAGTAGAATTCCCTTTACGCCGGAATCCCGCCCTAACCATTGTGTGATAAATTCTTTTTTAACCAAAACTTGAATAAACCCAGCAGTTAAAAAAGCTGCAGTCAATAAGGGAATTTCTTTAATGAGGATTGTAATTCCTCCGATAAATCCCTGTAATACAGTAGCCCAACCTCCTCGAGAGAAAGCAAAATATCCTAGAATCAAGATCACAATAGCTAAAACTAAATGGACCCGGTATTTTTTTAGCGAAAATTGCATGGTTTTATTGTTTTTCTACGGGAAGGATAACTGTGAATGTTGTACCAATATTTTCTTCACTGGTGAATGAGATTTCCCCGCCGTGATCAATGATAATTTGTTTAACCACGGATAATCCCAGCCCTGTCCCTGGTACCTGATCCCGATGGCTTCTCACCCGGTAGAACTTTTCAAAGATATGGGATTGTTCCTCTTCAGGGATCCCTAACCCTGTGTCAGTTACTGAAATAATGATTTGTTTATTCTTTCCTAAACCACGAAGAGTGATTTCTCCTCCTTCGTGGTTAAATTTGACAGCGTTATTGAGTAAGTTGATTAACGCTTGTTTGAGTTGTTTCCGATCACCTAGCACACGAGGAAGTGAGGCGGGTAAATCCAGTAAAAATGTTATTTGATTGTGCTTTGCTTCAGAGTAAAAAATATCATAACATTCTGTCAACAATTCCTTGATATTAAACTCAGCAACGGAGTATTGTTTTCTTCCAGATTGCAGCCGCGCCAGGTCCAGGAAGGAAGTGGACATATCTGAAAGGGCTTCAATTTCAGCTTCCATAATGTCGATCATTTTTTTCTTCTGCTGGTCATCCACCCGGTTACTTTTTAATAGATGGGTTGCTGCGTTGAGGGCTGATAGGGGTGTTCGAATTTGATGGACAAATTCACCTATTAAATCAGATTGAAGGAATAAGCGCGAATTTTCAATGGCCACTGCTGCTTGAGCGCCAAGCGCCAGCAGAACATCCTGGTCTTCCTGGGTAAAACTTCCCCCGTGTTTATTAATCACTTCCAGAACGCCAATAACTTTTCCCATGGATGTGAGGGGAATACCCAGGAGAGAATCACATTTGATATTGGTAATTGTTTCAATAGTATCAAAATGCCTTTTATCTTTCTGTGGATTATCTACAATAATTGGTTTCTGGTTTTGGACTATCCAGCCTGCGATACTTTCTTCCAGGGGAACAACCAGGCCGCGTTTTAGTTGAGAATCCAGATTGGTTGCCGCCTGAAAATAAAGAGTGTTTTTAGCAGGGTCAAACATCAGAATTGAAGCTTCTTCTGAATCAGAAATTTCACTGGCTGCATTAACAATTTTGGATAAAAGAATATTGAGATCAAGTTCAGATGCCAGGTCGCAGGATATGTTAATTAATTTTTGATAACTGTTCAGCAAGTTTGAATGGGCTTTATTTTTTTTCATGAGTGACCTTATTTGTAATGGTAGGAAGCAGTTCAGCTAAATCTCCATGGATGGCGACCACAGCCTGATTATCCAGGTGTGTTTGGGTATAGTTAAGGATGATGATATCAGCTCCGTTGGCCAGGGCAGAGTAGGGCAGATCACTCACAGGAGCCACAGTTAAAGATGATCCCAAAATTAATAATAAATCACATGCCATGATTTCTTCCCGGGCTGATTTCCATTTTTCTACCGGAAGCTGTTCTTCGTATAGAATAATATCTGGTTTTAAGAGATTTCCACACTCGGGGCAGGTTGGAGTAGTTAAGTCTTCGACAAATGAAGTAAGAATTTCCCGGGTCGCTTTAATTTGTTGATAACATCCCAGACATGTTAAGGTCTGATAAGTGCCGTGCACTTCTATAACTTTTCTGGACCCCGCTTTTTGATGCAGCGCATCAATATTTTGGGTAATGATTGCTTGAAGGTAATTGTTTTCCTCCAATTCGGCAAGAGCGGTATGGGCAGGATTTGGATCTGCCTGGAACAAGCTGCTAACGAAAGGCCGCATCCAATCATAAAACTTGTCAGGATGGTAGCGAAAAGCACTTAACGATGCAACTTCCATGGGGGAATATTTTGTCCATATCCCGCTACCAGGGGACCGAAAATCAGGAATGCCTGAAGGAGTCGAAATACCAGCGCCTGTTAAAGCAATACAATAAGATGCCTCGCTGATTAACTCAGAGGCTTTTTTCATCAAAATATTCTTGTCAGAGATGGGAAGCACCATACAGTTAATCCAGAATTAATTTCGCTAAATCGCGGAATTGTTCTGCCGTCATGCTATCTTGAGATCGCTGGATGATGGGATTATTTGTTGCTGCAGCTTGATAAGCCAATTCAGGAACTGGTGTGAAAATCTGATCAATTTTTCGTTCCAGTAGATTTTCGGCCTGTTCCCAATTGAGCTGTACACCTGATCGCTGCCGGTTTATCAAAACGATTATAAATCGGCCTTCACCAATACCATTGTTTATTAAATCCTGGATTAAAATTCTGGTTTGGGTGATATTTCCCGGAGAAGGTTCCAGACAGATCATGATCTTGTCGCATTTTGGCAGAACGCTTGAAGTGATTGGGGTTAAGGAGGGGCCCAGGTCAAGAATAATATACTCTGCTAGAACAGGTAATTCTTTAGCGATTGCTTGGAATTGTTCCACGTATGAGATGTATTTTGAATCGGAAGGTTGGTGAGAAGAAAGCAATGTTTTAATACCGGATTTGTGATCCAATAAAACATCGGGAATGATCGTTGATATATCGGATCCTGGCTCTTCTTCCAGGAGTTTAATCAATCCGTTAGTATTTTGCACATCAAGATCCATGCTGATTGTCCCTTGTCCGGGTCTAAAATCAGCGAGGACGGTCTTCTTTCCAGATTGATTGTGAATTTCAATGGCCAGATTAGTAGCAAGGGTGGATATGCCTAAGCCGCCCTTAGATGAAATAATACCAATCAGTGTGCCTTTTTCGATGGCAGCTGCCTGGTTGTGGGAGGAGCGCTGGGGTGCTCTTTTCAGAATTGAGTTTACCTGAGCGAATAATTCTCTGGGACGGGCTGGTTTGGTGATGTAAGCATCTGCTCCAGCCTCCAGACCCTCTACTTTATCATCGACCTGGCTGCGGGCAGTGAACATGATGATGGGAATTGAATCCGTTGCTGGATTTGATCGGACTGAACGGGCAATTTCATAGCCGGTAATATCCGGAATCATAACGTCTAAAAGGATCAGGTCGGGATTTTCTTCGGTAGCCAATTGGAGGCCTTTTTTCCCGGTTGTTGAGGCCAGGATTTTGAACCCTTTCCTCTCGAGCATGATACCGACCAGCTTTAAGGTATCTATATCATCATCAATGATCAATATCGTTTGTGCCATAACGCACCTCGAGTGAACCGATCGAAATCTGTTTATAAAATATACCATAGATTATAATTTGATGATGTTATTCAAATCCCTTGAACAAGTTATGCCTATCATAGAACCGCCAGTCGTTGTGGGTATCTCTGGCGGCGTGGATAGTATGGCGCTCTTGCATGCAATGAACAAAAAAGGATATGCGCCTATTGCTGCCTATTTTAACCATCAACTGCGCGATGAATCTGACCAGGAAGCAGAAATATTAGAAAAATACTGTCTTGATTCTGAAATTCCATTCCGATCAGGATCCGGAGATGTGCGCCACTATGCCAGGGAAAAAGGTTTCTGCATTGAAGAAGCCGCCAGAATCTTGCGCTACCAATTTCTGTTTCAAGTTGCAGGAAAAGAAATGGCTGGTGCAGTGGCTGTTGCCCACCATGCCGGAGACCAGGTTGAAACTATTTTAATGAACCTGCTTAGGGGAACGGGGATGAAAGGATTATCTGGCATGCAGGTAGTCAGTATGCCAAACGCCTGGAGCGAGACTATTCCGCTCATTCGACCATTTCTGGAAGTGGACAAATCAGAACTGCTGGCCTATCAGGACGAAAACCAGATTCCAATAATTGAAGATCCTACTAACACGGATGAAAAATATTTCCGGAATAGAATTCGGCATAGTGTGATCCCTCAGCTTGAAAAACTCACTCCAGGATTTCATCGTCGTTTGCTGCAGACGGCCCAGATATTATCTGCTGAGGACCAGGCCTTGGAGCATTTTGCGGATCTGGCCTGGAAAAGCTGTCTAAACAGCCAGGGGTCCAGTTATATTCAGCTTACCCGGGAAACTCTGCTTGATTTTCCAGTAGCGATCCAGCGTCGTATCATCCGGAAATCTCTTTTAAGCCTCCGGCCTGATTATTTAGAATTAAGTTTCTACCAGGTCGAAGCAGCCCTGGATTTTGTCCGTAATCCATCCCGTAAATCGACCAATTGGGTGGCAAAAGTAAACCTTTCCCAATCTCCAAAAATGATGGTTTTATCAACCTGGGAAACTGATTTGGTTAAGTCTCAGTTTCCACAGCTGCTGGACCACAATCATATCAATATTCCAGAACAAGGGGAGGTAAACTTGGGCAATGACTGGTACCTTGTTGTTCAACCGTTGGTTTATACTCCCGAGCAATTCGATCACCTTGAAATTCCTGGAGAGGATTTTCTGGTCTGGGTGGATAAGGATGTAATTCAGGATAAAACAGTGCTGCGGGTTCGCCAGGAAGGCGATACGATTAAACCACTGGGGATGGAGGGGAATGCAATGAAAGTTTCCGATATGATGATAAACGAGAAGATCCCTGCGCCGTATCGGGAAGGTTGGCCTCTAATTGGAGGGCAGGATTCGATATTGTGGGTACCAGGTGGGAGATTAAGCCAGGAGGCCAGCATAACCCGTGAGAGTAAATCTTTGTTGGAACTAAAATTTATTCGCAGAAAAGTCTGAGTAGTTCAGGAGTTTGGATCGGAATTTTCTGATGGCTGATCTGCAGGTTCTTCCCGGTTTAAAGTATGAAGTTTCCGGCTGATCTCTCGCCACTGAACTTCAGAAACGCCCAACTTCTGCCTGATTTTATTTTGGTCCATTCCTGAGCGCCAGTCCTGAACTGCGCAAGTCCAGCGGCACATGGAAAATGAGACCCGTTTTGTAAGTCCAGCGTCTATTCCTAAATCTTCCAGTATATATTCCAACATCCTGGCTGACCAGGGAAATAAGCGATCATCCAGGTCGTGATGCATTTTATATTCGTTGTATGCATTAATCCAATCTTCACTCAGTTTTATTTTGCGTTCTTTATACCGATTTTGGGGGCTGGCATAACGAATAAAAACCAGGGGTGCCTCCGGAGCATCCAATTGGATGTGATTGGGGCTGAGAGAAAGGCATTCGCCTTTTTTTATGCCAGTTTCTAGGAGCAGAGTAAACAGCAGGTAAGAACGAAAATCAGGATCAGCGCTGAAGCGGTAGGCCTGGGCTGTCTCAAGTATCTGATCTACTTCATCAGGGGATAAGATATCTGGCAGGGGACTACGAACAGATTTTTGGACAACCTTTTCCGCCGGGTTGGCGGGTATCGCGCCTCCTTCATGCAGCCAGCGGAAAAACGATTTTAGGGATGTAATTCGCCGGGCTAGCGTTTTAGGACTGCAGGGCACATTACGCTCATTTTCCATCCAGCGCAGGAAGTTATTTAGATCAGCGAGGCTGATTTCACCCACCTGGCGATCAGGCGGTAAATAAGAGGCCAGCAGCCGCAAATCACCCAGGAAAGCAGTAATTGTATGCGGTGAACTGCCCTGGTCGTTTAGATAGATCTCCCAGGCTTGCAGCGCTGGTGACAATGTTGTTCTAGGATTAATATGAGCAGTGGATTCGTTTTTCATCACCCAAAACCTTTCGTATAGCCAATAATTCTAAGTGTACTCGAGGGTCAGTACCCTGTCAATAGAAATTGAAGAGTGACAGAGTGATTTGGTTTGTTCCCTTCCTGATTTACGGATTTTGAAGGGTAACGGTTCCCGCTTTGGTTTCGATGTTAAAAATCAGTTTGGGCCCCTGACCTTCCAGGATATATTCATTGCCTGATTGCTGCCAGTTTCCTGAAAGAATAACCTTGGATAAGGGACCTTCAAAATTTACCTCCGCCGGTACTCCATCAGGAACAGATATCACTAAACGGCTTAATCCAGTATCAATGAATATTGATGCGTCGCGCTGCAATAAGCCTGAAAAGTCAAGATTGTAATTGCCTGCGCCACTTTTAAAAATCATGGTCTGGAAATTTGCATTGGCAAGTTTTTCCATTGTGATATTGGATGCACCGGTTTCATAACGGAGTGAATTCATGGGTGTGGTATTTGGGGTTGAAAACTTCAATTTAACGGTAGCAGCACCATCTTCAATATGCAGATCAGTCAGTGCTAGCCCACCAAATTCGAACTCACCGCTATATCCGCCAGCTTTGATACTGAGTTCAATGGGGTGATTTTTAATGGCAATACCCCATTCATTTTTTATTGTACTGTTAATGGTTGGGATAGCGTTTAGCTTAAGGTTGCCCTGTTTTAAGGACACTCCATTTTCATCAACAGTAACCTCGGGTTTGAAATCAGGAACATTATATGTCACTGTCCCGGAAAGAAGGTCTTCACCTGGGTTGGGCAGTAAGGTCAATTTACCCACGCCAAATGATAAATTTACATCCAACGGCGTTGGGGCATCTGGAATGGGGACTTGAATGAAATCAGTAACTGAAGGACCGGTTTTTTGTTCGGTGTTAAAGGGGAATTCGATATTAATTCCACATCCAGAAAGTGGAATTATCAAAAGAATTAACAAGATTAAATACCAGTATCTAAACTTCATGACAATACTCCTCAGCATAATATGCTGAATAGGGGTTAATTATTAGATTTAACAGTGCAGGATTCATTCCAAAGGAAAAATTGGTTCTTGGTCGCCTAGAACAGGCTCTGGTTTTGTTATGTGGACTTGGTAAAAGGCAATTAGGCTGGCGGGGATTTCCCGGATACTCCAATAACTTTCATCCCGGTAGTACCTTAAATCAGCTGAGACCCCTACGGATCCTAATCCTAATGAATTGCAGGTATAGAGTGCTCGTGATAAATGGAATTTCTGGGTAACCAGGATAGCCTCATCCAATTGGAAAATTTCCTTGGCCCTATAACACGTATCATAGGTTCTGCGGCCGGCGTAATCAAGGATAATGTCCTCTTCCGGCATACCCAACTCCAGGGCATAGGCTTTCATCGCTCCCGGTTCATTGTAGTTAATGAAGCGGTTATCGCCGCTCATCAATACCTTTTCTACTTTTCCGGTTTGGTAGAGATTTACTGCGGTTTTAACCCGGTCTTTAAGTACAGTTGTTGGTCCTCCAGTGGATGTTAAACCGGCACCAAAGACGATTGCCGCCCGGGTTACAGGAACGTTTTCTTGTGTGTAGATCCTTTTTCCTGCCTGATATACCATCATGACACGCGGCGCACCAACCAGGATAATGATTAATAACAAGAAAATATAGATGATCATTTTTAATCTTTTTTTAAACACGTGCGCATTTTACCATGATAGGGTTATAAAAGGAAAAATCTAATTTATCCTTAACAGTTGATGTAATAAGGAAGATCTCAATTGGCTTTAATGCTGTGAATAAGGTTTTTGTCCTGTTGGGGATTATTTTTTCATTTTTTGATAGGCAGTCAAAGCATCCTGATAAACTTGAAGAATTGGTAAGTTATTTTCACGTGCCAACTTTTGACAATCTTCATATTCAGGGGCAACTTTTTGAAATCCAGTAGTATCACTGGCAATTTTCACTTTTATTTTTCCATACGCAGTATTGACTTCCTGGATGGATCTGGCCATTGCGTAACGTTCCACAAGCGTTTGTTTTATTCCCAGTGTTGTAGTTTCCCTAAATAAGATAGCTTTCATTTTATCGGCATGAAGATCCTCGGTCAGGACCTGGATCTGAGTGCCAGGACGATTCTTTTTCATTTGGATGGGAATCAGGCATACATCCAGAGCTCCTGCAGTAAAAAGCAACTCCATTACATAGGGATATATTTCTGGATTAAGATCATCCAGGTTGGTTTCCAACTGGACCAATTGTTGCTTGGATACGTTATTATTTGTTGAAAGTTCTCCAATCAGCACTCGCAGCAAATTGGGAACCGGAAGATCCCGACTTCCTGCGCCGTACCCCACATTTTCCAGGATAAACTCAGGTGGAGGACCAAACTCATTTACTAGATCTGCCAGTAAAGCCGCGCCTGTAGGTGTGACTAATTCAAAAGGTATCTCGGTTCTTTTTACGGGAAGCCCTTTGATTAATCCGAGTGTTGCGGGAGCTGGCAGCGGGATCTGCCCGTGAGCCCCTTTAATAAATCCACTTCCCAGAGGAATGGATGAGGCATAAATTCGGGATACTTCCAGATAATCAAGCGCTAATAAAACACCAGTGACATCAACGATAGTATCTGTGCCGCCCAGTTCATGAAGGTGGATTTGATCGACCTTTTTATTATGGATTCCAGCTTCTACTCCGGCGATCTTTTGGAAGATATTGAGGGATCGTTCCTTAATGGAAGTGGGGAGTGAACTATTCTGTATGATTTCTTGGATTTCCTTAAGATGCCGTTCCGGGGGTTGTGACCCAACCAGGATATCAACTTTAGTAGCTTTGAAACCATTTTTGTCAACAATTTTTGTTTGCAGTTCAAATTCTGTGAGATTGAGACTCTTCAGCATTGTTCTCAGTTTATTTGCTGGAACGCCCGCATCGATTAATGCCCCCAGGATCATATCCCCACTTGCGCCGCCAATTAAATCAAAGTAGAGGGCTTTCATTGTTCAATTCTCCTTATTATCGTGTGGGCAAAAACTGCAGCGCCAAAGCCATTATCAATATTAACAACAGCTATACCGGGCGCACATGCGTTTAACATTGCCAGAAGGGCGGAGATGCCTTTAAAATTTGCGCCATAACCCACGCTAGTTGGAACGCCAATTACCGGGCATGAAACTAACCCACCTACAACACTGGTAAGCGCGCCTTCCATGCCAGCCACACTGATAATCACGCTGGCTTCTGATAATAAAGCATGTTGATCAAAGAGGCGATGGACGCCAGATACGCCGACATCATAGGCCCGGATTACCCGGCTGCCCAGAAATTCCAGAGTTTGAGCTGCTTCTTCTGAAACAGGTTGATCAGAGGTGCCCCCGGAGACAACCATAACATAGGGCGCTTGATCTCCCGGTATGGGAAGCGCTTCTTTGGATAAAAGTAGTAATTTGGATATGGGATCATATTGAGCTTCAGGAAGACCTTCCAGAACGATTTCTGCTGCATCTGGAGAGAGACGGGTACCAAGTACACGATCATGATGATCCCAAAGCCGGTTCATAATAGTTATGATTTGATCCGGGGTTTTATTTTGGCAGAATACAACTTCAGGCACACCTTGGCGAAGATCGCGGTGTAAATCGAGACGGGCAAAGTCCAGGTTTTCAAAAGGGAGAGCCTGGAGACGTTTTAGTGCATCTTCAATCGATAGTTCCCCGGAATGCACAGCGGTAAGCATTTCTTTAATTTTATTCTGGTCCATTGGACTTAATTCCTTCATTGAGGCTTCCGGAACGGAAACCTTTAATATCTAGCGTGATATATGTATAACCGATCTCTTCCAAATTTTGGATAATCTCTACACGTTGTGCCATCAATTTTTCAAATTGCTCAGGGAGAACTTCAATTCGCGCTATCTCTCCGTGGTGGCGAACCCTGTGCTGTTGAAAACCCAATTGGTAAAGAAAATTTTCGGCTTTTTCAATCATGTGAAGCATGGATAAAGTAATAGTAGTACCGTAGGGAATCCGGGAGGCCAAACAAGCCGAGGAGGGTTTCTCCCAATTTGATAATTCCAATTCCTTAGCCAAAGAGCGGATTTCCGCTTTTGTTAATCCAGCTTCCTGCAAGGGACTGCGGACACCATGTTCCTGGGCAGCTTTTTGGCCGGGGCGGTAATCATTCAGGTCATCTGCATTGGATCCATCAAGTATCTCTTGAAATCCGTGATCTGCGGCATAGGTACGCAACATTTCATAGCGGTAATCTTTGCAAATATAACAACGGTTTTCTGAGTTGTCACAATAGGCAGGGATGCTTAACTCTTCAGAGTTCATCTCGACCAGTTTAACTCCTATTTGAGCGGCAATATTGCGTGCTTCGATCAATTCTCGCTCTGCCAATGTGGGAGAAATTACGATAACTGCGGTCAGCCGTTCACCGATTAAATCCTGGGCAACCTTGGTTAATAATGTGCTGTCGACGCCGCCTGAATAAGCTATGATTGTGTTTTCAAGGCTGGATAATTTTTCTCTTAATAATTCTAATTTTCTGTTCATGGATCTTAGTCTACCATAAAGAGAAATTGAATTAATAGGCTCTGGGAAATAAAAAACTCCCGGAGCTTTCAAAGCCCCGGGAGGGTAGAACAATCAAAACGATCATAAAGGTTTAGACCATGCGTTCCCTGACCACAGCGCTGATGTAGTCCATCAGTGCGACAACAATAGCGATGGCCAGCATTTGCACACTGGCTCCCCGGTAATCAAGCAGGTTGATATTCTGCTGAAGCAGGAAACCAATACCGCCGCCACCCACAAAACCGATGATGGTGGACATACGCACATTGATATCCCAGCGGTACATGGTAAAGGAAATGTAGGGGGATATAATTTGCGGGACAACTGCATAGACGATGGTTTGCAAACGATTTGCGCCCGTTGCC
>CAXMRF010000031.1:0-23770 GCA_964195965.1 uncultured Nitrosomonadaceae bacterium
GCTGGTTCTAACAAACCCAATTGATCATAGTAGCGCAAAGTCCGGGTACTTACCCCTGCCAGGTCAGCTATTTCTTTGATCGTATATACCATATGCTTCCTCCAGATTCCCCATTGTACACCTTTACGCAACGTCAATGTCAAGGGAAATATTAAATTCGATGATGAATAATAATATTATTTCTTCTGCTATACTTTTATTCACCTTTTTTACTATTTTCTCAAGGAGAAAGCCATGTCCCGTGTAATCCATTTCGAAATGCCTGCAGACGATCCAGAAAGAGTAATCCAATTCTATGAAAAAACCTTTGGTTGGCGATTTGACAAGTGGGAAGGACCCATTGAATATTGGTTAATTTCAACGGGCTCAGAAGATCAGCCCGGCATTGATGGAGGTTTGGCACGCAGGACAGATTCAGTGGTTGGAATTGAAAATACCATTGATGTCAAGAACCTGGAGATTTCACTAATTGCTGTTGAGGCTAACGGGGGGGAAATTATCCGTCCTAAGATGGCCGTTCCCGGGGTTGGCTGGATGGCTTATATCAAGGATACAGAAGGTAATATTTTTGGATTAATGGAAGAAGATCCAAATGCGTCCTGAGATCGTAGATAGCAGGGCTAAAACGATTCCGGGATGGAGAATGGGTTCACTTATCTGAATTAAAGAAATCTCGTACAGCTTTTTTCCCCGACTCGTACAACAGATTGTACTTCTCCCCCTCAACAGCAATTTCAAAATCTGTTGTAGAAATTCCGCAGTCGCTGATTTCTATCGTGCGGTGCTGGTCGACCACATTGGTCTCATAACTGGTAAGTTGATGGGATTGGTAAAGATTTCGCAGTGCCAGAGTTAGATATTCCCAGACATTGTCAGGAATCTCCGGGTCTGTTGGATGTAAATATTTATCTGGATAAAGGAATAATCCTAATGTCTCCCAATTAACTCCATCTCGATAGGACCAATTTCTTCGGGAAAATTCTGGTTGGTCAAATATGTGCATGGGGAAATTATCAAATAAGCCCCCATCCACATAAAAATCTCCGGAGCCAAAAGATTTTCCATCAAATTGCAAAGCTTCAAAGAACATCGGGATAGACATAGACATACGCACGGCATCTGCCACGGCTACGTCAGGGGTTTGAGCTGCGGAAAACACTTCCGGCCGCTGTCGGGAAACATTGGCAGCCACAATGTACAGGTCTCGAAATCCCCGTTTCTGAAAATCTATAAAAGATGCTCGTCCATCGCCTCCACATTGATCAGCTATGATGCTTTCCAGCCAGTGATAAAAATATTCGCTGGAATACCAACCGTATTTGGTGATAAAACGGCGATAGTTTTCTTCTTCAGCAAAGCGGGGTAAATTCCAGCGCCTTACTTTGGTTGCACTCTGGGGTATTTTTGAGAGATCAAGGGAATTAAATAATGTTTTGGTTTCCGTAATTTCAAGCCCGAATGAAAGCAGGGCAGCTGCAATCGCCCCCGCAGATGTTCCTGCCACACACTCAATATTATCCACAATTCGAT
Organism: uncultured Nitrosomonadaceae bacterium; assembly: GCA_964195965.1. Lineage (GTDB taxonomy): Bacteria > Chloroflexota > Anaerolineae > Anaerolineales > UBA11858 > B10-G9. The sequence continues at coordinate 1,531 of CAXMRF010000031.1, forward strand.
ATTCATCCAGTACTTCCAGGGCTCCCATATAGGCAATACCCCGAACACCGCCGCCCTTAAATACCAAATTCCGGTAGAGGTTTTTTTTATATTCGTGATCAATTGCAGACTTAATCTGCTTTAAAAAATTGGGCAGGGCCATAAATGTTCTTTATAGTTCTTAGTTGTCGATAGAGTATTACGTGCTAAACAAGGCTCGGTTGCAAACCCTAATCAAGCAGTTGTACTTGAGGATGCGGAACCTTTCAAGGATCCCGCATCATTTAGTCTCTTAATATTCTGCGGCTTTATTAAAGCCATTCCAGGCCATTTTATGCAGCAAGTTTTGTTTCGAAGGCAGTTCCTGAACCCGTGCCAGCCAGCCCTCTTCAGCTGAAGCAGCTTTCTGAAAACAAGAAAGGGAGTATGCCTTTCTTTCTTCCCGGGACGCATCCCTGTGGTCAAAGGCGCCCTGGATAAACTCTTCTTCCAGCGAATCTCGCTCCTCTTGAAAAACTGCGGACCGTTCAGGAAAATTCCTGAGCACTTCCCGATGCAAACGTTCATGTGCCCAAAACAAAGTTTCTGGATTATGCGTATTCCCTGGAGTCGGTTCCAAATTTAACGGCGCATCTACCCAGATCGGTTTAAAAATCCCGGTACAGGGTGCGGCAGTTCCAGTAGCAAATACCAATGGATCGCCTTCCTTCAGGGATACAATCATGGATCCAGTGGTTTGACTTCCGCGAATAGGACCCAAGCTGGCATGCATGCAAATATTGGCGCCAGCTATCCCTGGTGTTGGATCAGGGCTGTTTCGATGATCACGCAAGATGGCGGCCATGGTTTGGACAGTGATCTGCCCTCCTTTTTGGCTCATCAAACCCAGGGAACGTGAGCAGCGGCTTTTTCCATCGGCAAAGGTTGTATAGATCAAATCAGAAAAGCCAGTGGATAGATTAATTTCCTCTTTAGATTTGGCAAATCCTTTATTAAGGATAAACTCCTCGAGACCCACTGATGCTCGATCCCAGCGGCCCTCCAGGGATAACAGATTGGAAATAGAGTAAATTGGTTTAACCTGACGTGCAGCCCAGTGTTTATCTACAGTTTCCAGGACCCAGCTTTCTGTGGCGTCAGTCATTAAAAAACTGTTGTGGTAATACAAATGCCCGGTTTGTACACAATTTCCACCCTGGCCGAATTCTTCCAGTAAATTCACAATCACCTCAACGGCTTCTGAGGCTGTTTTTGCCCTCTCCAAAGCCAGTCGCAGCAAATCCATTCCCAACAAAGCAGGCTCTTTGTTAGCGGCTATCTTGGAAAAGACCGCCTCATTACCGATTGCCAGACCATGCTGATTCAGGCCCATTTCAGCTCCCCACATCCAAAACGGCCTGGATAACAGGACCGCATGGGTATGCTCTACCTGGGGGATTTTTAGATAAGTACACTGAAGGGACTCTCCCTGAGAATTGGTTTTCTCGGGAATCCAGTCCAAAAATTGGGCCTCGTTCGGCGGCCGATCAGAATTCTTTGCAAAGAGAGCAATATTATCCTGAGTAACTTCCGGTGCAGCAATTAAAGTATCACACATAGATTCCTCCTGGAAAGATTATACAACAGACCTCGGAGGTCTTAAAGCAGGAGTTATTCAACTTTTAGGGCAAGATCTTTAACCGAGAGTTCACCTTGTAATTTATTTTTTATCAGTCGATAAATAGCTTTGAAAACTTCAATGGTGGTTACGATAAAAGCAATCACAAATGCCAAGCGAAAAGCATGCATACCAACCACATTCCAGGCACCATCGGCAATACCTGATACAGCTTCAATGGCCTCAATAAAACCACCCGCCGATCGGGCTGCCAGCCAGGCATTGTGTCCTTGCACAAGGAAACCTAAAACTACTATGCTAAATACATTCAATCCGATTTTGATTAACCTGGTCGCCAAATCCCACTGACCCTTCGCGAGCAGGAAAATATCCAAGACTAAATTTGCCAGCAGAGAGATCTGGATAATTACCAGATAATCCAGGATCACCGGATTGGGATAAAATTTTCCTCCCGGGTAGGTGATCATACCAATCCACTGCGGGAATAAAGTAACCAGAACCAGAAACAGTGTGCCAAAAATCAGCCCGAAAATCAATTCTCCACGCTTGACCTCTTCAAATGTATTGATTACAGGCATTGTATTCGGATCCCAGGGCTCATCTTCAAGCACGGGTTTCGCATCAAAATACTGCAAGATCCAAAAGGTTATAATGACCCACCCCAGGGATGCGGGAATGCTACTCACAAGAGAGGCCACTATTTCAAGAACGGAGATAGATTCTCCAGCAACAAATAAACTGATTCCCCAAGCCAATAGCTGGGCACCTAAAACCGCCGCGATGACAATCCATACCACCATACTGAATATTGGATACAGGGTTGGACCAATCAAGTATTGACCTTTGGGATGATAGGACGCAGCCACTACACGGGGTTCACCAAATTCTTTCAACAGACCAGCTGCTTCTTCCTCAGTGGGTTCCTGACCAAAACGGTCTTCCAGGGTATCCACAACCGAGGATCGTAATTCTGCCTGGATATCGCCCCTGTTTTTCCGCGGCAAGTGCCGCCCTACTTCATGTATATATCGATCTATTAAATTCATTTTATTCTCCTTCATTGGCAATGTCTGCCAATAATTCTTTCATCACTTCAGTTAATTTACGCCAATCTCCGGTCAAATCCTGGAGAGTTTTCTCACCCTCCGGGCTGATCACGTAGTAGCGCCTCGGGCGCGAGCCTTCCACATTCCACTCGCTTTGCAGCAAACCCTGGGACTCCAATCTCCGTAAAAGAGGGTAGAGCGTACCCTGTTCAATGTCCAATCCTTTCTCTGCCAGGCTGCTAATCAAAGCATAGCCGTATTTTTCCTCCTTAAGTTGGCTGAGAGCGGCCAGGACCAGAATACCCCGACGGAGTTCCTGGGTGAGCTTGAGATACTGTTCGGATACTGCGTTATTCATCATCATGCTTCGCATTATACAATGTATTACACAGTATTGTCAATACCCAAATATACGGGTTTTCACTATTCGTAATCCGGGAGATTTACACACCCGCCCCATTAAATAATAAGAGCATCTCCGGGAGATGCTCTTATAAAGCCAGTTGAGGCCTAAAAATATAAGTGAAGTATTAATTTACATTATTCTGAGTAAATCAAACCTCATTAAATATTCCAGAATGTCATTTCATAAAAGTTATTATCCAAATCAAACCATCCAACCAATAATCAGGCAAAGCCCCCCGGCCAGCAACATAACTATCATAAAAGCATAACTTTGAGCATAATCAGCCAGGCTTGGTTGGAGCCCTACCCAGTCTTCTTTTATAGCAAATGATTTACTGGACTTGTTATCATCAGGGCGTGTTCGCTTCCAATTTCCCTTAACCCCCAAGAAACTAATGCCGATGACCAGGATACCGGCGTATTGAATTGCACGATGGAATTCCCTTGGGGTTTGCCAACCTGCCTGCCAACCAATCGCAACAATAATCAAAACCACAATCAGATCTAATAAAATAACAAATCCCAGAATACGCAGGATTTGTGAAGACAGAGTTCTTTTTCTCATTTATTCCCTAATATGATTATTACCCTGGATGACCCATTTATAGGTGGTTAGTTCTTTGAGCGCCATAGGCCCCCGGGCATGCAGCCGTTGAGTAGATATGGCCACCTCTGCCCCTAATCCCAGCTGTGAGCCATCTGTGAAGCGGGTGCTGGCATTCACATACACCGCAGCCGAATCAACAACTGAAATAAAATATCTGGCATTGTCATCATTCTGGGTGAGAATCCCATCAGAATGCTGCGTACTGTGCTCTGAAATGTGCGAAATAGCTTCTTGAAGATCTTGAACCACTTTTATACCCAATACCAATGAAAGCCATTCTGTGTCAAAATCATCTGGTCCGGCCGGTTGGATTTCTGCATCAATCTGGGCACTTAATAATTTCACCGCAATCTCATCAGCCCGGAAACTCACTCCAGCTTTTGACAGCCGTTCTACTACCAGTGGAAGAAATTCTTCTGCAGCTGCTTGGTGAACCAGCATCGTGTCCAGCGCATTACAAACCGAGGGACGCTGGACCTTGGCATTAAATATCACTTCAACTGCAGCTGGCAAGTCCGCACCTTGGTCTACAAACAGATGACAGATACCGATGCCGCCAGTAATCACAGGAATGGTGCTGTTCTCCCGACAATATTTATGAAGAGCAGCTCCACCGCGGGGAATTAACATATCCACCCATTGATGCATTTTTAGCAGATCTGCAACATATTTGCGGTCGGGCGAATCAATCAATTGAACCGCGTCCGCAGAAATTTTATTTGCAGCAAGCGCAGATTGGATAATTAAAACCAACTGGCGATTTGTTCGGATGGTTTCACTTCCGCCCCTTAGGATGACCGCATTGCCAGTTTTGAGAGCCAGTCCTGCTATATCCAAGGTAACGTTTGGTCTGGATTCATAAATAACCGCAAGCACGCCCAGAGGAACCCGGACTTTATGCACCAGCAATCCATTCGGTGGAGAATATTCGTCAAAAACCTCCCCTACTGGATCTGAAAGCGTTGAAACACGCCTCAAGTCGTTAATTATCGTTTCCAAACGCCCTTCATTTAGAACCAGGCGATCAATCATATGTTCAGGCATTTTTGCAGCCCGGGCTTCTTTCACGTCCTCCTGGTTCGCATCAATCACGACTGATGAATTTTCAGCTAACTGATCAGCGATACTTGTCAATATTAGATTTTTCTGATTTTCATTTAATAAAGCTAGTTCTCTAGATGCCGATCTGGCTGCCATCCCCATTTTTGTTAACAAAGCAAACTCCTTAATAAAATCGCTCAAACTACAATTAAATTGTCATGATGGATCAGTTCGTTCCCGTAACTAAATCCAAGTAAATCTTCAAACTCTCTCGAGTGGTGACCCTGGATACATTCTATACTTTTATAATCATAATTTACCAACCCAAAGGCAAATTCCTTACCTTGTTCATTTAAGATGGTCACAGTCTCCCCTCTTTTGAACTCTCCCTCAGTCTTCACAACGCCAACCGGGAGCAAGCTGCTTTTTCCTTTGCGCAGAATATCCTCTGCGCCCGCATCCACAGTAATCCTTCCATTGGATTTTGGACCTGCGAGAATAAACCGTTTCCGGCTTTCCAAATTTGAGACCAGGGCTTTAAAACGGGTACCCAGCTGTTCCCCATTTACGACCCGCAGGATCACTTCCGGGATTGAACCTTTAGAAATAACAACTCTTGTCCCTGAACGGCGTGCCAGATCAGCTGCTTGAATTTTCGTGAACATTCCCCCGGTGCCCGTATCGTTGGAAGACTTTCCGGCTGCTTTCCAGAGCGACTCGGGGATCGGGTCTTCATTCACCTCGGTTATCAATACTGCATTGTGGTCACGATCAGGGTCAGCGGTAAACAATCCCTGCTTGTCCGTCAACATGATCAATAAATCGGCTTCAATCAAATTACTAACCAATGCTGATAGATTGTCATTGTCGCCCACCCGGATCTCTTCAGTAGCAACTGTATCATTTTCGTTAATAATCGGAATGAGATTCTGGGCAAGCAGCGCCTCTAATGTATTTCGAGCATTTAAATACCGGACCCGATCCGCCAGGTCTAATCGGGTCAACAGGACTTGAGCAACTTTTAGATCAAATATGCCGAATAAATCACTATATACATTCATTAACCGCGGTTGGCCCACGGCCGCCAGCATTTGTTTGACCGGGATAAATTTAGGTAATTCCGGGAATTCCAGCATCTCTAATCCGGTTGCCATAGCGCCAGATGATACCAACACTACCTGGTAGCCATCTTGTTTAAGACGAGCAATTTGACCCACCAAGTTTAAAACCTGGGCCCGCGACAATTTCCCGGTGCCAGCTGTCAGAGTTGAGGAACCAATTTTCACAACAATTCTTTTCATAATCCCAATATCCCATTCGAGGAAGGAAATTAATAGTAAATCATACTACAGAATTATGGGAGTGAGAGCGATCTCCTGATTCATTCCATTATTGTTTAGAAGACATTAGGGTGAATTTGATCAAGGTCGTTCACTTGCCAGATTAAGTTTATTTATATCAGATTCGCTTTTCACATACAATAATCCAAAGATATGATTTAGTGCTGGAAAATCCACTCCCTGAAAAGGGCATATAATAATACTTGCGAACTATACCTTTCTAATCTGAAATTAAAAAACAGCATCCCCTGGAAGAATAAATGAACTCAACGACAACTCCTCATCCATTCATCACCCGACCCCACCGAACATTAATTGGATTATCCATACCGGTATTACTTTCTCTGACTGCTGAACCGATCACAGCACTGGTTGATACCGCTTTTATTTCCTCATTGGGGGTAATCCCTCTGGCTGCTCTTGGCGTGGGTACCACAGCGCTGTCCAGTTTGTTCTGGATGTTTAATTTCTTGGGCGTGAGCACTCAAACTGAAATTGCACAAGCGTCCGGCAAAGGAGAAAAAAAGGGGGCTGGAAAAACTTTGAGCCTGGCATTAATATTGGCGGCTGCTTTCGGAATACTATTAATCCTGACCATTTATCCAACAGCGACCTGGCTGGCAGGTGTCCTGGGCGCTGCGGGCGATGTTAAAACCCATGCTGTTACCTATATGCAAATCCGACTCTTCGGCGCCCCGGCAGTTTTATTGACACTGGTTAGCTTTGGCGCTTTTCGCGGCCAGCAGGACATGCGAACTCCCCTGATCATAGCCCTGGGTGTAAATGCACTTAACGTTTTGCTGGATTGGCTGCTTATCTTTGGCAATGGACCATTCCCAATTATGGGAGTTGCCGGATCCGCCCTGGCCAGCACGATCAGTCAATGGCTGGGTGCCATAACCGGCATCTTGCTTGCAGCCCGGAAGATTGGAATATCCAGAAAGCTTGTTTTTCAGGACGCAGCAAAATTACTGCAGGTAGGTGGGGATTTATTCATCCGGACTGGCATACTGAATTTGTTTCTGGCCTACACAACCCGGGTTGCCAATGGTCTGGGAGCTGACGCCGGCGCTGCTCACCAAGTCATTCGACAGATGTGGGTCTTTACAGCCTTAGCCCTGGATGCCTACGCTGCAACCGTTCAATCGTTGGTCGGTTTTTTCATCGGACAAGAATCCATTTCTACAGCCAAGCATGTCGTCAGGGTAGCCTTAGCATGGAGTACCGGGACAGGGTTCTTATTGGCAGGATTAATGTGGGCAGGAAGACATCTGGTTGTCGATTTGCTCGTTCCAATAACTTCGATTCAGCTCTTTTTGCCCGCCTGGGGGATCTCAGCTGTGAGCCAACCCTTAAATTCCCTCGCTTTTTTAACTGATGGTGTCCATTGGGGTACAGGAGATTATCGCTATCTGCGAAACGCAATGCTATTTGCCTCCCTGGTAGGGATCGGTGGAATCTGGGTCATGGAACAAGCTGGCGGCGTGTCATTAATTTGGATCTGGATATTAGTTGGCGCATGGATATTAATACGGGGAGTATTTGGTTTTTTGCGTATCTGGCCAGGAATAGGAAAAAGCCCATTCCAGACCCAAAGTACTTAATACCCAGAATTTTGAATAATTTACAAACCGCTCAAGAAAAAAATTGAGCGGTTTGTTTTTTTAATCAGCTATACAGAACAGATTGACTTTTAATTTACTTCCGCTACATCAAACTGGCTGTTATAAAGCTCAGTATAGAAACCATTTTTTGCCAGCAAGCCTTCATGGGTGCCCTGCTCCACAATGTCTCCCTCATTCATTACCAGGATCCTGTCCGCATTACGGATAGTGGATAACCGGTGAGCAATAATAAAGCTGGTCCTGTCTTTCATCAGATTATCCATCGCTTTTTGGATCAACACTTCGGTGCGAGTGTCTACCGAACTTGTTGCTTCATCCAGGATTAACATGCTGGGATCGGTCACTATCGCCCTTGCGATCGTTAGCAGCTGCTTTTGTCCCTGGGAGATATTAGTAGCTTCTTCATTTAAGACCAGGTCGTAACCATCCGATAGAGTGCGGACAAAATGATCCACATGGGCGGCCTTGGCAGCCTGTATAACCTCTTCGTCGGTGGCACCTGGACGGCCGTAGCGTATATTTTCCATGATCGTGTCATTATATAGCCAGGTATCCTGCAAAACCATTCCGAACAGACATCTTAAATCTGCTCTTTGGTAATCCTTAATATTATTTCCATCCACCAGGATCGCGCCCTCATTAACATCGTAAAACCGCATTAATAATTTCACAATGGTGGTTTTTCCTGCGCCAGTTGGCCCTACCAGAGCGATCTTTTGGCCGGGCTGCACATCCGCGGAAAAATCATTAATGATAATCTCTTTCGGATCATAGCCAAACTGGACATTCTGGAATTCAACGTGGCCTTTTATTTCCTCGGGCAAGACCGGGTTTGTCACATCAGGGATTTCTTCCTCTTCGTCAAGGAATGCAAATACACGTTCCGCTGCGGCTGCGGTTTGCTGGAGCACATTGGAAATATTAGCAATTTGGGTGATGGGCTGGGTAAATGATCTCACGTACTGAATAAAGGCCTGGATATCACCAACCGTAATGGCATTCTGAATAGCCAGGTATCCTCCCAGGATGGAGATCCCAACGTAGCCCAGGTTGCCTACAAACCTCATCACCGGCATCATCAATCCTGATAAGAATTGCGATTTCCAGGCGGAGCTGTACAGGGTGTCATTGAAACTATCAAATTTCTTTACACTTTCCGCCTCTCCATTAAAGGCTTTCATCACCAGATGGCCGCCGAACATTTCTTCCACATGCCCATTGACATGGCCCAGATATTCCTGCTGCTGAGTAAAATATTTCTGAGATTGGCGCACAATCAGAATTACTATCAACATAGATAAGGGAATTATTGTCAACGCCACCAAAGTCATTTTCCAGCTGATCGTTAACATCATGACCAGCACACCTACCACGGTTACAACCGAGGTAATGATTTGCGACATGCTCTGATTAAGGGTCTGATTGACCGTGTCCACATCATTGGTAATCAGCGAGAGCACCTCTCCTTGGCTTGTGTTGTCAAAATATTTAAAAGGCATCCGGTCAATTTTTTGAGATATTTCCTTGCGGAAACGGTAGGTGATATCCAAAGAAATACCAGACATTATCCAGCCCTGCATATAGCTAAAAATTGTCGAGGTCAAGTACAATCCGGTTGTAATCAGGATAATCCTGCCAATAAAATCAAAATCAATACCAGAGCCGGTCCCGGCAATATTCGCCACAACCCCTTCATATAGTTTTGTAGTAGCTTGTCCAAGAATTTTAGGACCTACAATTGTAAAAACCGTCGAAACAAGGGCAAATACAATCACCACCATAAAACTTTTTTTATAAGATCCAAGGTATTCATACAGTTTCCCCATAGTGCCCTTAAAGTCACGGGCTTTTTCTCCCTTCATCATGCTCATGTGTCCACCAGGTCCGCCGCGTCCCGGCCGGGGACCGGAACTACTGCGCGTTGATTCGCTGGTTTCACTTGAACGCTGCATCTTTCTTTTTCTCTCACTCATGCCAGTTCCTCCTTGCTCAACTGCGAAGACGCAATTTCCTGATAAGTCTCGCAGGTTTTCATCAATTCCTGGTGGGTACCCTTGCCAACCACTCGCCCTTTATCAAGGACAATGATCTGGTCTGCATTTTTTACTGTGGCCACCCGCTGGGTGACTAATAAAACAGTACTATCACCGGTTTTTTCCTTTAGCTCTCTTCGTAAAGCCGCATCAGTCTTGAAATCCAGGGCAGAAAAACTATCGTCGAAAATATAGATAGGTGGTTTTTTCACCAGCGCCCTGGCGATAGACAGGCGTTGTCTTTGACCCCCGGACACATTCGTTCCACCCTGGGAAATATCTGCTTCAAATCCTTTTTCATCAGCAAATATAAATTCGCTGGCCTGGGCGATCTCTGCAGCCTCTTTCAATACTTCCGGGCTGGCGTCTTTATCAGCGTAAAGCAAATTGCTCTCTATAGTGCCAGAAAACAAGGTTCCTTGTTGAGGCACATAGCCAATAATGTCTCTCAAATCACTCTGTTTTACATCCCGGATATCAATCCCGTCTAAAAGTATTTTTCCCTGAGTAACATCATAAAATCTGGGAATTAAATTTATTACTGTTGATTTACCACACCCTGTAGATCCGATAAATGCCGTAGTTTCTCCCGGTCTGGCGGTGAAGCTGATCTTCTGAATAACGTCATCCTGGGCTTCCGGATACCGGAAAGAAACATCCTGAAATTCTATTTCTCCCCGAACAGGTGCCTTGAAGGTCTTTGGCGCCACTGGATCCTGGATCTTGACTTCGGTTTCCAGCACATCAGCAATACGATCAGCAGAAACTGCAGCCCGGGGTATAAAGATGAACATCATGGACATCATCAGGAACGCCATCACAATCTGCATGGCGTACTGCATAAAAGCTATCATGTCACCCACCTGCATGGTTGCTTCAGCAACCTGGTGGGAGCCAACCCAGATAATTGCCAGAGAAAGTCCGTTCATGATCAACATCATTAATGGCATCATGGTCACCATCACCCGGGCAACAAAAAGCCCGGTCTCCGTCAGGTCCCGATTGGCTTTATCAAAACGAACCTTTTCGTCATCCTGTTTATTGAATGACCGGATAACCATCATTCCGGAAAGATTTTCGCGCATGACCAGGTTAAGACGATCAACCAAATCCTGCATAATCCTGAATTTGGGGATTGCCACAATAAAAATAACTATGATTAATCCGATTAAAACAACCACTGCCAGGGCAATCAGCCACCACATACTGGCGCTTTTCTCAATCGCCCTGATAATTCCTCCGATCCCAAGAATTGGCGCAAAAAGAACCATACGCATGAACATAAAGATCAAGTTCTGTACTTGCGTGACATCATTGGTTGAGCGGGTAATCAAGGAGGCAGTTGAAAATTTATTAAACTCGGCGCTGGTAAAGCTCTCTACTTTTTTGAAGACCTCCTTGCGGACATCCCTGGCCGCTCCAGCTGCGGTTTTAGAAGCTAAATAGCCGACTGATACGGTACTTATCCCGCCGAGCAGGGAGATTAACAACATGGTGCCGCCGGTTCGCAAAATATATTCTCTCTGGATTGCCCCTGCATCCATACCTAGTGCTTCATATTCTGTCTTGACTACTCCCACTGCCATCTGGTTGATCATGTTATCTCCCAGGGATGCGAACGTTTCATTCATTTGTTCAGTCATCGCTATCCGCTGGGATTCAGGCATCATGGCCAATGCCTGAAAGACATCCATGCCTTCTGGAATGAGGGAAGGATCAAAATCAATTCCGGTCCCCATGGGTGGGGCGGCAGAAGGATTATCGATCATCTGCTGGATCCCGGAAACTGCTACCAGAGCTTTCCCGAGAATTGTATTCAGGGAATCAATCTGGGATTGATTTAATTCATTAAGGATGTAGATTGGCTCATCTTTGAGGATCGGGAATTCTTCCAGATATTCACTGGCCTCGACAGAATCAGGGCTCACCAACTGATACGCATTTAACACCGATTCAGACTGAGCTTCATCCATAAAAAGCTGTAATTTTTCCAATTCACTCTGGCGAATTGCTATCGGCACAGCATTTTCCACACCATTCTGCTGGATACCATAATTAACAATCCGGGAAAGGTAATCCGGCATAGCCAGATCAGCATTGGCTTGGATAAAAAGCAGACCCGCCGAGAGAATAATTAACAATGTATAAGGTTTTAGATATTTCAATAATCGCCGCATATTCGTGTTACTCCTCTTTCCCGCCACAAACTGTGAACGGGAGTTTAACTAATTTGATTGACCTTCTCAATCATCAAGTTCATTGCAGAAGTTATCTTATCCTTCTCCTCTGCAGACAATGTATCCGATAATTCTTTTATCCAACCTTGTTGAGCCCTCATGCCTTCTTCAAGGGCCTGGAAGCCTTTCTCCGTCAGGACAAGTATTTTCACCCTGCGGTCTTCTGGATCTTCCGAACGCTGGATTAATCCTAACTGCACCAGACGATCAAGCATTTGACTGGCTGCTGCGCTGGTTACACCCAAATGCTCGCCCAGATCGGTTACACCCATGCTTTCCTTGTGATGCAAATGGAACAAGGTTCCAATCATGGACATGGAAAGGCCGCTTTGGCGGGCATGATGAATAAACCGGCACATGGACCGGTGCATGAAGATTTCAATCCATTCGTGAAAAGTTGAGAAAAACGGGTCTGCAGGGGGCATACTTCACCTCGTTTAATAATTAAGATCGCTTAATTATAAAGGGGATTTAACAAATGTCAAGGAGGAAGAATTGTGACAATGAAATCACACTTACAACTTAAATTTAATACTGAATACGATACACCCAACCGCTGCCGGGGCAAATTTTTGCAATCAGCGTTAAATGCAAAAGCGACTCGATGAGTCGCTTCAGGTTAAATTTCTGGACTCCTAGGAATAATGCTTCTCAATTGCTTCCCGTTTTCCAAGAATGGCATGAACCTTCTCTAATTCCTCCGGGATATTGATGTCCTGAGGGCATTTTGGTATGCATTCCCCACAATTGATACACAACAGGGCATTCCCATTGGGATTTTCTTTGTTAAGTTTATCCTTGGAACCAACCAGTTTTTTATATTTCCGGCGAACCTGGTATCGGCGCACCCAGTCTTAATCCTGGTTCCTTGTCATAAAAAGACATCTCAAGTGAGGTGCCTTTTTAGATTATTATCCTGTTTCACCCGACCTGTTTACACGCAGGAATCATTGCCAACAAAGATCCATCATCACTGTCCCTGACAAGCTCATAACTTCGGGGCAAATCAATCACAAATGGACAATTTCCCTGAATGCCACAGCTGCCGCATTCCTTGGCATCTTCCGCCAGACGGATCCGACCTTTCCTGACCCAGTATTCGATCATGCTTTCTACCCGAGCTGGTGTCAGATCCAACTCCCGGGCGATGGAATTTAAAGTTACAGAATTTCTGGAATCTTCAAAGAATTTCAGTATCTGTCGTAAATAACTCGCTGCCATTCAAACAACTCCATTAAAGGTAAATTAATTTTCCAACCTGGAACACCAGCACAGCAGCAACCCAGGCGATGAAAAAAGTATAGGAGATCTGAGCCCACATCCAGCGCTTCCCAAATTCCTGGCGCATAGCAGATATCGCTGCCACACAGGGGACATATAGCAGAACAAAGACATTAAATGAAACCGCAGCAATGGGACCCGCTTCAGGAGAGCCAGCAGAAACAGCAAAAGCTCTGACCAATGACCCTTCCAGTCGAGTTGAATCCAGAGAATCATTCTCAGAAGGAAAGAAGTTTAGCTCTCCCAGATCTACGAATGGGATCAAATTAATCGTGCGGGGGAAGATATTGATGGTTTCCTGGATCGTCAGGACCACAGCCTGGCCAAAACCTGCTCCCACAGAAACCAGGTCATCTCTGAAAGAACTGGTAAATTCACCGGACGGTTGGTTCTCCACGGCATAAATCTGGCTTGTGGTACTGATTATTACTTCCTTCGCCAACAGGCCAGTCATTAACGAGCCAGTTGTCTGCCAGGATCCAAATCCAGCTGGTTTGAATATTGGTGAGAAGAGGCCGCTTATCCGACCAAAAAGACTATCACCCGCCTGAACCTGATTAAAAGGACCTGTATCCTGATGAGCAGGGATAGCCATTAACAACCAGAGGGCAATTGACACACCTAGAATTACCGTCCCTGATTTCACCAGAAATCCTTTGGTTCTTTCCCACATCTGGCTCCAAACATCTGAAGGTCGGGGGATCCTGTAAGGTGGCATTTCCATCACAAATGGCGCAGGGGGTTGGCTTTTGTAAATGGTATTTTTCATTACAAAACCTGTGATCAAGGCTACAATGATCCCAAGCAAATACATGGCAAATACCAGTGTGCCAGAGGAGGAACCGAAGAATGCCGCTCCAAATACCACATAGATCGGTAGTCGGGCCCCGCAGCTCATGAAGGTTGCGAGGAAAGCCGTTAATTTGCGGTCCTTTTCGTTTTCCAGCGTTCGGGTAGCATAAACCGCCGGAACAGTACATCCAAAACCAACAATCATGGGCAGGAAACTTTTTCCATGCAAACCCATCCAACGCATTACCCGGTCCATCACAAAAGCCGCCCGGGCCATATAACCAGAATCTTCCATGATTCCCAAAGCCAAATAGAGCAAGAGCAAAACAGGGATAAAAACCAGCACACCTCCAACACCAGCTATCACTCCATCTGTGATCAATGAGCTGATCCAGGAATTTCCCAGACCGATCAACTCCAAAGCATTCCAAGTCCATTTAAAAATGAATTCGTTAATAAAAACATCTACCCAATCCAGGAACGGGGTACTGACATTTGATGTGAACTGGAATACGAACCACATCAATAGGAAAAAGATTGGCAGACCCCAGATCCGGTGAGTGATAATCTCATCAATCTTTTCAGAGCGGGTGATGATCGTGTCCCGGGGTCTCTCCATAGCTGAATCAATAACCTGGTCCACAAATTGGTAGCGTTGATCAGCGATTAATATCTCCGGGTCTTCTCCGGTGTGCTTTTCTATTCGCTCCCGGGCTTTCCGGGCTTTCGCCAATAAATCCAATGCATCAAGAGATTTCAGTTTCTCAATTACAGCCTGATCATTCTCCAATAATTTTGTTGCAAGCCAACCGGATCCGTATATTTCTCTCAGGAAATCCTGCCCTTCTATATCATCTTCCAGACTATCAATCTCATCTTTTATAATCCCGGTGAAGGTTGTTTGAATATTCCCAGTATGAGGATATTCCAAGACCATTTTAATGGCGTCTAACAACTCCTCCAAGCCCTGGCTGCGGTTCCCGACAGTCTCCACAACCGGGATACCACCCAACCGTTCTGATAATCCTTTCAGTGAAATGGTTAATCCGCGTCTTTTGGCGACATCAGTCATATTTAAAGCAACGATGACAGGGATTCCCAGCTCGATTAACTGAGTGACCAGATAAAGATTTCGATCCAGGTTCGCGGCATTCACTACCGCTATTACTGCAGTGGGTTTTTCATTGACGATAAAATCACGGGTGATAATCTCTTCAATAGAATAAGCGGTCAGGCTGTAAGTTCCAGGTAAGTCTACAATCAGGATCTCCTGCTCCCCAATCTTCAGCCTGCTTTCTTTTTTCTCAACAGTTTTTCCAGGCCAATTCCCGACATGCTGATGGGAACCTGTCAGGGCATTAAACAGGGTGCTTTTCCCAACATTAGGATTACCTGCCAGAGCGATGGTCTTGGTCATGAAAATTTTATTCTCCCGTTTAAGCTGAAGAAGGTTTTACCTGAATATGCATAGCCATGCCTCTGCCAACTATCAATCTGTTTTCATCGTTCGTTGAAATAATTAGGGGTCCTGGGAAATCGTTACTAACAACACAGATAACAGCGCCCGGATTCAAACCAAGGTCCTTAATCTTTCTACCTATCCTTCTGCCACCTCTGGTTTTAGAAATTTCAACTTTCTGTCCGGATTTACATAATCCGAGCGGTAGAATTGATTTAGAAAAATGTCCCGCCGCCGCCGATGGGATCAATTTATCCACCAATTCCACTTCAATTGTCCTCGCTTCAGATTTTCTAAGGGAGAGATGGTAGCCTCGCAAACGATACTCGACGGGATCACCCAAAGGGGAAATTTTAATCATATCGATCACAGCCCCTGTTGTTAAACCCATATCGACCAGACGGCGTCGAATAGCCCCTCTTCCACACACCTTTATAATCTTTCCCGATTCTCCCGGGGCTAATTTATCAAGAGTAATGCCACGCATAATATCCTTCAATATAAGTTTAGATCCCTTTTATTCCAAAGGGTTCTAAAATATGATTATAAGGTATACCATAAAATTTATTATGTGCCAAGCTTCACATAATTATTCCCATAACTGTTGTCTATATTTTATGGCGAGCCATAAAATATAGGAGGTTTGGCAGTATAATCCTATTAAAGAAAAAGAGGAAGCAAGAGGAAGGGAAAGATGCCTGAATCAGAAAGCAGAGAAATGTATCTTAAATCTATCTATGAGCTATCCGATGAAGGAGACCTGGTTGCAGTCTCCCAACTCGCTAAACGTGTAGGGGTTTCTCCTGTTTCAGCTACAGAAATGGTCAAGCGTTTAGAAAAGCACGGACTAATTATTCACAAACTCTATAAGGGAGTTGCTCTCACTGACACAGGCCGCCAGCGGGCTTTGATTGTCATCCGAAGGCAGCGACTATGGGGACGTTTTCTGGCAGATCACTTAAAAATTCCCTGGTCTCAAGTTTACGACATGTCCTGCCGTTTGGAGCATGCCACAGATGCCACAGTCACTGAAGCCCTGGCGGAATTCCTGGAGCATCCCACAACTTGCCTGCACGGACACCCTATTCCAGATGCTGATGGCACAGTTACGATAACACCCGCCATCCCGCTGACCGAGATCAACTGCGAAGTGGAAGTGAAAGTTATCCGGATAGACCAACCCGAAACTACTTTATGTATCTACCTGGAAGAAAGGGGAATAATGCCAGGTGCTGTCCTTAAAATCGTGGATGAAGCTCCTTATAACGGACCCTATACGGTAGATATGGATGGGAAGGAAATCGCTCTAGGTAGGGAAATTTCCAGCAGGATTTTTGTAAATCCTACTTAATAAAATATTGAATCCCGGTCAATTCTTCTGATTTCTCCCATAATTTCCGGGCAACTTCTTCGTCCTTGGAAGCTGCGTTGGAATTTACAACTATCGGATAACCAGAACGCTCCCCTTTGCCATCTGGACCATAATATTGTCCACTTACAGCATCTGGATCGACAGCTGCCCGAATACCGGGTAAGGCCCCGTTGGCAGAACTTTGAACCAGGATTCCCATTAAAGGCCGTAATAATTTAGCAAACCAGTTTGTAAATAAATGATCAGCTAATCCCGTGTTAGAAATCCCGGGATGGGCAGCTAAAGCGAGCATATCTATTTTTTTATTCTCCAACCGACGCTGAAGCTCATAAGTAAACAGCAAGTTTGCCAGCTTGGAACGGCGGTAAGCATTCATGGGGGTATAACTTTCCCTTTTTTCAAACATCAAGTTCCCAAAATCAATCTCCCCACCATAATGGGCGTTGCTGCTTATATTCACTAACCGGGCTCCCGGGGTGCTGATTAATCGGTCTAACAGCAAACCTGTTAAAGCGAAATGACCCAGATGGTTTGTGCCAAAGGTATTCTCAAAACCATCCTCTGTTTTGCCGAAGGGAACCATCATAACGCCAGCATTATTCAGTAATATATCCAATCTGTTATATCTGGAGTTAAAAGTATCAGCGAAATCTTTTACTGATTGCAAATTGGCCAGATTCAACTCTACAAAAACAAGCTGAGCATCTGGAAATTCTATCCGGATTTGATTAATAGCCCCTTCCGCCTTGGTCTGGTTTCGGCAGGCAAAGACCACCTCTGCCCCCTGGCGAGCGAATTCCCGAGCGGCATGAAAACCAATCCCGCTGTTAGCGCCTGTAATCACAATAATCTTGCCGGACAGGTCCGGAATATTATCACTCGTCCAATTTTCATTCATAAACTCACAAACCTTTTTTTATTGTTTTTCATAACCATCGATTATCTTACCAATTTACCCTGGCAAGGTTTTTATTTCATAGCTATAGACCAGTCTTATTTGTTAAACCACCCTTGTCTGAAATATCCACTATGTTATGGTTTCATCATCCGGGAGCTGACCACACTGCCGGCCAGGTAATACAAGAGCGAGTCCAGGTTTTCTCCTGTTAAGTTTGATACCTCCAAGCGGGCAAAGTGGCCTTTCCAGCTTGGCAGCATGCCTTTCATTTCTGAGGCCAGGTATTCCAACCCGTTATCAATATCCTCCCTGGTTATCTCCAAATCATCAACCTTATCCAAATGGGTTCCCAGTAAAATAAAATGGGAAGCCTCGTTTAATAAATCTCCCACTCCGTCAATCCAGTAAACCAAATCATGAAAGCTTTCGCGGCTGGTCATATCATAGGTGAACAGAACTACATCCAGGCGATGGATAGTAGGCCTAAATATATCTATGACTTCCTCAAAAGATCGTCCGTTTGGATCTCCTTCCCCTTTTTTTTGACCGGGAGGGACCAGGAATTGAATTGTCACAGAAAAGTTTTTATCTCCAATCAATTGTTGAGTAGTAAGAAATTCATATTCCAGATTATTGGTTTTGCGAATCCCAAGTAACATCTCCTCATCAGGTTTTTTGCCTGAATTGATTAAACCCATAACCTTGGATACCGTTGTTTTACCAACTGCTCCATTGCCAACCAACATCACATAACCAGTAACTTTCTCAATTGATGCAGTGTTCATACAGGTCGGGAGGGACGATGAGAACGATATTCAAACTGACTATCGTGCCGGACAGGAATCTCCCGCAGCTCCTTTTCACAATAATGACGAACATAAAACCGATAATTAGTTCCACCCATGGCCCGATCCACGACCACCCCTCTGTCGATCCGGGGATGTGTCCGCACTAATTCCGGGATAGAATAATGCACATCCCCCCCACAAACTTCACAGGCAACTGAATAATTCGGGCGAGTCATGGCCAGCACTTTTCTTGCAGGCATACCTACATGCTCGGCAAATAATGCAAAGGCCTTAGTGTCGGAGATGCCTTTCCCAAAAATATCAGCAAAAAGATTCCGATTTAACACCGCCAGTGTAACCACAAATACAGCACCGAAAAAGAAAATTGCCGCCACCAGGCCTTCCAGGGTAACCGAGGGTAAGAGATCAATATTCAGAAATCTCAATGCAGTAAAAACATAACCCAGGAAGAAAAACGAAATTAATATCGAGAGAACAATCCAGGGGCGCGCCAGGCCATAGTCCCTCAAAATACCGACAATTCTTAAGGCAAATATCAGACCCATCACTAATATTACTGCGCCGCTGATTACAATTATTGCATTACTAACAATCATGAATTTTTCCTTTACTGCACCCATTTTACAGATATGTAACCACCCCGTAAAGGGGTAATGACAAGATTGTTAATAAGGACAACATAAATGGTGCGAATCTTACCCGAATACACAAGAACTGGTTACATTTTTATTTTTGGATTTGGGAAATGTAAGGAACTCAAATACTACACAAACGGCCAAAGACTTTTTATTGACATTCAATGGACACGATTAAGAACCTTAAATGTTAAATATAAAGTATAAATAACTAATCTTCTAACTTATCTTTTACTGGTAGAGGTAGTTTATGTTTCGATGGTTACAGCACTTTCCCCATTTCCTAGAACTTCTGTACGATCTATTCGAAGTCAGTCTCCAGCCCCTCAAAAAATGGTTTAAACCCGGCGGAAGTACAGAACCCTTTGTAATCGCAGTTGAAAAGCTTGGCAAGGGGACTGTTTTCAATTGTCAAATGTGCGGCCAATGTATACTGCACAGTACCGGGATGACCTGCCCGATGAACTGCCCCAAACATTTACGGAACGGCCCCTGCGGGGGCGTGCGCCAAAACGGACATTGCGAAGTAAAACCTGAAATGAAATGCGTTTGGGTTGAAGCTTATTCCCGGTCACTGAAAATGCCTAAATACGGCCATCAATTTGCTTCCCTACAGCCTCCGATGAATAATCAGTTACAAGGATCTTCCTCCTGGATCAATATGTTCTACGACATCGACACCAAGTTACCTGCAGGCTGGGCAAATACCAGGGACATACCTGTAAACTTCATCAAGGAGGGTCAAGATGACTAAGGAAATCAAAGCGCCTTGCAGCCGCCTTGAAGAGATATTGAGGGCGGGTCATTTTGCGGTCACTGCCGAGCTCAATCCTCCTGACAGCGCTGATCCCGAAGATGTGTACCGCGCGGCTCGCGTTCTTGCAGAAATTTGTGATGGCATAAATGCTGTTGACGCTTCCGGTGCCAACTGTCACATATCCAGCGTCGCCATGTGCGCTCTTTTAACCCGGGCGGGGTATGAACCAGTTTATCAGGTCACTTGCCGGGACCGAAATCGAATCGCAATTCAAGGAGACATGTTGGGTGCAGCGGCCATGGGTGTACTCAATGTTTTATGTTTAACTGGTGATGATGTCACTGCAGGCGATCAACCTGAAGCAAAACGTGTTTTTGATTTTGATTCAATTCAATTGCTTCGCACCGCCCGGATGATGCGTGATGAAGGTGTGTTTCTAAGCGGCAGGAAAATAACCACTCCTCCATGTTTTTTCTTGGGGGCAGCTGCAAACCCGTTTGCACCTCCGCATGATTGGCGCCCACAAAGATTAGCAAAAAAGATCGCTGCAGGAGCTCAGTTTATTCAAACCCAATATTGTTTTGACATCCCCAGATTGAAAGAATATATGAAAAGGGTCACAGATTTAGGATTAGATAAACAGGCTTTTATTTTAGCCGGCGTTGGACCCTTAAAATCTGCTGGCGCTGCTGAATTCATGCGCAGCAAAGTTCCTGGTGTTGTTATCCCGGACAATATTGTTGATCGTCTCAAAAAAACGCCCAAAGAAAGGCAGCAGGAAGAGGGAAAAAAGATTTGTATTGAACTAATTCAAGAAATACGGGAAATAGATGGGGTAGCAGGAATTCATATTATGGCCTACCGCCAGGAAGAACTGGTGGCAGATATTGTAAAACAAGCCAGATTGCTGCCCAGGCCAATTAAGTAGGAATTGCTTAACTTATTTAAAACAAAAGACGCTCGTAAGAGCGCCTTATTGAGTAGCGGGGAGTGGATTCGAACCACTGACCTCCGGGTTATGAGCCCGACGAGCTGCCACTGCTCTACCCCGCGTTATTTATGGACTGCAGATTATAGCATGCGTGAAAAGACCGGTCAAGGTTTGGTATCAAAAAATAGTTCCCACCAAATCTGAAAGATATTTTGAGGTTCCGGGGTGACGGTGTGAAGCAGCACTGGAACCTCCGGAGTGCCTTCCAGGGGCACAATGGCAATCCGATGATCTCCCTCACGGATCCATTTACGCTGTTCATAAGCCCATTCCGCAACGGCTGCATCTGATCCTGCCTGTACCACTTCAGTTGCCAGCGCGCCAGTGGTTGCGGTCAAGGCAGAAATGGTCAGCTGGGATTCTTCAAACTCCTCCGTGAGCCGATTAAGATCAGCTATTCGCCCACCAAAAACAATCATCCAGATCACCACCAGGGCCAAAAAACCAACCAGGAAAATTGTTCTGCCTTTTTTTAGATCCATAACATAATATTAACTCAATATCCGCATGGTCGCAATCATATTGATTGATTGATGAATAATAATTGACCAGAAAAGATTCAAATAAACAAGGAATAAATCTCAACGACTTAAAAGAACAGGTTATTGATATCTTCTACGTTATCTTTATTAACAATAATAGTTACATAATCATTGGGAGAAATCAATGTGTTACCGTGAGGGATTACAGATCTGCCATCATGTTTGATCGAAATTAATAAACTGTCATTAGGCATCATGCCAGCGATTTCATTTACTTTTTTACCAACTATTTCTGCATTTTCGGAGATTAACAGATGAACAACCTCAAACTGGTCTTCCAGGTTTGTTTCCAATTGTTTAGCCCGATGGGTAATCTCCGATCTTCTTGTTAATGCCACATGATACGCTCGAATGATATTTTGCCTTCTAACCAGGCCCAGGATTTTCCCGGGGTCATCTCGAGAAACTACCGGCAGTCGACCCAAACCTCTTGATCCCATTCTATACAACGCCTGTCCAATGGTTTCATCCGGGTAAGTGATCAACAAATCAGCCCTGACTGTAGCTATCTCTTTAACCTGTGTCTTATCCAGATCCATATCCAATGAGATCGCTTTCTTCAAATCAGTAACCGTAACAATTCCAAATAATTTTCCATCCTTATCCAGAATAACCACACCGTGACTATAAGTTTGATTAAGCAAAACAGACAATTTACTTAAACTTGCATCCAGCGGAATAATACTAAAATCATGCGACATGACTTCCTGCACGACTACGCCTTCCAGGATATCAATATCCCTCCCCCGACTTAAGTGAACACCTCTCCGGGT
>CAXMRF010000032.1:0-22917 GCA_964195965.1 uncultured Nitrosomonadaceae bacterium
CCCAGCGAAAAATATTTTATCACATCCACATTTCCAGTCAAGTTATTTATTCGATTAACCTCGTTATCAGAAAGTTAATTTGAACTCAATTTGTTCTGAAATCTCATTTACGAAACATCTCGCGGTCGCGTAGGCCAATGTTCGGCTCTGCCGGCAGTAAAGAATTCATTCCTGTCTATAGAAGCTTGTTGCCCGGACTAGAATTCTCCCACTTCGCCGACCCGGAAAAATTCCATCAGAATCATCCCTCCCAGGGTTGCCATCATTAATATCGTGCTTAGCGCCATGGCCTGCCCGTAATTCAGGGCACCGGGTCGGGATAATAAACGATAAATCACCACGGGCACAGTGGGATACTCCGGCCGGGTAATTAATGAACTGGCCCCAAATTCCCCTAGGGAAATAGTAAAAGCAAAAGTAGCTGCTACCAACAAAGCCCGGCCTATTAATGGTAAATCAATTTCCCGGAAAATTCGCTGGGGTGAGGCGCCTAAAACTGAAGCCGCTTGTCGGAGCTGGGGTTGAATGCTGGCTAAAGCCGGGGTCAGACTGCGGACCACAAAAGGAAAAGCCACCAGCGTGTGGGCAATGGGGACCAACAGGGGAGATGTCCTTAGATTCAGGGGTGGCTGGTCCAGCGCCACCAGGAAACCCAAACCAAGGGTTACCGCAGAGGTGCCTAGGGGAAGCATCAAAACTGGATCGAGGATTTTATCCACCCAGTTTAGATTTTTCTTGGAAAGTGCCCACGCGGCAGGCAATCCTAGGATCAAAGCCATTACCACCGTGATCACCCCGTAACCCAGCGACACACCTAGCGCTGTGGTAGGGGGCACATAAAAGAGCGATTCCCGGGGATTTTCTCCCAGGGCCTGGTAAAAAGCCAAAGTAAACGGAGATCCGGGATCTGCGCTGCTGAAAGACCTGCCAGCCAGGGAAGCCAGCGGACTGATCAGGAAAATTAACAGGGCTGCAATGAATAATCCAGCCAAGACTTTATTGTTCTGGGTGATCAGCGGTCTCTGGGTTCTGTTTCTGGCGGAGAGCTGAAAAGGTTGATTCATTTTTTTTGTCAAGCGGGTGTAAATTACAGTTAGAACCAGGGTGAAGGCTACCTGCAGCAGCGATAAAGTGGCCGCAAGGGGAAGATTAAATAAACTGATCGTCTGGTAATAAATTTCCACTTCCAGGGTGGCAAATAGCGGTCCGCCTAAGATCAACACTACCCCAAATGAAGTGAAATCAAAAATAAATACCAGTAAGGCTGCTGCTGTAATCGCTGGCAGTAGTAGGGGCAAGGTGATTTCCCGTAAGGTTTTCCACCAATTAGCGCCCAGTACCCTGGCCGCTTTTTCCAGACTTGGATCCAATCGGCTCCAATAATCGCCCACTACCCGTAAAATAATTGTTGTATTGTAAAAGGTATGAGCGGTGAGGATAGCGGCAAAGCTGTTCACAAACTGAATTGGAGGGCTTTCCAATGCCAGGACTTTCATCAATACTGAATTCACCCAGCCATTGGGACCTAAAAGAGCATAAAATCCTGCTGCAACAACCAGGGTTGGCATCACAAATGGCACCCCTGTTAATGCCCGGAGGATCTTTTTGCCTTTGAATTGAAACCGTCCAAAGAGATAGGCTCCCGGCAAACCTACTATCAGGGTCAGCAGGGTCGAAAGAAAAGCCTGCTTAAATGTAAATCCAACTACTTTTCCCACAGTTGGCGTTCTAAGAATCTCCCAGAGACTGGCTAAAAAACTGCCTTCTACTCTGGCAAAACTAAGCTGGGTGATTTTCCCTAAGGGGTAAAAATAGAAAGTGCCCAGAAAAAATAAAGGCAGGAGCCATAAAATAAGACCAGGTGACCTGGTGATTTTGGGAAAGAGTGAGGTTTGTTTATCAAATTTCATTGATCCAATACTCTCGTGAATGTCTTGCAAATGCAAAATTTGTTTTGTATTTGCCCACAAATTACCTCAATATCGCTTCCGTCCAATCATTAATCCATTTTTCGCGGTTTTCTTTTATCATCGCTGGGCTCACGTCAGCGGTTACCTCAGGAATATCCAGATATTTCTGGAATGTTTCCTCCAGCACCGCATTGGAATTGACTGGAAAGACATACATATTCAGGGGGATATCCTCCTGAAAAGCGGGAGAAAGCATATAATCCACCCATTTTTCCGCCAGATCCCGATTGTTGGTTCCTTTTAGAATTCCCACAAATTCAATCTGCCGGAAACAGGTCCCCGCTGAGGTAACAGCTGCAGTGGGTGCATCATCGAGGGGCTCTTCCGCAAACAGCACCTCAAAAGGTGGACTGGAGCTATAGGAAACCACGATCGGATCTTGACCGCCAGCCTGGCTGAAGGCGCCGTAATAAGCGGTTTCCCAATCGTTAACAATATTGACACCGTTTGCCACTAATTTTTCCCAGTAGGCCAGGTAACCCTCTTCACCATACGCGCCCACTGTGGTCATCAAGAAAGCCAAACCCGGGGAAGACGTGGCTGGATTTTGCACGGTCAGCAATCCTTCATAAGCCGGGTCGATCAAATCTTCCAGGGAATCCGGAACAGCTAAATTATTCTCCTCAAAAAATGATTTTTGATAATTCAGGCAGACATCGCCAAAATCCACCGGCAGGGCCCGGTAGCTTTGATCCAATATAAAGACCGAGTCAATTTCCTCCAAGACAGGAGATTGATAGACTTCGAATATTCCTTCATCCAGGGCTCGGCTCAGGAACGTATTGTCAACCCCGTAGAAAACGTCTGCCAGTGGATTATCTTTTGACAGGGCAGCTTTATTTACCGCTGTGCCCGTATCGCCCACTTCCAGGAATTTGACGTCCACGTTATTCTGGGTTTCAAAGTAGCTGACTACTGATTCTGAAATCGCAAAGGAATCGTGAGTCATTACTGTGAGGGTTTTTGGACCCACTTCTTCAGGTGAACATGCGGCGGACAGTAAAATTAACCCAACTGATAAAAACAAAACGATTCTTTTCATTTTTATAGGTCCTCCAGAGGAGATTTGCGGGTATGAATAATGATGAGGAGTCCAAAGTCCAAGTTTATGGTTGCCTGTTTTTTTACCAACTGGTTGCTGATTCCCCGGGTATAGCCAAATTCCAGGGCATCATTATGTAATGGGTAGAGCAGTCCGTTGGTGGAGACGATGGATGTGCCAGGCTTCAAGGGAATGAGGGATACTGTTTCGCCGGGCTTTCCTGAAAGGGAGAGGGATTCTTTTGCATTGAGCAAATGAACTTCCTCATTGCCGCAGATCAAAGTAATTTGCGGGATCAGTCTGGGGTGCGCTAACATGATCAGGTTGCCAAGGGTCATATCCAGCCGTCCTCCGACTGCGCCGTAAACCAGGATTTCCTTGGCGCCTCGTTCCTGGGCCAGTAACAGGGCCAGCTCAAGGTCGGTTTCATTTTTATCTTCCGGGTGCTGGATAATTTCCACACCATCTTCCTGCCAATCCTTGAGCAGCTCTTGATCTACCGAATCCAGATCGCCAATCAGGACTGCTGGTTTGATATCAAGCGACAAACAATGGCGGCTGCCGCCATCCGCTGCAATAACAAGATCTTCTTTCTGGATTTCAACGGGCTGGATCGGGGTCTGAAATTCGCCATTAGCGAATATAATTGAGCGCATTTTGAACTCCTCTTAGCACACAGGATGTAGGATCCTGTGTCAAACAAATCCTGGCTGATAGATAAATAGTCAAAGGAATTCCGAATCCTTTAGGATCCTGCATCCTTATTAATCAAAAAACTCCTCTGTTTGGAGGAGTTTGCTTATTCTGCATCCCTCCGCCGGCATTATCCGGTTCAGGTTCGCGGGTCGAAAATAGTTATTTCTTCTCAGCCGGTAAACGGCTCCCCGTGCGTATATATAATTAATCTGAGTTTATTATTATCAGGGCATTAAGTCAAGTTAATAAGGTGTAAGATCCATGTTGGGGGATAGTTTTAATCATAGTCATTGCGAGAGTGCGGAGCACTCGCGGCAATCTCCTGATAAGTTAAACAGAGATTTATTTTTCCTATTCTCAACGTGAAACGTTCAGATCTCATACCTTCCTAAGAATAATTTCGCAGCGCATCTTTTAACACGGCTTGATTCTCAGCCCTGAATTTAGGGATTACCTGTCGTACTACCCGAAAAATTCGTGGTTTGGCAGCTGCACTAAGCTGACGGACCAGAAAATAAGTAGTTTCCTGTTCCGAACGATCCTGCAGGGAACTCAGCAGAGTCGTAATTTCCTTCACCAGTCCGGTTTCTTCAACCAGCAAGATCTCCGCCAATAAATTGTAAATTACAGGCAAATTGTCAAAAGCAGGATTTTCCACTACAGGAAGTAAACCGAATAAGGCTGCCTGGGTATTGCTTTTCTTGCCGTTTTGAATTAAATCTTTGAAAAAATCCAATACTTGTTTTAGTTTTTCCTCTCTTAAACGCCCTAAACCCTGGGTCATGATCAGGTTGCGGATATCTTCTGCGGTACAGGATTTTATCCAGTATTGAATGTGGTCCAAAAGCGCTTCCGGTTTAGTGGTTGGTAGATTACCAAGCAGAATAATACTTAACTGGCGAAATTCCACCCATTCTTCCTGCCAGAGGTTTTCCACCAGTTTCAGTCCCTGGTTGGGATCGCTGTTGAGATATTCTTCCAGTTCAATTTTCAGTGCCCGTAAAACTGGCGCTGGGACCTGGTAAGTTTGTAAAGTCAGTGGAGTCCGGGATAAAGAGGTCTGCCGGATCCTGGCAGAGTAAAACGCCAGCAAATCATGCAGCCCGGATACAAACCGTGCTGGTTCTGCATAATATTCACTTAATCCAGCGCACTGAATTTTGAGCTTGGCGGGATTAATCGCTGTCATGAGAGAGAGTTTTGCAGTACAACTGCAGCGGATTCCACGTCCGGGACAGCCTGGATCCGGGATTGGTCCACGGCCGGGATATATTCTCCCAACTCAGACTTAAAGGTGCCCAGGGTTTCTTCCCAGCCATTACCCACTACAATGAGCGGCTTTTGATTGGCAGGCTGAATTTGCAGTTGAGCCCAGGCGAGAACGATTTCTGTCAGGGTACCGATTCCTCCGGGCAGGGCAATCGCGCCATCGCAATCATCAATTAATACGTCCAACCGCTGCCTTAATGTCGGGCAGCGTTTTTGTTCTTCGACCCATTGATTTGGTGCTACAGGACGCCAATCTTCAATTTCATCACAGGTCACCCCGATCACATGACCGCCCGCTTCCGATGCTCCCCGGGAAACCGCTTCCATGGTGCCAATATAACCCCCCGTTTGCACAGCATACCCCGCTTTTGCCAGCAGACTGCCCAGTTGTTGAGCATCCCGATAAGCTGCTGATCCCGGTTTGGGTAAAGATCCGCCAAATACAGTGATTGTTTTCATGGGGGTATTATACGATACGAGACGAGGAGAAGGGGAATTAAGAACTGAGAGACGGAGGATGGAGGACTGAACCTGGCTATGTTAAGATTCTTGTCACCGTGAGAAATGACTCGTTTAGGAAGTTAAATAAAGTGAGAATAAGAGAGTAAAACTTTGTTTCAATCCTTGCCGATTGAGTAAACTCATAGAAGCCCCTTAGGGTACAATACTCATGACATCCCTTTACCACCTGGGAAGCATTTATGGATATCATTTTAACCCACGAACGGACAGATTTTGACGGCCTGGCTTCCCTTTTGGGCGCCTATTTACTTGATCAAAATCTTACTCCTGTATTACCCCGGCAACTGAACAGAAACGTTGAAGCATTTTTAACCCTGTACAGCATAGAATTGCCGTTTATGGATCCCCGTGATCTGCCCGGAGATCCGATTGAATCTGTTTGTCTTGTGGATACTCAGGCTATGACCAGTATTAAAGGTATGGTCAAGAATCTTAAAGTTCAGGTGATTGATCATCATCCTCCCCGGAGCGATGCGCCCAAAGACTGGGAAGTGACCATCCGGGAGACCGGAGCGAACACAACCATCTTTGTCCAGGCTATCCAGGAACGGGATATACCGCTCACACCCATTGAAGCTACCTTGCTGCTGCTGGGTATTTATGAAGATACAGGATCTTTGACCTATACCCGTACAACCGCTGAGGATATTTTTGCTGCCGGCATCCTGGTAGAGAGAGGTGCCAGTTTAGCCATTGTTACCGATTACATCAATCACCCGCTTTCCATGGCTCAACAACAAATCTATGAAGATTTGCGGGCCTGCTCAGAAAGCTTGATGATCCATGGCCACAGCTTGATTATTGCCCAGGCGGATGCCACTGATCTGGAAGAAGAGCTTTCCAGCCTGGCCCATAAATTACGTGATCTATTAGATCCAGATGCGTTATTTTTGCTTATATTGACAGCTGGCGGTGTACAAGTTATTGCCCGATCTACGGATGATCATATTGACGTCAATGAGGTGCTTTCTACATTTGAAGGTGGGGGAGGACATCCCCGCGCCGCAGCAGTCCTGGTAAAAAATGCCTCCCTCCCGGAGATCCATAAAACCCTGTTAAAAATCTTGCCGCAGTATGTAAAACCTGCCATTCGCGCCAGGGATATTATGTCGAAGGATCCTCAGATCCTCACACCTGATACTCCATTGGGTGAGGTCGCAGAATTGATGCTGCGGTACGGATATGAAGGGTATCCGGTAGTGGAAAACGATGAAATTCTAGGCCTGGTCACCCGCCGGGCAGTGGACCGCGCCCTGGCGCACGAGTTGGATGTTACCGCGGCCAGTATTATGGAAGCGGGCAATGTCCGCGTATTTCCTGCAGACTCTATTGAATTTATCCAGGATGTGATGATGGAATCTGGATGGGGACAGATCCCGGTGGTCAGCTCACGCTCAAAAAAGATTGTTGGCATAATCACCCGAACTGATCTGATTAAAATCCTTGCCCCACATCGTCCCTCTCCAGGCCGGCAGAACCTGGCAGTCACACTAGAAACTTCCCTGCCGGCAGCCAGACTTGTATTACTAAATAATATTGCAGATCTAGCTGCAGAGAAAAAATCAGCTCTTTACATCGTGGGCGGGTTTGTCAGGGATTTATTATTAGATATACCCAGCCTTGATTTCGACCTGGTTGTGGAAGGAGATGCCATAGCCCTGGCCAAGGCAGTTCAGGAGCAGTATGGTGGCAAAGTAACCAGCCATGGTCGTTTCGGCACAGCAAAGTGGTCTATCGATAAAGATGCGCTGACTATTCTTGGATCAACTAATGAAGTCAAACAAGCCTTGCCGGAGACGCTGGATTTTATCAGCGCTCGCCGGGAGTTTTATACCCATCCTACTGCATTGCCAACTGTGGCCAAGGGCAGTATTAAACTGGATTTACACCGCAGAGATTTTACGATCAATACGCTGGCTTTACGTTTGGATGGCCATCATTACGGCGAGTTATATGATTATTGGGGTGGATTGGCGGATTTGAAAAGCAAGTTGGTAAAAGTTCTGCATTCACTATCTTTTGTAGATGACCCAACCCGAATTCTCCGGGCTGTAAGATACGAGCAGCGTTATGGATTTAATATTGATGACCGTACCAGGGATCTGCTGCTGGAAGCCAAAGAATTGCTGAAGCGAGTTTCCGGTGACAGAATCCGCCATGAATTCGATCGCATTCAGGAAGAAGACAATACTGCCCGGATGTTTGACCGCTTGCATGAATTGACCATCCTGAAGGCAATTCATCCTGACCTGAATTGGGATACAAGACTCAAAGAATTGGTGGAAGCTTTACCAGACAAAGAAATACCAGCAGAATGGAAAGTAGATCAAGACGGGATTGGGGTGTCCCTGGATCGAGCACTTTTTTATACGATCTGGCTCATGCGCGCCCCAGCAAGCAGCAAGGTTAGCAAACGACTCAGGTTGGTCAGTAATTTGACCGGAATAATTTCCCAGGCGGCAAAGTTGAGAGAAGAGCTGGGTAACCTTTCAGATTCCCTTGCCAGTGAAGCCACTGCTATCCTTGATCAAGTCCCGAACCTGGCTATTTATGCAGTTTACCTCGATTCTGGAAAACCTAAATTGAAAGGCATCCTTTCGAGATATTTATCTTCCTGGCAGCATCTGGATTCCAATATTACAGGCAAAGACCTCAGGGAAGCCGGATTGGCGCCTGGTCCGCGATATTCAGAAATACTTACCCGCATTCGCAGTGCCTGGCTTGATGGAGAAATTAACTCTAAGAAGGAAGAAAAAGATTATCTGCATGAGCTTCTGGAAGATCCAGAAAGGGAATTAGCAGGCAAAACCGGGGAATAATCTGGTGCTCCAGAGAACTTCCGCTGGATGAGTTGCTGCCCTGCGGATGCCTTGCCAGTGCTTTTTTTTCATGATACAATGGCTCTCACAGAGGGGGGAAGCAATATTGGCGGCGTCGGAAAGTGGGTCAACCCCACTTTTTTTATTGCCATAAAGTGCCTGAGCCATCCCTCCCGATCAATGTAGTTGGAGATATTGAAATGAAAACTGAATTTGCTTTGGCTTTTAAACAAGTCATCAATGAAAAAAACCTCCCTGAGGAAATCATTATTGAGGCATTAAAGGATGCCATGGTATCCGCTTACAGGCGATCTGTGAATGCATCCAGTGCCCAGAAAGTGGAATCTGAAATCGACCTTGAAACCGGTGAAGTGACCGTTTTTGTTGAAAAAGAGGTCGTTGAGGATATCCAGGATGATCGAACCGAAGTGCTGATTGAAATAGCCAGAACGTACAATCCGGATACGGAACTGGGCGACCTGGAGATGGTGGAAAGCACACCGGAGGATTTTGGCCGGGTGGCAGCCCAAACTGCCCGCCAGGTTATTCAACAGCGCATTCGCCAGGCAGAGCGCCTGGCTCAGTATGAATATTACAACGAAAAAATCGGTGAAATCGTCACCGGCGTTATCCAGGCTGTGCACCGCCATGAATTAACCATCGGGTTGAATATTAACGCTGAGGGCAAAATGCCCCGCAATCAACAAATTGGCAAAGAATATTACCGGGTCCATGACCGCATTCGAGCCTTACTGCTGGATGTGGAAGAAACCACCCGGGAGCCCCGGATTATTCTTTCCCGTGGACATCGTGACTTTTTACGGCGTTTACTGGAAAACGAAGTTCCGGAAATTTATCAGGGTTTGGTAGAAATCCGGTCCATAGCCCGCGAAGCCGGCTATCGCTCCAAGGTGGCAGTCACGGCGCTGAAACCTGGCGTCGATCCTGTGGGTGCCTGTGTGGGTATTCGAGGTGTTCGTATCCAGGCGATTGTTCGGGAATTAAATGATGAAAAAATAGACGTCATTGAATGGAATCCAAACACGGAAGAATTTATTGCCAAGGCATTAAGTCCTGCCAGGGTATTAAGTGTTTACCTTAATAAGGAATCCGAGGGCATGCCCACTGCTACGGTAGTCGTTCCTGAAGATCAGCTCAGTTTGGCAATTGGCCGCAACGGCCAAAACGCCCGTCTGGCAGCCAAGCTTTCCGGATGGCGTATTGATATTAAAGGCCTCTTTGAAGCGATTTCAGATACTCTCTTCAAAATTGCGGATGATCCTAAATATGCCCATTTCCAGGATCTGGAAATGGCAATCATCCCTAGAATTGAAGCCATTATGACCAAAAAAGCAGATGGTCGGCCGATTTCTCCGGAAGAGTACCGTGAGCTGCATAATTTCCATAGCCGGGTTGAATCTGACTTGATCAAGGAAAGGCAGGAAATCACTAAGCAGCATAAAGCGCGCATCAATGCGGCCAAAGATGCGGTTCCAACTGATGCCTACGACCTGCCAATTATGACTCTTGGTCTTCCTACCAAGGTGGAAAATTTACTGACTGAAGCAGGGTATTCAAATGTTGGCGAGCTGGCATATCGCTTGTTATTGACCCCTGCATCGATTAATGATATTGAAGGTATTGGCCCCTCGTCTATCAGACAAGTTGAAAGTGCGCTGGAAGTCATGATTGGCTACCAACCACTCTCGGAAGAATTTGATATTTCGGAAGAAATACCCCTGGAAGAAGAAAAAGAATCTATTGAAGAAGAATCAGAAGAGGAAGATCAGGACACCACTGCAGCAGAAGAGGGATCCGAGGATGATCAAGAAGAAACCCTTGCGGAAGATGGAGAAAATGCAGAGGATTCTGACACTGAAGAAATAGAAGTTGATGAAGATGTTAAAAACGAGGAAGAAGTTGATCCCGAAGATTCTGATGAATTAGAGGGTAGTGGAGAAGAGGAAGAATTGGACGAGGTGGAAGAATCCTCCGAAGAAAAAGATGAAGAGGTTGAAGAAATCGAGTCAGATAGTGAAGAACAGGAAGAGGAGTAAATCCGGACTCATTTATGACACAACGGAAGCATAAACCCCAACGTATGTGTGTGGCTTGCCGGCAAAGCCAGGACAAAAAATCCCTGGTTCGCCTTGTTCGAACTCCTGAAGGTGTGTTTGTGGATGATTCAGGCAAAATGGCAGGCAGGGGAGCTTATTTACATGCGGATTCGTCCTGTTGGGAACTGGGAGTGAAAAGATACCTTGAAAAAGCGCTGAAAACGAACTTATCAGCCGCGGATCAAGAGAGGCTAATTGCCCACCAGGAATCCTTATTTGAGGGTAATAAAGAGAAATAATCCGTTTAATCAGTTTTTTTTCTGATCGAGCGACAATATAACCAGGAACACGAGGTAATACATGAGTGAAAACGGACAAGAGACCAAACAAATAGAACTGCCAATCAGCATCACTGTCCGCGATTTGGCCCAGACGCTGGATGCCAGTCCGATTGAGATAATTAAAACCTTAATGGCAAACGGAATGATGGCAAATATCAATCAGGAGATTGATTTTGACACAGCCGCCATTGTCTCTGCGGAAATGGGTTATGAAGCATTATCCGCCCAGATCGTAGAAGAAGATAAAATCGAAGAAGCTGCAGTCCCGCTCTGGCGCCAGAAAATGGAAGAACAGGATGAGGGCCAGCTGGAACTTCGGCCGCCTGTTGTCTCGATTCTAGGGCATGTCGATCATGGGAAAACAACCTTGCTGGACGCTATCCGGGATACATCGGTTGCATCTGGAGAAGCTGGTGGTATTACCCAGCATATCGGCGCTTACCAAATTCAACATCAAGACAGAAATATTACTTTCCTGGATACCCCCGGCCATGCGGCTTTTACGGCTATGCGTGCCCGTGGTGCCCAGGGTGCAGATATTGTGATCCTGGTTGTCGCTGCAGATGATGGTGTAATGCCTCAAACCGAAGAGGCGATAGCCCACACAAAAGCTGCCCAGGTGTCCATGATTGTTGCACTTAATAAAATTGATAAAGATAATGCGGCTCCGGATCAAGTTAAACAGCAGCTGGCAGATATTGGCATCGTTGCCGATGATTGGGATGGCGATACTATTGTTGTCCCTCTCTCAGCCATTGATAAAACAGGTTTGGATGACTTAATGGAAGCCATTTTGCTGATTGCGGATGATTTGGATATCCAGGCTAATCCCAAGGGAGAAATTTTTGGTACGGTGATTGAATCCGAACTGACCAAAGGCCGTGGAGTAATGGCTACCCTGCTGGTGCAAAATGGCACCTTGAAGAATGGCGATACAGTTCTGGCAGGCAAATCCTATGGACGGATTAAAGCAATGTTTGATTACACCGGAGCGAAAATTAAAGAAGCTGGGCCCTCGGTTCCAGTCTCTGTGATGGGATTAAATAATGTGCCCAAAGCCGGTGAGTTGTTTAATGTGGTGCCCAGTGAAAAAATTGCCCGGGAACTGATACAACAAAAACAGGTGAAAGTTATCCGGGAGGAATCCGAGGAAGATCCAGCTGCCAACCTGGAAATGCTCTTTGCCCGTGTTCAATCTGGTGAAGAAGAAGAATTGCGTTTGATTATCAAAGCGGATGTTCAGGGTTCCCTCGAACCGATAGTATCTTCAGTATCAGAATTAAAGAGTGGAGGAGAACAGGATATCGGTGTAAAGGTTATTCATGCCGGTACGGGCAATATCACCAACGATGATGTGATGCTGGCTTCAGCGACGAAATCGATCATTATTGGATTTAATGTTGGACCGGATAATGCAGCCAAACGATTGGCAAGTACAGAGCACATTTCTATTCGTAAGTACAACATTATTTATCACCTGATTGATGATATTGAAAAGGCCCTCAAAGGCATGCTGGAACCGGTAGAGAAGAAAATATTGATGGGCCGGGCCCAGGTTCTGGCCGTTTTCCCCTCCGGGAAATATGAACAGGTTGCCGGCTGCCGGGTTGATACCGGTGAGATTCGCCGCAGTGCTAAAATTCGCGTCCTCAGGGAAGGCAAAATTGCCTTTGAAGGGGATATTGCTTCCCTGAAAATACATAAGGATGATGTGAATGAAGTTCGAGAAGGCTTTGAGTGCGGCATAGGCTTAAAGGGATTCTCCAACTTTGAAGAAGGTGATACTTTAGAGAGTTATGTTATCGAAATGGTATCGGAATTTTAGAGGTTGATATGGTATCTGAATCGCGATCAGAACGGATAGCTGATCGACTTAATCGAGAGCTGTCTATGTTGTTTATGCAGGAAATTAGTGATCCCCGCCTGGAAGGGTTAAGTATCACGGGAGTGGAAGTGGATCGTGAGCTGGCCTATGCGGATGTGTATGTTTCTGCATTGGATGGGGATGGTCGAAAACAAGACATCATGAAAGCCTTAAAGCGGGCCAAAGGATTTATTCGTTCCCAGTTAGCCGTGAGTGTTTCCAATTTGCGTACTTTTCCAGAAATTCGTTATCACTGGGATTCTGTTCCCGAGCGGGTAACCCGAATGGATGAAATCTTCGCCGAACTGGAAGAGGAAGAAGGGTTTAAGGACTTGGATGAATAAAGACCAAATTCAGGCCTTTGAGGGTCGGATCTCACGAGCTGACCGAATCCTGATCATATCTCATATCCGCCCGGATGGAGATGCAGTTGGATCACTAATAGGTTTGGGATTAATTCTGGAGGAACTGGGTAAAGAAGTTAACCTGGTCCTTGAGGATGGCGTGCCCAGAGTATTTCACCATCTGACTGGATTTGAAAAAGTTATCCGGGAAGCTGTTGGTATATATGACCTGGTGATCGTGGTGGACTGTTCGGATATTGACCGGATTGGTTCCGTGCTGGATGAATACGGTGAACCGGATGTTAATATCGACCACCATCCAACTAACACTCAATTTGCGCAATTAAATCTGGTTCGCGATAATGCAGTCGCAACGGCTGAAATTATTTACGATCTGGTACAAGCGCTTTCTTTGCCTGTCACACTGCCCATCGCTGAAGCATTATTAACTGGATTGCTGACTGACAGCCTGGGTTTCAGGACTTCAAATTCCTCCCCCAGAACATTACGCATTGCGGCCGAATTGCAGGAAATGGGCGCTAATTTGCAGGTTTTATACAGAAAGGCTATGCTGGAAAAATCCCTTGGAGCTGTGAAGTATTGGGGACAGGGATTATCAAGAATTCAAATGGAAAATCGTTTGGTCTGGACCTCCCTTAATTTGGAGGATCGCAAAATAGCAGATTATCCCGGCAGAGATGATGCTGATTTAATCAATGTTCTTTCCCGAATCAGGGAAACTGACATCTGCCTGGTTCTTATAGAACAAACCAATGGATCAGTAAAAGTGAGCTGGCGGGCCCAGCCGGGATTTGATGTATCTAAAGTTGCCACCCATTTTGGCGGTGGCGGTCATAAACCTGCAGCAGGAGCGGAGATCAGAGGCGATTTAGCGCGAGTGCAGGAAGAAGTGCTTGAGGAAACCAGGAAAGCGCTATCAGGGACGGAATAAACCTGGGTGCCTTTGTGTTATTAGTTGGGGAGATAAATAGATGGATAAAGATCAGTTAAAAGATTTTATAACTGGCGCATTGGTCATTGATAAGCCAGTAGGAATGACATCCCATGATGTGGTTAAGGTCGTTCGTCACGGCACTGGCATTCGCAGGGCAGGTCATACAGGTACATTGGACCCCAGGGCTTCTGGAGTATTGGTAGTATTGATTGGTCCCGCTGTCCGGTTAAGTGAATTTCTGTCTGCATCCGATAAGCGCTATCAGGCAATTTTGCGTTTTGGTGTGGCGACGGATACTTACGATACTGAAGGCAAACAGGTTGGAGAAACTAAATCTGTGGACCATATCTCTGAGGATGATTTCCAAAACCTTTTACGGAAATATGAAGGGAAAATTTCCCAGGTTCCCCCAGCGCATTCCGCCGTAAAGGTGAATGGCGAAAAGGCATATAATTTGGCACGCAGGGGTGAGGAAGTGGTCCTGAAACCCCGCATAATCGATGTCTATAATTTGGAATTATTGGAATGGGATCCTCCGGAAGCAGTGATTGATGTATATGCTTCTTCGGGAACCTATGTTCGCTCACTGGCAAACGATTTAGGTTCAGATTTGGGCGTTGGCGCTCACCTGACCGGCTTGCGAAGAACAAAAAATGGACAATTTACTTTGCGTGATGCTGTCCGTCTGCAGGATTTAAAAGAATCCTTTGAAGTCGGGGATTGGTATAAACATCTCATCCCGGCAGCCGAAACACTGTCAGATTGGCATACTCTGGAATTATCCCCTGATGATTCGGATAAAATCAAAAACGGTGTCCGCATTCCGGCAGAACCGGGATCCAGCGGCTGGGCCCGGGGTTTGAGCGAGCAGGGTGATTTAATTGCCCTTTTGGAAGCTGCGGAGGGTGATGATACCTGGCAGCCCCGAAAAGTATTTATCACTTCCTGATTGGATCCTGTATGCAGCATTTTCACGATCTAGAAAAGATTAAACTTGAACAATCCTGGGTAACCATTGGCAGTTTTGATGGGGTTCATATTGGACACCAACAAATTATACTTGCCCTGGTAGAAGGGGCGCATAAAGCTGGTTTGCCTGCCGCAGTGATTACCTTCCATCCCCATCCTCAATTGGTGATCAATGAAGAGTCAAGGCCCTATTATTTGACTAGGCCGGAAAAACGCGCCCAGCTGCTCGGTGATTTGGGGGTTGATTTTGTGTTAACTTATCCCTTTAGCCTGGAAACATCCCGGATGGGCGCTAGAGAATTTATCACCCAATTGCATGAAAGATTCCAATTTTCAGAGCTTTGGATTGGTTATGACTTTGCCCTGGGAAAAGACCGGGAAGGTACGCCCGCTCTTCTTCGAGAAATTGGTTTGAAGTTCGAATATAAAGTGCATGAAATTACACCATTTTCCCTGGATGG
Source organism: uncultured Nitrosomonadaceae bacterium (assembly GCA_964195965.1). Classification (GTDB taxonomy): domain Bacteria; phylum Chloroflexota; class Anaerolineae; order Anaerolineales; family UBA11858; genus B10-G9. The sequence goes on from CAXMRF010000032.1 coordinate 15,310, forward strand.
AAAATTAGTGTCCTCCAGCCGGATCCGGAAGAATATCCGTGAAGGGGAGATAAAAGAAGCTGGAAAATTACTTGGCAGACCTTTTGAAATTACCGGCAAGGTAGTTCAGGGAGAAAATCGGGGAAAAAGCCTTGGATTTCCCACTTCGAATCTGGAAGTGCCCCTGGAAATGATCGATATTAAACCCGGTGTATATGCCTGTAAAGCAATAGTTAAGGATCAAATCTGGTCAGCGGTAACCAATATCGGTTTCCGCCCGACCTTTGGAAAGGGATTGGATACTCCTCGTATTGAAGCCCATTTGCTGGATTTCTCTGGAGATTTATATGGGGAAGAATTAAATTTGATCTTCATCGATCGATTAAGAGATGAACGTAAATTTTCCACGGTGGGTGAATTAACAGATCAGATTAACAAGGATATTGAACTTGCCAGACGGATTTTTACCAGATAACGAGCATCCTTGCCATAATGGCTCTCTTTGGTATAATTTCCGTGCTGACTAGACCACTTCGTGGCAGTTGCTGAGAAGTCGGAGACCTGCTAGAAAGCAGAAAATCATAATTTAGGAGATAGCAGACGTCATGGGTATAGAAAAAGTACAAAAAGAAGAAATTATCAAAGAATTTGGTCGACATCAGGATGATACTGGCTCACCAGAAGTCCAGATTGCCCTCTTGACCACCCGTATTTTAGAACTGACCGAGCATCTGAAAGAACATTCCCACGATGAATCATCAAGGTGGGGATTGATAAAAATGGTTGGTCAGCGCCGTAGATTATTGGCATATCTTCGGCGAGAAGATTTTCAAAGATATGTAGCGATCAGTGATCGCTTGGGCTTACGAAGGAAATAAGAGAATTCAACCGAGTGGGTTCAATAATATCGCCCCTCGGTTTTATTTTTTTATTTGATAAGTCAGCAGGCGGGACGGGAAAACGCGGTTGTCGGTGCGGTTAGGTTATATGGTAGGGGGACCCAACCAGAGCGGTGGATCACTTTCTCCCTGGGAAATTACAACTGAATAAATTTGTAGAAGAAAAATTAACTGCTTAATCAAAATGCAGAATGTTATCAAGTCCGTGCATTCTATCTGGTTGGGTATTGGGAGGTATTGACATATATGAATGTCCCTAGCTCCCAATTCCTCACCCTAAAAATGCCGGCAGGAGGTACAAAATGAAACCAGAATCAAAGAAATATACAGCTATGGTTGAAGGAAAAGAGATAACTCTCGAAACCGGAAACCTGGCAGGATTGGCAGGCGGTGCAGTCACCGTTCAGCTAGGGGATTCCATCATGTTAGGGACTGCCACTATGAGTGATGGCGCCCGAGACAACGCTGCTTTTTTCCCGCTAACAGTCAATTATGAAGAGCGCATGTATGCCAATGGGTCCATCCCTGGCGGATTCTTCCGCCGTGAAGGTCGCCCGGGCGAAGATGCCACATTAACTTGTCGTTTAATAGATCGTCCGCTAAGACCGCTATTCCCCAAAGATTTTATGAATGAAGTTCAATTAATCTTATATGCTCTCTCTGCTAATGATCTGCCCATGGATATTCTTGGCATTATTTCCGCATCAGCGGCGCTGGTAATTTCAGATATTCCCTGGGAAGGACCTATTGGTGCCATTCGGGTAGGGCGCATTGATGGAAAATTTATAGCTTTTCCTACCTTTGAAGAGATCAAAGAATCGGATTTGGAACTTGTTATGGCTGCCAGTCGGGATGCAATCTTGACTGTGGAAAGCAATTCCAAAGAAATTTCAGAAGAGGTTATCCTGGAAGCACTCGAATGGGGCCATAAAGCCATTCAGCCATTGATTGACGCGCAAGAGAAAATGGTTCAAGAGCTGGGCAAGGAAAAGAAGAGTTATGTTTCTTTCACGCTGAGTGAAGAATTAAAAACCCAGGTACATGATCAGGCAATTGGAAAGATTAATGATGTTCTTGCTCAGGGCCTGGAAAAAGTTGATTTTCGGAAAGCGCTTGATACTATTCGGGAAGAAGTCCTGGCAGCTTATACGGACAATGAAGAATTTGACTCCGGTGATGTTAAAGAAGCTTTTGAAGCTGCTGTTAAGACTGCCATTCGGGAACGCATCCTGGAGACGGGTAAACGTTCTGACGGTCGTGACCTGACTACCGTCCGTGATATTTGGTGTGATGTCAGCACCAGCCCCCGCGCGCACGGCAGCGGTCTTTTCACACGTGGACAGACCCAGGTAATGACCATGACTACATTGGGAACTCCCCGAGATGCTCAGATCATTGATAACCTGTCACCGAACGATTCAAAACGTTACATGCATCACTACAATTTCCCTCCCTTCTCGGTTGGTGAAGTCCGGTTCTTGCGTGGAACCTCCCGGCGTGAAGTGGGGCATGGCGTATTGGCCGAACGAGCTCTGCTGCCAGTGATTCCTAGTGAAGAAGATTTTCCATACACCTTGAGGCTGGTCTCAGAAGTGCTGTCATCCAATGGTTCTTCCTCCATGGCTTCAGTTTGTGGATCAAGTCTATCATTGATGGATACAGGTGTTCCCATTAAGGCACCTGTTGCCGGTGTGGCTATGGGTCTGATCAAAGAAGGGGATCGTTATGCAATCTTGACTGACATCCAGGGTCTGGAAGATCATATTGGAAATATGGACTTTAAGGTTGCTGGAACAGATGCAGGTATCACAGCTTTGCAGATGGATATCAAACTGAAAGGTTTGTCTTCCCAGGTGATGGCTGAAGCGCTTGAAGCAGCCAAAACTGCTCGCGCAGAGATCATGGGTAAGATGATGGAAACCATTTCAGAACCACGCGAAGATTTAAAACCCCATGTGCCGCGTATTGAATCCGTACGGATTCCCGTGGACAAGATTGGCGCAATTATCGGACCAGGTGGAAAAACCATTCGTGATATCCAGGAGACTACTGGCGCCAAGATCGATGTCAACGATGAAGGTATTGTCTTTATCGCATCTGATAATGCCGAAAGTGCCCGTATGGCCAGAGAACGAATTGAAGGTTTGACAGCAACACCTGAACTTGGCCGGATTTATACTGGCCGGGTTGTTGGCATAAAACCCTTCGGCGCTTTTGTAGAAATTCTGCCCGGCAGGGATGGCCTCGTGCATATTTCACAGTTGGAATCCAGCCATGTGAAGAGTGTGGAAGATGTGGTTTCGTTTGGTGATGAGATCACCGTAATGGTGACAGATATTAGCAAAGACGGGAAAATTCGTTTATCCCGCCAGGCAGTGCTGGAAGGCTGGTCCCTGGAAGAAGCTCAGCAGGCAGACCGCAAGAAATAGTTCAAATTTCTGAGTAATCAAAAAATCCGGTTGGGAAACCTGCCGGATTTTTTTATCAGACCCCTGTTGGAAGAAATTCCAGGTACCGGGGCATAGAAATTTCGGTTTAACTATTAAATATTTATATAATTAGGCCTTAAATCAGGGGATAAGGGTATTAATCAGGCTAAATTTGGTAAAATGTGAAAGTGAAATTGTATCTAATAAAATATGAAATAAGGAGTAGTGAGCATGAGCAAGAAAGAGATTGGCATTAAACCTTTGGGCGCGCGTGTTGTTATTCAACCGGTGGAAGAAGAAAGTAGAACCGACAGCGGCTTGTATATTCCTGATACCGCCAAAGAAAAACCCCAGACAGGTATTGTAGTTGCAGTGGGCGAAGGCAGCGAAGATGTCACCATCACTGTAGCTGTTGACGACAAAGTTCTCTTCCCGAAATACACCGGCACCGAAATTAAATTGGGCAGCGAAGACTACATCATTATGGACTTCGAGAAAGTATTGGCAGTGCTTGCTTAATTAATCTGATGACAGAAACTTCCAAAAAGAATCTCCAATGTTTAATCATTGGTTCAGGCCCGGCAGGATTGTCGGCAGCTTTATATGCTGCCCGGGCAGATCTGGCTCCCGTGGTTTTATCCGGCATGGATCTGGGTGGTCAGGTATCGAAAACTGATGCTATTGAAAACTACCCCGGTTTCATAGATGGAATCCAGGGGCCGGAATTAGTATCCGTTTTTCAACAGCAGGCTGAAAGGTTTGGGGCGGAAATAGTCTTTGATTCTGCCACTGCGGTTGATCTCTCGGAAAGGCCATTTAAGGTAACCACCTATGGTGATGAATACCTGGCTGATTCCTTGATCATAGCTACCGGCGCTGCTGTCCGTGAATTGGGTGTGCCAGGTGAAACAGAATTTACTGGACGGGGTGTTTCCTACTGCGGAACCTGTGATGGTCATTTCTTTAAAGAAAAAGATTTGATTGTTATTGGTGGCGGTGATAGCGCCCTGAAGGAAGGTATCTTCCTGACAAGATTTGCAAAATCTGTAACCATTGTGCACCGCCGGGATGAACTTCGGGCAGGTGTTTACCTGGAGAATAAAGCCAAGGCGAACCCCAAGATCAATTTTATCTGGGATACAGTTATTACTGAAATTCTTGGCGAAAAAACGGTTAACGCTGTTCGGCTGCAGAATAAGAAAACCGGTGAAGAAAAGGTTCACGATATTGATGGCGTTTTTGTCTTCATCGGCCACGATCCTAATACAGCACTATTCAAAGACCAGCTGGAAATAGATGAAAACGAGTACCTTGTTCTTGACCAGCAAATGCATACGAATGTACCGGGTGTTTTTGCAGCAGGTGAAGTTGGAGATCCGCACTTCCAGCAGGTGGTTATTTCCGCTGGAATGGGTGCAGCTGCCGCTATGGAAGCAGTGGAGTTTTTGGAAGACGAGAGTTAATTGAATTAAAAAAGATGCGGGACCCTAGAAGGATCCCGCATCTTTTGTTTTAAAATAAAAAGCTCCCGGAGTATATTAAAACTTCGGGAGCTTTTTGATTAATATTTAGGCTTCTTCTAATTCCCGCATGGCATTGAAGGATGCAATGCTGACCTCGATGATTTCTAAGGAGGGTTCATTGGTGGTTAAACGCTGTAAGGCCAGGTTGGGTTTGATCAGCATTTTAATCAGAGGATTATGCTGATTGGCTGCAGTCCAGCGTAAATATTCATAGGCAATACCGGCCAGAACCGGCAGCAGCAGTATTCGGCTGAGCAAGCGCCAGGCCAGGCTCATTGGGCCCAGGGCTGTAAACAGGACCACAGAAAACAGGACCACGATCAATAAGAAAGCAGTACCGCAACGAGGATGCTCCAGGCTGAATTTCTTGACATTTTCTGGAGTCAGTTCTGCATTGGCTTCAAAAGCGTTAATCACTTTATGCTCGGCGCCATGGTAAGAGAAAACCCGTTTGATATCTTCCATCTGGCCGATACCCCACATATATAAAATCAGAAAAATAAGCCGGACCAATCCTTCCAATAAATTCCCAATCCAGGGTTTCCAGCTGAAAAAGCGCTCAACTGCCTGACCAACCCCGGCAGGTATCAGGAAGAATATTAAAGTGGCTATGCCCATAGAGAGGGCAAAAGTGAAAAATAAAGCAGGTCCTTCAAGTTTCTCGTCTTCACCTGTTTGAGTGTTGGCGGAAATTGTCAGGGCTCTCATACCTAGAATGAGCGCGTCATACAGGCCAATTAATCCCCTTAAGAAAGGGATTTTCATAATCCGGCTTTGATAAATTTTATTCAGTTCTTCGGTATGAATTTTGATCTCGCCATCAGGCGCGCGCATGGCAATTGCGGCGACTTTTTTACCGCGCATCATCACACCTTCTATTACTGCTTGTCCGCCGTAATTCGGCAGTTTTGTAGTGGATTGGGATTGGATACTCATAAGTTATAGGTTAAAAAAGAAGTGCACCAGGGCTTCCGTACCCTTATTAAAAGTTGGTATGTGGATTTTTTCGTTGGGTCCGTGCATATTGTCACTGGGCAGACCAAAACCGATATTCACTGAATCAACACCCAGGACCTGTTGAACATGGACAACAACCGGTACGCTGCCGCCCTCGCGTTTGAAGATCGGGCGTACGCCCCAGGCTGCTTCCGCGGCTTTCAAATAAGCATCGATCCATTTTGATTTTCGATCGCTTTGGGAAGGAAAATCACCGGCAAGCTGTTTTAGATCCCAGGTCACTGTCTCCGGTGCATTTTCGGCCAGATAGGATTTGAATTGTTCAAATACATCAGCAGGATCCTGGTTAGCGACCAATCGGGTGGAAACCTTGGCCATAGCGTAGGCAGGCAGGACAGTTTTTTGGCCTTCCCCGATAAAACCAGAATACAATCCGTTGATCTCTAGCGTGGGTCGGGCTCCTGTCCGCTCAACTGCAGTGTAACCCTCTTCTCCCCAGAGCGCTTTGACTTTACCCTGGTTCAAATAAAAATCTTCATTGATAGGTAAACGGCTGATTTCTTCCCGCTCATCTTCATCAAGTTGGAGGACCTTGTCATAAAATCCCGGCAGAGTAACCCGGCCCTGTTGATCGTGTAAGCCGGAAAGCAGGTCAGTCATTACCTGGGCGGGATTGTGAATCGCGCCGCCAAAGGTGCCGGAATGCATGTCTTGTTGGGGTCCCTGGATGCGCAGTTCAAAATAGGCAATTCCGCGCAGGGCATAGGTAACGGTGGGTAAATCGGGTGCTTGCATGCCCGTGTCCGGATTGAGGAAAAAGTCACAGGCCAGCAAATCGACGTTTTCTTTGATAAAGGGTTCCAGGTGGGAGCCGCCAATTTCCTCTTCTCCTTCGATCAGGAATTTAACATTAATGGGAAGATCACCTGTCTTCAGGATGGCATCCACGGCGCTGATGGTGGCAATGATTTGGCCTTTCATATCGGTTGAACCGCGGGCAAAAAGGTTATCCCCTTCAATAGTGGGGGTGAAGGGATCTGTTTTCCATTCGTCTATGGGATCTTCAGGTTGGACATCATAATGGCCGTAAATTAAAACAGTGGTCGCGTCTTTGCCTGCAGAGAGGTTTTCTGCATAGACGATGGGATGGCGCGGAGTGGGGAAAATTTCTACCCGGGTCATGCCCAGGGAGGTCAATTCGTCTTTCAGCCAATCAGCTGCTTTCAAAATGTCTCCTTTCCTCTCTGGATCGGTTGAGACCGAGGGGATGGAGATAAGCTGTTTCATTTTTTCAAGCGCCTGGTCCTGATGTTCCTGGATGTATTTTAAGGCTGCATTTCGATGGTCTGACATGAGGTTAATCCTCCGGTTTATTTTGCAAGAATTACACTGGGTAGATTTTACCGCAGGAGGGCCGTTAAGGATACATGACCGAATTGTTTTATTGATTTTTAAAACAATTCAGGGAGGAATCATCCAGGGATTAGGCTATGCCCTCTATGAAGATACGGTTGTAACTGATTGATTGATCCAAAACAGGGTCTTTTCAACCTATGTTCTGCCAACTGCTGTGGATGTGCCGGGGGAAGTGATCACGACTTTTATCGAGGAACCCAGCAAATTGGGTCCCTATGGCGCTAAGGGCATAGCAGAGCTTGTTTTGGTACCGACCGCACCAGCGATTTTGAATGCAGTCACCGATGCGATTGGAATCCGATTTACGAGTATTCCTCTTACCGCTGAAGAAGTCCAGCGAAAACTGGCTCAAATTCAATGACTAATGGCAGGGCTGGATGAGTTTTGAATCGAGAGTATAATACG
>CAXMRF010000033.1:0-22825 GCA_964195965.1 uncultured Nitrosomonadaceae bacterium
CCAGAAGAAAAAATATTTTCATCGGGTATGGCCACTGCCATTTACCTCAAAAAGGAAAAACCAAACGCCAGGGTTTTTCTGGTTGGAACGCCTTCCCTTGAGGCCGAGTTCAAGGCTTATGGTTTCCAACTGGTTGATGAGAACCCTGATTTTGCTGTTTTGGGTTTTGACACCACGTTGACCTATAAGAAGATTTGGAAACTGTGTGATTTTGTTGTAGATGGGATACCCTATATAGCCACCCATCCAGATATCAACTGCCCCACGTTGGAGGGTTTTATGCCAGATATTGGCGCAATGATGGCAATGATCCAGTCTTCTACGGGAAAAGAAGCGGATGTGATTGTTGGTAAACCGCACCCTCCGATGGTGGAAGCTATTGTGACCCTAACTGGATTTGATCCAGAAAGTTTGACCATGGTTGGAGATCGCCTGTATACGGATATTATGATGGGCGAGGCAGGAATTCAAACAGTGCTGGTATTAAGCGGGGAAACCAAAAAGGAAGACCTGCCCCATGCGCCCAGACAACCTGATCTGGTATGTGAAAATTTGGGAGAATTGTTGGCTTTTTTGAAAAACGAGTAAGTTGAGATCAAAGGGTGGGTTTGTGTTTCCCTCTTTCTCTTGGTCTCAATGTCTCTAGTCTGATTTTTTTCTACTGACTTCCACAATATTATAAATAGAAAGGCGCCCCCAGGAGCGCTTGAAATCTTCGTCTGTCATCCAGTAAAGCTGATCTTTTCCTGCCCAGGAACTTAAAAAACCCCAGGGAGTACAGTTCGCTAAATGGTTGTGATGAGCCGGATCGTATGCGGCTAAAATCATGACATGGCCCCCGATCCAGCGGGTTGAAACCAGTGAGCTGTTGATATTATTTCCACGAGCTATAGAAGGCTCTTCTCCTTTAAAATAGGTCATGGAAACAAGGGTGATCTTTCCCCCGTCTTTCAGGGAATTGAGAAGATCGGGGATTTTAGCAATTCTGCTTTTTACCAGGAGGTTCAGATCGTGTACTTTTCCCAATTTCCGGATCTGATTGGCGGTTTGAAATACCAGGCTGCCGTTATGATTGCCAAAGATTGTATACCGGACAGTGCCCCGCAAGAAGCGATTATTCAGCCAGTCTACCAGCGAATCGCCGGTCAGCGAGGTGCCCAAGAGTAAGTTTATCGCGGTCGCAGACGCGTATTTAGCACAGTGGTTTGTATTGCCCTGGTCTTGTTGATAGACGGCCAGCTGGGATTCGTGCCAATCACGCCAATAAAGGGTATTATCAAACATATCTCCCCGATCTTCTGAAAGAATCTCAATCGTAAACTAAGTATACCCTGCAACTTTTTCTCCTTCTGATTTGACACCTGGATAACCTTTCCCTATAATCCAGAGCAGAGATGAACCGAAGAACCAAACTACTTACAGTACTATTGATACTATTTGGGGCATTGATGGCGGGCTGCAGGTCCGAAACATCGTCTTTCAACTCGCCCTGCTCGGAAAAAGAAGCCCTGTTTTGTGAAGATTTTGAGGGGGATGCTCCCAACTTGGGGGGCAGCACGCTGCTGGAATCTTCAGTATTTGATCAATGGTGGGTAACCAGTGATGACGATCAAGAATATTTCTTCCAGGAATTCCCATTTTCGGGCAGATCCCAGGGTCATATGGTATTGCTTAGTGATGGAATTTACAAAAATCAATCCAAATCATTTTATTATGCTGTAGAAATAGATTTAACATCAGCAACCCGGGCAGTCCTTCAATACAATCTGATTTATAAAACTGAAAAACACTGGGATGGACTGGTGGTTTTTGCTATTAAGGATGGCGCTGCCGGGGTTAATGACAGTAAAAATTGGATCATACTTACCCCCGAAGAAGGATATCCGGACACTATACTTTTTGACGGAACAATCATTCCGGGTTATTCTGGGTTTAACATTTTTGGGACCACGAAGAAATTGACCTGTCTCCGGTCCTTGGACAAAAAATTATTTTTGGATTTTATTTTGTTTCTGATGAATTTTTGAATGATTGGGGAATTGGCCTGGATGATATTACTGTGATCGCGGATGCCGGGTATAGCGACGGTCAGACAGGCGGGACTGTCGATCTGGATTTGGTTAACCTGGCCTTTCTCCAGGACGCTATGATCACGCATGATATTCCCCGCTTAAATCCGGTGGTTGACACAATTTGTGAAGGGGCTGAAGAAGAATTATTGAATGTAGGCCAGCGCGCTTTTGTCAAAGCGATCAACGAATCTTCCGAGCGGGTATTGATTCTCCATCCTGAGAGTGGCAGTTTATGCTGGACAGACTTAAATAATAGCTGGATCGAAGGGGAGATCGAAAAATTACCCCAATTATCAGATCTAAAACCAGAAGATTTCTATTTGCCTATCTGTGGATATAACCAAATAACTTCTCCAGTGGATCCTGGCTGCCTGGAAGATGAGACTCTCTCGAGGTTTTCTTCCCCGCTGCCATATCGGATTCAATCCGCGCTGGTATCGGAAGGGAAGATCACAACCCTGCTGCTAGAGCCGTTTATACAAGGAGAAGAGGTAAATAAATCGATAGATAGCAGGATTGGGGAGCAAGAGTTGTACCCAGAAATTGATTCTGAAATGATTCCAGGAGGAAAATTTTGGGTTGATATTAATGGTATGGAGAAAACCTGTTTGATGGATCGTAATGATCCCGGACGGGTGGTTTGCTCAGACTTGTCTCTGGATGCTGCTGATCCGATAGAGGTTAATATTTGCTGGCAGGGATGGCATTCTACTCAAAGCTGTCCGCCTGGTTTTGTGATGGGCCCGGAAAGTGAGGGCTGTCTGCCAATCGAACTTGCAGAAAGCTGTGTTGTGAACTGCCCGGCGGGTTACCAATTTGATACACAGCTCGAGACGTGTTTATTAAGCCAGGATTCAATAGATCTGGAGTCAATCCCCGAGTTATGTCCTCCTGGTTTTAGCGCGAATCAGGAAGCAGGTTGCTGTGTTGGGACCGAGTATATCCTGGAAAGCAATTGTCCCCCCGGGTATTTTTATTCTCCTGAACAGTCTGTTTGCCAACCATTATCCGCAAATGGTGAATGTCCAGAAGCCTATGATTCCGAGGCTCCTGCTGAGGTCTGCTTTCCGAAAATTTTCCCTATTTCTCCCTGGTGCAATTTGATTCAGATTGAGTTTCCAATAATCGAAGCTACTGTAAAGGAATCACTCCGATGTCTGAAAAATCCCGAAAATAACACGGAGATTGTAAGTTCCCTGAGACCGTTTACTACTGTTGAAGTTATCGGCCTTGGGGAGGATGGGGAAACACTGGTGGTCAATAATCCTGTTTATCAAATACCCTGCTGGGCGCCTCTGGATGGGTTTTATCTGGATAGTTTGGACCTGACAATTTTGCCGGTTATTATTCCTGAGTGAGTATTCCAATCAACCAACGGACTGCTAGGTCTGGTTCATCAAGTTCCTATCCGGAGAGACCTAAAAGGGTTAAAGCTAAACGAAAAACATTATGGAAATTGGGTCTATTCCTTGTGTAGTGATTCCCACTCTTGAAGTAAACCTTCCAATTCGATTTCCGCCTCCCTGTAATTATGTCCCAGTCTGGCAACTTCGCCCGGGTCATCAGGGGGATCTGCCAATATTTTCCCCAGATCTTTAAGCAGACCCTCTAATTCAGTGATCCGATTTTCAACAACTGTTAAACGAGCGGCCCGTTTTCGGTCATCAGCTTGAGCGCGGTTTTTAGCAGATTTTTTCCCTTTGTAATTTTCTGTAGTTTCTGCTTCCTGGATCTCTGGGGAGTCAATTGAGAGATCGTCTTCCCGTAAACTGGCCTGGTATGATTGATAATTTCCCTCGAAGACGCTTAAGTTTTCTTCTTGAATATTTATTTCCCAGATTTGACTTGCCAGGGCGTTAATCAGGTAGCGATCATGGGAGACCAACAAGATTGTGCCCGGATAAGTTGACAATACAGCCTGGAGAGTCTCCTGGGAAGGGATGTCCAGGTGATTGGTTGGTTCGTCAAGGAGCAACAAATTAGCGTTGGATAAAGACAGCTTTGCCAGTGCCAATCTGCCTCTCTCGCCTCCAGAGAGCACACTTATTTTTTTATATACTTCATCTCCTGAGAACAGATAAGATCCCAGGTAACCCCTCGCGGCACGGTCTGATTGAAAGTTGCCCACCCGGTCAATTTCTTCCAGGACGGTATTCTCTTCAATAAGATCCTGGTGGGCCTGAGTAAAATAGCCAACGTCTAGATTGGCGCCCATTTTTACTTGGCCTGATAAAGCAGGTATTTGCCCCAGGATTGTTTTTAGAAACGTGGTTTTCCCTGCGCCATTTGGACCGATCAAGGCAGCGCATTCTCCCCGTAGCAAAGTAATCTCCGGGGCGGAAAACAGGGCTTTCTCACCGTCTTGATAACCAATGTCCAGAGCAGTCGTTCTTAGAACCAGGTCACCACCTCTTTTTCGGGTTTGAAAACTCATAAATACCATTTCTGGCTTTTTGGATGGATTTTTTAGAGAAGATATTCTCCGATGGGCTTCCTGAGGGTTCATCGGGCTGGTGGTCGTATGAACCTCCTGGCTTATCTTTGCCCAGGTTTTTCCTTGAATGGCCTGGAGGCCTACCTGTTCAATGGCTTGAATTCGGCGACTTAAGCGGCGTAATTTTCCCTTGGCCTGGTTAGTATTTTGCCCAGCGATATTTCTCTTCACATAGTCGAGCTCATTTACTAACCGAGCTTTTTCAGCGTCAAACATTTCCTGATGCCTTTCCCAGCGTGCGTGGCGCTGCTTCAGATAGGCGCTGTAATTTCCCCGGTAGGTTTCAAATCCACCCCGGCTCATTTCCCAGATATGATCACAAACTTGATCAATAAAATAACGGTCATGGGAAACCAATAAAACTGCCCCGACGTAATTTTTTAAGTAACCTTCCAGCCATTGAATGGCTTCAATATCCAGGTGGTTGGTGGGCTCATCAAAGATCAATAAATCAGTGGGAGCAAGCAAAAGTTGACTGAGAAGCGCCCGGGTCTTCTGTCCTCCAGAAAGGTGATTGACGGGCATGTCAAAATCCTGGGGTGTGAAACCCAAACCGGCCAGGACTTGCTGAACACGAGTTTCGTAGGTATAACCACCCAGGTTTTCAAATTCAACCTGAAGAACGCCGTATCGAGAGACCAGATCTTCCGATGCCTCTCCTGACAGGCTCATTTTTTCCTCTATTTTCTTTAAGTCCGTCTCCAGTTTGATTAATTCAGCAACGGCAGTAAGTGTTTCGTCCCAGAGGGTTTTATCTGATGATAAAGAACTTTTCTGCGGTAAATAACCAATTTTAAATTGGCTTGGCCGTTGTATTTTTCCTTCCGATGGTGATTCGAGGTCAGCCAGGAGATTTAATAACGTAGTTTTTCCAATCCCGTTTTCGCCAACCAGGGCGATTCTTCCTCGAGGGGGGATGGTTAAATTTAGCCCGCTGAATATATCAATGGACCCATAAGATTTCGATAAATTAAGAGCAGTAATTAATGACATTTTTCTTATAGTATTTGAACCCGGATTTGAATTTTCTTATCCGAACGGTTCATGTAAAGATAAATTGGACCTGCCTGGAGCGTGATATAATCCCGACCAGACCCTAACCAGTAATCGACAGCTATTATAGTCTGGTATAAGGGAAAGAAAAGGGTTCTTTTAAAAGATATGCAAGCATACCCAAACAATAACAAGAAATCTCCCGATACGATCCGGCGAGTTTTGTGGGCAGCGTTTCTTCTCTCTGCTGTTTTTACAATGCTGCTGGCCTTCTGTTCACGCAAGGAAAAAACCGATCTTCCAACAACGCCTGAGGAAGGTTTTGGTGCAACGAACCCAGCTGTGGGTCTCGCACAGCCAACTCTGGACAATGGCCGGTTGCTGCAGGTTGATGCCAGCCGCCCGGGTTTTGTCAATCTTGATCTTGATCAGACAATATATTTCCTGTTGACGGGACTGGATAAGAGAGATTGGGAATACGATACAGGTCCGGGTTTAACAGATACTATCCTGGTTGCTTTTTTGGATGCTGCAGAACAAAAAGCTGGGCTATTATCCATTCCTCGGGATACCTGGGTTGAAGTACCCGAATACGGACCATATAAAATTAACCAGGCTTTTTCATTAGGTGAAGCCTATGGTTATCCTAGCGGTGGCCCGGGCATATTGATGGAAACGGCCGGGAACCTGCTCGGGGTTCAGATCGATTATTATGTCCAGGTGGACTTTGAAGCTTTTGTGGTTCTGGTAGATGCTGTGAAAGGTGTCCTGGTGGATGTCCCCGAAATAATCCTGGTCTGGCCAAATGCCGAAATGGAAGGGGATATGAAAAGGTTGTATCCGGGGAAACAGGTCCTGCCTGGCAACCTGGCCCTGGGATACGTTCGTACCCGGGATACACTGGAAGGGGATTTTGGTCGGACGAAACGACAGCAGCAGGTCCTGGTGGGTTTACAGAAAAAGATTTTTTCCTATGATATATTGCCTGTATTGGTTCCCAATTTGCCCGGGTTATATCGTGATCTTTCAACACATGTAGAGACAAATCTGACCCTTAACCAGCTTATCACGCTGGCCTGGGCAGTCAGGGACATTAACCCACAGAGCCTTCAGACTCAAGTGATAAAAGAGCCCATGGTTGAAGCAGGCTTTAATGACAGGGATCAATACGTTCTTTTCCCTGATATTACTCAAATCAGAAAGGTCTGGAGTGAAATGCAGGACATTAGCGCTACACCAATGCCAGAACCCACCCGGGAGGTCACCGCGGAAGAATTTATCCTGGAAGAAAACGCCAGGGTGGCAATTTTTAATGCCACTTCATCTCCAGGTTTGGCTGGAGAAACAGCTGACTTCCTGATCCAAAACGGCGTTAATATTACCGAAGTCGGTAATGCTGAAAAATTCAAGGACCAAACCTATATTTACGATTATTCTGGAAATCCGTATACGATTCAATCAATTTTGAATATTATGGACTATACTCAAAATAGGCTCTTTTATCGGGCAGATCCCGAGAGTACCGCGGACATTGTCATAATCCTGGGGGCAGACTGGATTCAGACAAATCCTATGTCGGATGAAGAATGATTTCTCTATTGATCCATAAATGAAAAATTTCTTGAAAATCTCATTTGACACGGCAGATAAAAACCGATAGACTTAAAAATAGTTGAGGAATCATCATCAGGAGGACTCTCATGGGATATAAAAACTATCGACTTACGATAATTAAGGGCTTTAACAAAGGAGAAGTATATCCTTTGGAGGGGGATGAAATAATCATAGGCCGTGGTGATGAACACGGAGTAGTTCTCAATATCGCTGAAATTTCCAGGTCGCATGCTATTCTGACCAAGGCGGAAGAGGGCTATATGATAAAAGATTTGGGATCGACAAATGGAACCTTCGTAGACAAGAAAAAAGTTGGAGAAAAGTATCTCCTTAAATCCGGAGATACAATCATGCTCGGAGATGCCATTTATATGACCTACCAGGCAGACATGGATCCCGAAGAGACCCTGGTTGCCCCGCGGCCGGACACATTCAAGGACCCGGAAGTAACTGCAGTAACTACAAAACCCGCCGAAGTAAGAAAAGAATCACCGACACCGACAAAACCACGGAAAAGCAGGCAAGCTGAGGAAAAGTTAAGCCAGGCCCAGGTCACAGAGGAAAAGAAAGGACGGACCTGGTTATGGGCTGGCATTGGTTGTGTTGTAGTGATCATTTTCTTAATTGTGGTTGGTTTGATTGCTTTTGATTATTTGAATCTCTACTGTACACCGCCTTTTGATACTTTGTTCAAATTTATTTATACCTGTCCGTCCTGATCAGCAGCATCCTAGTTTTGATTAAACAGCAGTTTTAATAAGTTGAAAAACGGTCCTGATAAAAATGAATTTTACTGACGAATATGAAGTTATCCCCACCGCGTTGGTCTATGGTGGAGATGCCCTTGCCCGACTACCTGATGGTCGGGCAGTTTTTATCCCTTTTGCGCTCCCGGATGAAAAGATCCGGATTCGCCTGGTTGAGGATAAGGAACGATATGCCAGGGGTGAAATCCTGGAAATAGTTTCTCCTTCCCCCAAGCGGATTCAGCCGCGCTGTACTCATTACGGTGATTGTGGGGGCTGCCATTATCAACATCTACCCTATCCGGAACAGATTAAAATTAAACAATCTATATTGATCGATCAATTGGAAAGGATTGGTAAAATACCCGATCCTCCCGTTCAAGAAATCATTCCATCCCTTGATGACTGGCACTATAGAAACCATATCCAATTTCACATCTCTGAAAATGGAGAACCTGGTTTTTTGAAACATCGCTCTAAACAACTTATTCCTATTCAAGAGTGTCATTTACCAGAGGAAAGCCTGAATCAGATTTGGCCTGCTTTCAGTCTGGAATATATCCCGGGATTGGATCGGATCAGCCTTCGCTCCGGAGAAGAGGGGCATGACACCCTGGTTGTTCTCCAGAGCAGCGATCCTAAACCGATAGAATTTACCGTTGATGTACCTCTTTCCGCTGTTCACCAGGGGCCCGGAGGTGAAATTGTGTTGGCGGGGGATGATTTCACAATCATACCTGTAAACGAGTTTCCCTTTGTAGTTTCTGCGGGATCTTTCTTCCGGGTGAATACCGGGACGGCAGGTTTGTTGGTTGATTTTTTATTAGATCGGTTGCCCTTGGAAGCGGATACAATCTTTCTGGATATTTATTGCGGGGTGGGTTTATTCTCCGCTTTTATTGCTCCGAGGGTGGCCAAAGTTATTGGCATTGAATCAGATCTTAAAGCCGGAGAAGACTTTTACTATAATCTGTCAGGTTTTGACAACGTGGAATTTTATAATTCACCCGCAGAGGAAGTGCTGCCTTTTCTTGATCTGTCACCAGACATCATTTTATTGGATCCTCCCCGGGCGGGGATAACAAAAACAGTCCTGGATAGTGTGGTTATTCTAAATCCGGGTCTGATTGTTTATATCTCTTGTGACCCTGCAACTTTAGCGCGGGACGCAGCCAGGTTAATCAAACAGGGATACTCTCTGCTTGAATCTACCCCGATTGATATGTTCCCGCAAACCTTTCATATCGAGAGTATAAATATTTTCCAGAGCGCTTCAAAGGAAGTGTGATATATCTCACGTTGATTAATAAAAACTCTGGTGTAAAATGCGGGTATAGAACATTTGGTTCAAAAACTGTTGAATTGCACCAGGTAGAGGCCTGTTCTGATTGCAGGAAAGCCTCTCAGGAAAAATTTGATGGAAAGAATAAAATTTATGGCTAAACGGCCTTTTAAACAGCCTGATCTTATGATCAGGTTGTTAGCTCTGTTGCAATTGTTATTTGAACCTGCCTAAGGAAACAGGCCTGTTTCGAGGGAAGAAAATCGAAGCAGGCTTTTTTTATCGAAAATAAGAGGAACACAAAGTTTATTAAAGGCTGTGTCCGCCAAATACTATTAGATTCTGTAAGGGAGGGAAGTTTATGGAAATAAACCACGACTTGAATCGTGAAATACCTGTCCTCGATTGGGAATCACACTTAGCTGAACGAACTAAAAATATGAAAAGCTCAGCGATCAGGGAGCTGTTAAAGATAACCCAGGACCCTGAAATCATTTCCTTTGCGGGTGGGCTGCCTGCTCCAGAAGTTTTTCCGCTAAAGGAAGTTGATATAGCTTGTTCCAATGTTATTAGAGAAAAAGGGAAAGATGCCCTCCAATATAGTTCAACCGAGGGTTATTATCCTTTAAAGGAATTTCTTGCAGATTCCATGCATCAATATGGGATTCCTGCTCGTCCGGAGAACGTTTTGCTAACCAATGGTTCGCAGCAGGCTCTGGATTTGATTGGCCGCATTTTCATCGATCCTGGAACTTTTATATTGTCTGGACGCCCCACGTATCTGGGAGCTATTCAGGCCTGGAGAGCGTATCAGGCAAAATTCCACACCATGCGAGTGGACGAATATGGTCTGGTCGTTGATGAAATTGAGCGTGCCTATGAAAAAGCGCTCCAGGATAGCGGACGACCGCCGGCGTTTATTTATGTACTGCCTAATTTTCACAACCCCGCCGGCACAACTTTGCCGTTAGAACGCAGAATTCAGCTGGCAGAAATTGCCACCAAACTGGATATCGCAGTTGTAGAAGATGATCCATATGGACAGCTGCGCTATGAAGGTGAAAATTTACCCCCAATCTGTACTTTGATTCCAGAAAGGACAATCTACCTGGGCACATTCTCTAAAACATTGGCCCCTGGTTTGCGCCTGGGTTGGATTGTAGCCTCTGAAGTATTAATGAAGAGATTAATTCAGGCCAAACAAGGTTGTGATTTGCATACCGGCACCTTTGTTCAATACGTTGCCAACGACATTTGCCAAAGAGGAATACTAAAGCCGCACATAAATGAAATCCGCGAAGTTTATAAAAAGCGCCGGGATACTATGCTTGATGCCATGACTGAATTCTGGCCGGATGAATGCAAGTGGACCGATCCAGAAGGAGGGTTGTTCCTGTGGGCGCGTGTGCCGGAATCGATAGATACAGACGTTTTTCTTCGTGAAGTAGCATTGAAGGAAAAAGTGGCTTATGTCCCCGGTATCAATTTTTACCCGAATGCGGATGGTGGAAATCATGCTATGCGCTTGAATTTTTCCTATGCACCACCGGAAGTAATTGTGGAAGGTATAAAGAAATTAGGTATTGCCTTGAAAAAAGAATTGGATAATAAGTAAATTTTGCTAAAAGGTTGGTTGCTTTTTTACTGAATCGAACTGACATTCATCACATAAAAGGGGTTTAGAGATACCGAAAAATTACCAAGATTGTATGATATAGGCTTTGGAGGAAAAACAGGCAGCATGCTTTATTAAGTGGTTGTATTGTTTCAAGGAGGTAAATGTGTCCCTAATTCAAGATGTGATTGCTAAAACGAAGGAGAAAGACCCCGCCCAACCGGAATTTCATCAGGCGGTTGAAGAAGTTTTAAATACACTTCAACCAACCGTTGAGAAACATCCGGAATTTGTTCAGGCTAAAATTTATGAACGAATTGTGGAACCAGATCGTGTTGTAATGTTCCGAGTTCCCTGGATGGACGATGATGGAGAGGTTCATGTAAATCGGGGATTCAGGGTTCAATTTAATAATGCGATTGGTCCATACAAAGGTGGTCTTCGTTTCCATCCTTCTGTTAATTTGGGCATCATTAAATTCCTGGGTTTTGAACAGATCTTTAAAAATTCCCTGACTACGCTGCCCATGGGCGGCGGAAAAGGTGGTTCAGATTTTGACCCCAAAGGTAAAACAGATCGGGAAGTGATGAGTTTCTGTTACGCCTTTATGCGCGAACTTTATCGGCATATCGGTCCAGACACAGATGTTCCTGCTGGAGATATCGGCGTGGGCGGCCGAGAAATTGGCTATCTTTACGGTTATTACAAAAAAATCCGCAATGAACATACTGGTATTTTGACTGGAAAAGGGATGGAGTACGGTGGGAGCTTGATCAGACCTGAAGCAACTGGCTACGGCTCGGTTTATTTTGCCGGAGAAATGTTGAAAGTTCGCGATCAGGTTATGAGTGACAGAGCGGCCATTGTTAGTGGATCCGGCAATGTTGCCCAATACACCATTGAAAAACTGCTCGATTTGGGCGCTAAACCCATTTCCCTTTCAGATTCCAGCGGCACCATTATTGATGAGGGCGGCATTGACAGAGACAAACTGCAATATTTGATGGAGTTGAAAAACATTCGCAGGGGACGCATCAAAGAATATGCCGAAGCCTATGATGTGCCCTATTTCCCCGACCTGAGCGTTTGGGATGTTGTTAAGAAAGAGGGCATCAAAGCAGAGCTGGCATTCCCGTCAGCCACCCAGAATGAAATCAACGCCGATCATGCTCAGTCCCTGGTGGACAATGGTTGTGTTTGTGTTTCTGAGGGTGCCAATATGCCTTCCACCCAGGAAGCAGTAGATATTTTCCAGGACAACAAAATAATGTATGGCCCTGGAAAAGCGGCCAATGCAGGTGGAGTGGCTACTTCTGGGCTGGAAATGAGCCAGAACAGTGCCCGCCTGGTATGGTCACGTGAAGAAGTGGACGAGAAGCTCCATGGCATTATGAAGAGCATTCACAAGACTGCTCTGGATGCCGCAGAAGATTACGGCGATCCTGGGAACTATGTAGTGGGTGCCAATGTAGCCGGCTTCCTGAAAGTTGCCAAGGCCATGTTAGCCTATGGTGTAGTGTAATAGATCAGAAGATTGATAAATAAAAGCCGCCAGCTGGTATCCAGCTGGCGGCTTTTGATTTTAACCGGGGAAAAGCCCATAATTTAATCCGATTTAACTGCCATTCATCTCGCTTTCGGTAAATACCACTATATCCTTCCCCGTTAGTTTTTCTTCCACTTTCTTAACGATGAGATCCAGGTGCCCGTTATTGGCGACAAAATCCAGATCATCACCCGGGATGGTCAAAACAGGGCATAAATTAAAATTATCAATCCATTGATCATAAAGCTTATTGAGCTGGGCTAGATAAGTAGGGTCAATTTCTTCCTCGTAATCCCTGCCGCGCTGCTTGATGCGCTGTTTAAGGGTATCCACGGATGCCTTAATATAGAGTACCAGGTCGGGAGGTGGCAGAAATTCCACCAGGGCCTGGTAGAGCTCCTGGTAAGTCTGATAATCCCTTTCCCCCATTTGCCCCTGTTGATAAAGATTATGGGCAAAGATTTTTGCATCCTCATAAACACTGCGGTCCTGGATGACAGAACCGGGGTGTGTGCAGAGATTCTTGTGGGCTCTAAGTCGTCTGGCCAGGAAAAAGATCTGGCTGTGAAAGGCCCAGGTTTGCATATTTTTATAAAAATCTGGTAAATAGGGGTTTTCGCTCTCGGGTTCAAAAAAAGGAGTCCAGTTAAGGTTGTCGCAAAGTTTCTGTACTAAGGTAGTTTTCCCCACGCCAATATTTCCGGCAACCGCAACAAACTTTTCCATTTTCCCTCCTGTAAACTGATAAGTCTTACCCTGCATTTTACTACTATATTGGGAGATCTATTGGCAGCAACATTAAAAAATTGGCCGGGGAACCTTAAAAAATTCATTTAAATCAGAACCCCGGATCCTTTAGGGGAAACCGGGGTTATTAAAAAGACAAAGCGTTAGTGTAACGGGGTGTTTAGTTGCCCAGATGCATGGGCATGATCACGTGTAAAAAATTCTCGTCGCCAACAGGGCGGATGACACCCGGACTAGTAGATTTTGAAGTTTCGAGGGCAACAGTTGGAGATTGGATCACATCAAGGACTTCCCGTAAGTAGCGAACATTAAATGCGATGATGATGGCATCTCCGTCAATAGTGGCGTCCATTACTGCCTGGCTGGAACCGGTTTCTTCGGACTGGCCAGAAATTTCTACTTCGCCAGGAGAGTTTTCTTCTGCGCCCGGCCTGATATTGACCTGGGCAATCAAGGATCCTTCCCTGGCAAATATCTCTGCTTGTTTGCAGGACTTCAAGAAAGAGGGGGTTGAAAGAATAGTTCGAGATGTATGTTCCTTGGGTATTATCTGCTGATAATCCGGGAAGGTGCCTTCAATTAATTGAGAGATCAATTCAATATCTTTTGTTCGGAAAATCACCTGTCCCCTATCAGGTGGAAGAGCCATGGTTATCATTTCGCTTCCGTCGTTGCTGATCCGGGCGAGCTCACTAAGAGCCCTAGCAGGGATAACTGCTTTCACCGGCGTTGGAACTGAGGAGGATAGTTGGGCAGTCCGGACAGACAATCGGAAACCATCAGCGGCTGCCAGTGTCAGCGTATTGCCTTCTATGGTTAATAACACGCCAGTCAAAATTGGCCGGGCCTCATCATGGGAGGCAGCAAAAACTACCTGTTTGATCATTTCTTTAAAATCAGAAACATTAATTTCAATACCTGTCTCCAAATCCAGAGAAGGCATTGGGGGAAACTCTTGGGCATCTATGCACTTGATATCAGTATTGAGAGACCCGCTTTTGATATTTAGAGTCTGGGTGGGCTCGTTCAGGGTAATGTCTGTTTTAGCCGGGGGGATTGTGCTCACAAGGTCCGTAAATGTCCTTGCAGGTACAGTTGTGGAACCTTCATCTTCAATTTTGGCTCCAATCCAACAGGTAATACCCAGTTCCAGATTGGTTGCAGAGAGGCGCAAACGCCCATCATCTGTTGCAACTAATACATTGGATAAAACTGGCAGGGTGCTGCGGGGGGAGACAGCCCGGGAGACTATGCTTAACCCGTGGGCAAGGTTTTCTTGCAGGACAGAAATCTTCATAAATAATTTCCTATGTTGTTATTTCCGTAATAGCCGTATTTGTGTACAGTAAGTATACAATGAAACCTATATTCCAGCTATATGAAAACCCCTGTCGATCTGCCCGGTGAGCAGATAAATTTATTTCCCTGTTGTTCAGGAAAAAGGTTAATTGACAGCTATAAATGACCGTGTTATCATGCCCGGTATAAATAGATATGCCTTTTACGGCACTCTTATCCAGAGAGGTGGAGGGAACGGCCCTGTGAAACCTCGGCAACCGGGCAGCGCATCGCGCTGCAGACGGTGCCAACTCCGGCATGTGGATTCTGGAAGATGAGAGGGTACTGGTGAGTTGATGCCCTTTCCTGCAGAATTGAAGGGGCATTTTTCGTTAAAAGGAAAGAAGTTAACTCAGGAGGTATGATGACCAGTTCGTTAAATAAATTACCGAGTGTATTATTTACATCTGAGTCTGTGACAGAAGGCCATCCAGACAAGATGTGTGATCAGATTAGTGATGCGGTTCTTGACGCCTGTATAGCCCAAGATCCGAGGTCACGGGTTGCCTGTGAAACGGCCACCAAAACAGGTTTTGTGATGCTGTTGGGTGAGATCACCACGGGAGCTGATATTAATTATGACAAACTGGCCAGAGATGTTGTCACCGGGATAGGTTATGACCGGGCTAAGAAAGGTTTTGATGGCCAGACCTGTGGCGTTCTGGTAGCTATCTCGCAACAATCCAGTGATATTGCGCAGGGTGTGGACCAGGCCCTGGAATCAAAATCAGGGGAAGTGACTGAAGCCGAAATTGA
Organism: uncultured Nitrosomonadaceae bacterium; assembly: GCA_964195965.1. Taxonomy (GTDB): domain Bacteria; phylum Chloroflexota; class Anaerolineae; order Anaerolineales; family UBA11858; genus B10-G9. The sequence continues at coordinate 15,204 of CAXMRF010000033.1, forward strand.
ATCAATTGGCGCGGGTGATCAGGGCATGATGTTTGGTTATGCCTGTAACGAAACACCCGTATTAATGCCCACCCCGATTTACCTGGCTCACAAACTATCCCGCCGACTTGCAGAAGTTCGAAAAAATGGCACCCTGGATTGGGTCCGGCCCGACGGAAAAAGCCAGGTGACCATTGAATATCAATATGGAAAACCAGTCCGGGTTGATACTGCCTTAATCAGCACACAACATGCGCCTGATATTTCTCAGGAAGAAATCCGGAAAGAGATCATCAAACATGTAATTCAGCCTGTTCTGCCGGAAGATATGGTAGACGACCAGATGAAGATATTTGTGAATCCTACAGGTCGATTTGTTACTGGCGGTCCGCTGGGGGATGCGGGATTAACCGGCAGGAAAATTATTGTTGATACTTATGGCGGTATGGGACGACATGGCGGAGGGGCTTTTTCCGGCAAAGACCCCACGAAAGTAGACCGTTCCGGGGCGTATGCAGCTCGATGGGTGGCTAAGAATGTTGTTGCAGCAGGATTGGCTGACCAGTGTGAAATTCAGGTATCTTATGCTATTGGCGTTGCCCATCCACTCAGTGTGAATGTGGAAACATTTGGCACGGGAAATATACCTGATGATAAGATCATTGAATTGGTGAAGGAATTTTTCGACCTTCGACCCGGTGCAATCATTCGAGACTTGGACCTGCGCCGTCCGATTTATCAAAAACTGGCAGCCTACGGCCATTTCGGTCGAGATGATTTAGAATTATCGTGGGAAAATACAGACCGTGCGGCAGAGATGATAAAAGCTGCTGGATTATAAGAAAAAAAAGCTCCCGGAGTTTAATAACTCCGGGAGCTTTTTTATTTAATCTAAAGATGTGGCTCAAAAGCCTTAAGTAGCTGTTTTTTCGGTTTATAACCGGCTACCCTGGCGGCAACATCCCCATTTACAAAAAGCAATAAAGCTGGAATTCCCATCACACCATACTGGATAGGCATCGCTTGATTAGCATCAACGTCCATTTTGAAAACTCGGGCTTTTCCTTCCCAGTCCCCGGCTAGTTCCTCCACCAGAGGAGAGACCATTTTACATGGGCCACACCAGGCCGCCGTAAAATCGACCAGCACCGGCAGATCAGACTGCAGTACTTCTGCTTCAAAAACATCTTCAGTAATATATTTCACCTCGGCCATATTATTCTCCTTGGGCCTAAAACCAACAAAAGCTTATTTATAGATTTATTCACAAAGACCACTGCATCTTTCCAGAGTCGGTGTCAGCGTGAAATTATACCAAAGTTACCTGGGAGCCACGGGAAGTTTTTTCAACCAAAAGTTGAGTTGCAAAGGCATCCTTAATTTGTTCTACATGGGTGATAATCAGGATCTTCTCGAAATCATTCTGAACGAGATTAATGGCTTCTATCAGCCTCTGTCTGCCAACAGTGTCCTGGCTGCCGAAACCCTCATCCACAACCAGCGTTTGTAATCTCGCGCCTGCGCGTTTAGCCAGGACATGGGACAAAGCCAATCGAATGGCGAAATTTATCCGAAAGGATTCTCCACCGGAATAAAGTTCATAATCCCGAAAACCAGCCTGATCTCTAATCTGGATATCAAGGGTTTCTTTCAGGTCCTCGCGATTTGAATCTTTATATTCCCGCTGCGTAAGAAAACGAATGGACATACTGCCACCGCTTAGTTTCTCAAGGATTTGATTGGCTTTGGCTTCAATGTTGGGCAGCGCCTGTTCGATGAGCAAAGCAGGAACGCCATCCTTGCCAAAAGCAGATTCCAGCTGTTGATACTGTTTGACTTTGTGGGAGAGTTCTTGGCGTTGATTTTCAAAATCCAATTGACGGGTTTTTTGGGTTTCAAGAACAGCGACTTTTTGCTGGGCAGCGCCTACATCCCGTTGAAGGACCTTTTCTTTTTCCTTGAGTTCAAGTACCTTTGCCTCTGTTGAACGGGTATCTGGAGCATTTTTCCGGTTTTCTTCCAGGGTTTTTTTTGCCCGATCTAAATCATTTTTCTGTTTTTCCAGGTCTTTCTGATCGAGTTTGATCTCGGCAATGAGTTCTTGTATTTCCCTGTTGAGCAGTTTCAATGCGGATTCAGCTTTGTCGAGGTCAGCTTTTTGCTCCTGAATAACTAAACCCCGGCTGCTTAATTCCCGGACACGATCATGTTCTTCGGCGTCATATCCGATATCTTTGAGATCGTTGTTAAGTATAGAGAGCTCTTGGCGGGCCTCTTCCGCATAAACTTCACTCTCCAGTGTTTCGCGAATCGTTTCGAGGGTATGCTGATGAGTTTCTTTCCAGTTGTTTTCTTGGTCCCCCAGAGATGAAATTTTGTTTTCAATTTGATCAATTTCCTGCTGAATAACACGAAGTGTGTTTTCAGCCAGACTTAGTTCAGTAATCTGCAGTTGTAAATCTTTAACAACTGCATCTGCTTTCTTTAAAGTGATTTGATTTTTCCGGTAGCGATCCCCAAAATCTTTTCCCTGTTCTTTGAGGCTTTGAATCAAAGATTCCCTGTCTTTAAGGGAGAGTTCCTGTCCACACAAGGAACACAATGCGCCCTCGGTGCTGTCCAGTTCAGTGATTCTTTTTTCCAGGTCTTTCATTTCTTTAAACAGCCGTGGGTTTTCAGCCTTTGCATCTGCTTGTTCCTGGCGGGCAGTTTCCAGGGTTTTTTTCTGCTGGTCTCGATTCTCAATTGCAGTTTCTGCTGCTTTTACTCCTTCGTTTCGCTGAGCCATTTGCTTCCTGAGCAGGGGAAGCTCCTTCTGGTTTATTAATAATTCCTGATGGATAATTTCAAGAGAGCTTTGCTCTTGCATCAGCCGTGCTTTCTCAGCAGCTATCTGTAGAAGCGGTTCCTGCCTCTTTATTTCGCTTTCCCGGAATTTCTCGGCGATCTTTTCCCAATCCGCTAGAGATTTCTGGGCGGTTTCCCATTCCTGAAATGTTTTGTGGATTTTCTCAGCCTGCGCCAATATTTCCTGATAACCTGATTGTTCTTCTTCCCGCAATTCTAGTTTATTTTCGGCTTGGATTAATTTATTTTCTTTTCCATTTACTTGACTGGTTGCAGTATCGACCATCTTTTTTTGTTCATCAAATGAGGCTAAAAGGGTTTGTAAGTCAGCGAGTTGATTTTCAATAGCTTTGCTGTCATTCTGGGCCTGTACCAAATTTTCTTCCAGGTTTAGCAGCTGTTTTTTTCGTTCTTCTTCCTCTGCCAGCTCAGCGATGATTTCTGTGATGCGTCCATCCAGCTGGTGAAGCTCTCCCTCAGATAGCCTGCGTTTTTTATTGGCTGACTTTCGATGTGTTTCCCATATTTCCAATCCCAGGATTTGAGAGAGAATTCTTTTTCGGGCGGATGGGTTCTGCTGTGTAAATTGATCTGCCTCTCCCTGGAGCAGGAAGGATGCGTTAACGAAAGATTCGTAATCAAGGCGCAAAATCTCGATAATCGTTTGATCGGTTTCTCTGATAGTTCGTTCAGTGAGCGGTTTCCAGGAGGAAGGGTCTTTCTTGCCTTCCTCCTGGATATATAACTCAACTTGTTTGGATTTCCCCCTGGGATTGGTGCGAATAATTTTAAATTGATTACCTTCATAATTGAAGATAAAACTAACTTCAGCAAGTTCTGATTCCAGGTTTATGACAGACTCGTCGTGTTTTCTGGCTCTACTAAATAATGCCCAGGTGATTCCATCCAGGATGGAGGATTTTCCTGCCCCGTTTTCCCCTGTGATGCAGGCCAAATCAAAGCCGGTGAAATTGATCTCCACCCGCTCTTTATATGACAAGAAACCTTCCATGGATAACGAAATTGGAATCATGTACCCAATGATAACAGAAAGTACTAACTCTCCTATTATCTACCCGATGCTGTTATGTTATAAGCCAATTTCTTCTTTAACGGCTTGCAGGAGTATATCTGCCTGTAATTCAGAAAGACTGTAATAGGAGGCATTGAGATGTTCAGCTACTTCATTTGCCAGGCCTTTATCAAATTCCTTGTGCTCCATATTGATAACTACGCTGGGTATCTCGTCCCTGGCGAATTTTTCGGCTATTTTATAAGCTTCTTCCTGGGGAGGCATTCGGGATATGGATACGTTGCCAACACCGTCTGTGAGCAAGATCATCAAGGTTTGAATATCGGGATGCGCAAGTTCTTCTCGTTTGATCACTTCGTATGCCAAATTCAATCCTGCAGAAAGGGGTGTTTTCCCGCCGATCGGGATGTCTGCCAGACTGCGGCGGGCAAGTTCCACTGAAGTTGTCGGTGGTAAAACAACCTGGGCGCGATCCTTTTGGAAAACGATCATTCCAACCCGGTCTCTGCGCTGATATGCATCGGTCAGCAGCGAAAGCACAGCGCCTTTGGCTGCGCTCATTCTTTCCGCAACCGCCATGGACCAGGAAGCATCAACAACAAAAAGAATTAGATTGGCTGTTTGTTTAACACGGATTTTCCGCTGCAGGTCTTGTTTACGGATCGAAAAAGCAACCTGGTTGTCAGGGGATTGGCGTTCTTTCTGAAATGGCGCTGCAGCACGGATGGTTGCGTCAAAGGCAATATCAGACAGCTTACCATTGGCTGGTCTGGCCTGGATATATCTTCCTCGGCTGGTTTCTGTTCTGGTTTGGGATCTGCGTCCGCTTGAGCGGCGGTGTTTACGGTCTAAGGGCGCATCAATTTTATCAGGATCGATGGTGTCACCGATTTTTACTGGATTACCACCTTCCCACCAGGATGCGCTGCTGCCTTCGAAGACTTCTCCGGTGCCTGTATCGGCGGGAACTTCGAGTTGAGGGGTATCAGTAACTGTACTTACTAGAGTTTTTTTTTATCCCCTTCCTCGCCCATTTCGCCGCCAGACTGCTCAGCCCCGTCTTCCGTTTCCCCTTCTCCTTCCGCTGAACCGCCAGCTAATTCTTCTATTTTTTCAGCCAGTTCTTCTGCTGAGACTTCTGATTCCTGGAAAGGTCCCTTTTTGATGCGGTGGGGATAAGCGAGTTCTGCTGCCAGGGCAATATCCCTGCCCGTGATGGCTTTTCTACCTTCAAAGGCGGCATGAGCCCGGGCTGTTTTTAAGATAACCAGGTCAGATCGATGGCCATCAACTTGAAGAGAGGTGCTCAAATTGGCTATATCGACCATGTTTTTTGAGGAATACTGAACTTCGGGCAGTATTTTTCTGGCATCGCTAATTTGCTGGGACAATTCCTTTTCTTTGGGCAGCCATTTCTCCCGGAAAGAAACTGGATCTTCTTCGTAAGCCAGATGATTTTCCATAATCTGTACTCGTTCATGGATTTCTCGAATGCCGCGGATTTCCACAGAGAGAGCAAAACGATCCAGGAGCTGTGGACGGAGATCGCCTTCTTCTGGATTCATGGTACCAACCAGGATAAACCGGGCTGGGTGGCTGAAGGAAATTCCCTCTCGTTCAACTATATTCATTCCCATAGCGGCTGAATCAAGAAGTAAATCCACAACATGGTCATCCAACAGGTTTACTTCATCGATGTAAAGGAGTCCCCGATTGGCATCAGCCAGAACGCCCGGCTCAAAATGGCGTTCACCTTTCTGGATCGCTTTTTCAATATCCAGTGTACCTACTACCCGATCCTCTGTCGCAGAGACGGGTAAATTTACAAATGGGGTTGGCAACATTTCAATCTTGCGCTGGTCGTTATTAATGGATTTTTCCCGGCATTCTGTGCACCAGGTGGATGATCGGGTGGGGTCGCAGCCAAAACGGCAATCTGAAAAAGTTTCTACTGTGGGTAATAAGGCGGCCAATGCGCGGGCAGCTGTTGATTTGGCCGTGCCGCGTTCTCCACGAATAAGGACACCACCGATCCGGGTATTAACCGCATTTAAGACCAGGGCTCGTTTCATTCGCTCCTGGCCAACAACTGCTGTAAAAGGGTAAATTGCTGTCATGATTATCCTTGTTCGGGAAAAAAGCTACTTTATACCGATAAATGTCAATTACATCATAAATATAGGGATGTTTTTTGACAGCGTTTATCTTACCACAAAGGTTGCCAAGTTTATATTTGCACTGTATAATGGTCACCATTCTAATATGGAGCGTGCCTAAGTTATGGAAGAAATGAAGTCCAATCAAGGGGGAGATGAAATGAGCGCTAATTCAGCCCCCGCAGAATTAATGGATATGGAAACCCTTTTAGCCCAGGAAGGTCTGGGCTTGGGTAACATCCCTGAAAAGGGAGATATCCGCAAAGGCGTAATTACCGCCATTACCTCAAACGAAATCCTGATTGATGTTCAATCGAAAGCCGACGGATTGATTGCCGGTAGAGAACTGGAACAAATCAATCCCAGGTCCCTGGAAACCTTCCAGGTGGGAGAAGAGATCCTCGTTTATGTCCTTGAACCAGAGGATATGAATGGTCATGTGGTACTTTCTTTCACCCGGGCTCAGGAAGAACAGGATTGGGAGAAGGTGGAGCAGAGCCTTGAATCCGGTGACGTGATTACTACTTTTGTTGAAGGATATAACAAAGGTGGTTTATTGGTACCGGTTGGCCAGCTTCGCGGGTTTGTGCCCGGATCGCTGGTAAGTGTATTCCGAGAGGGTGAGAGTGGTTCACCGGAAGATCGCTGGAGCGAAGCCATCGGGAAAGAAATTACCCTCAAAGTTATTGAGGTTGATCGATCCCGCCAGCGCCTAATCCTTTCCGAACGGGATGCCATCGGTGAAACCCGAGAAGCCATCAAAGACCAACTTCTGGATAATCTGGCAGTAGGCGATCATGTTACAGGCTACGTTAGCAGCCTGGCTGATTTTGGTGCTTTTGTCAATATCCAGGGTGTAGATGGACTGGTTCATCTTTCAGAACTTTCTTGGGATCATGTGGACCATCCTAGCGACCTGGTTAAAGTTGGCCAGGAGCTCGAAGTGGAAGTCATCAGTATCGATGAAGAAAAACGCCGGATTGGTTTATCCATGAGAAGGTTGCAGGATAATCCTTGGATTGAGAAAGCAGAAGAAATCCAGGAAGGTCAATTAATCCAGGGCACCATCACCAACCTGACTGACTTTGGTGCATTTGCCAGGATTGAGAACACAGACCTGGAAGGTTTAATCCACATCTCTGAATTAAGCATGGATCGCGTTGGCCATCCTTCTGAAGTTGTGAGTGTCGGAGAGACTCTGGCCTTGCGAGTTATCAGCCTGGATATGGAACGCCACAGGATCGGTTTGAGTCTGGAAAAAGTTGACTCTGATGAATACGCTGCTATTGACCTTGAGCAGATCCAGGGCGAGCTGAACGGCGAAGGTTCTTTGGAAGAAGTTTTGTCAGGAACTGATGAGACTGAAGAAGCCGAAGTGGAAGAAGCTGAAGCAGAAGAAGCCGAAGCAGAAAAACCTGAAGCAGAAGAAGCCGAAGCGGAAGATGCCGAAGTGGAAGAAGCCGAAGTGGAAGAAGCCGAAGCGGAAGAAGCCGAAGTGGAAGAAGCCGAAGCGGAAGAAGCCGAAGCGGAAGAAGCTGAAGTGGAAGAAGCCGAAGTGGAAGAAGCCGAAGTGGAAGAAGCCGAAGTGGAAGAAGCCGAAGTGGAAG
>CAXMRF010000034.1:0-21882 GCA_964195965.1 uncultured Nitrosomonadaceae bacterium
TACAAGTGCGGCTGGTCCAGCCAGCACTACTGCCAATAGGAAAAAGAAAACCTCCAGAAATCCCAGCAGGCTAGCCATTATTCTAATTTCACTTACCAGGGTACCCAGAGCATATAAGAGATTATGAAGCACCACTCCCACTGGAAACGCTAGCAAAGAAGAACCCAGAAGGATCCAAAATCTTCGGGGGGCAGACCAATTCCAAACCCAAGCCCAAACCAGGCAGGTTATTGCAATCATCAGCAAAATAATACCCGGGGGGTTATCAGAAATTCCCAACCCGACAGCAGCAATGCCTGTCGCTAATGCTCCCCCTATTAAAATCCATTGACCCAAGCACATAACTCTCAAAGCCTTATTAATAGGGGCCATCATCTACCTCCTTAAGGAATTTAAAATCGCCGGCTGCAATGGATATTATTTAAATTTATAGATCAGAGATCGACCAGGTTGGCGCTGCGTCCATTTCCAAATCGTCACGTTGGCCGGCATGGAAACGATAACAACCCACTCCGGCAATCATAGCAGCATTATCCGTGCATAAAAATAACGGCGGGATATGCATACGGTATTTCTTTTGTTTAGTAAACTTTTCACGCAGCGCTTCATTAGCGGAAACTCCCCCTGCGATTAGAATATCTTTAGTATTAAATTCCTCAGCGGCTTGCAGAGTTTTCTGAAATAAAACATCCACCACGGCTGCCTGGAAACTAGCAGCCAGATCAGGTTTGGGCAATGGACTTTTTTGTTTTTCCAACTGCTGAACCGTACGCAATACCGCAGTTTTCAGGCCACTGAATGAAAAACTAAAACTATCATCCAACCAGGACCGGGGGAAATCAAAAGCTTTGGGGCTCCCCTCTTTGGCAGCTTCCTGGATTGCCGGACCTCCCGGATAACCCAGCTCAAGCAAGCGGGCAATTTTATCAAAAGCCTCCCCGGCGGCATCATCCAGCGTACCGCCCAGGCGTTCATACTTCAGATGATCTTTCATCAGGACCAATTCAGTATGTCCGCCGGAAACGATTAATGCCAATAGAGGGAATTTAGGCGGTTTCTTTTTCTTTTTCCCCTCTTCCCCCAACCAGGCGGAATAAAGGTGTCCTTCCAAATGATTGATACCCAATAACGGCAGTCCACTTCCAATGGCCAACCCTTTGGCCATATTAATACCTACCACCAAAGATCCAGGCAAGCCGGGTCCACGTGTAACCGCGATCCCATCCAGATCGGATAACTTTAAATGAGCTTTTTTTAATGCCTGATCTACAATAGGATAAATAGAGAGAATATGTTGTCTCGAGGCAACTTCTGGAAAGATACCTCCAAATTGGGCATGCAAATCTTCCTGGGATGCGACTGCATTGGAGAGGATCTCGCGGCCGTTTTCCACAACAGAGGCAGCGGTTTCATCACAGGACGATTCAATGCCCAGTATCCTCGCCAACGGGTTTTCCAAGTTTTGTCCCAGGGCTTCAATATTTAGATTTTCATTCATCACGGCACCTCGAAATTATGCCTTCCAGTTATTCATTGGTAATACCAGGTCATAAGAATATTCCGCCAATATTTCCATTTTCCCATCCGGGCGAACCCAGACCGTGTCTTCCAACCGGCAGCCCATCCCTCTCTCGGGATAATACAAACCCGGTTCAATGGTGACCACTGATCCAGCAGTCAATTTATCCTCTTGGCTAGCACCTTTGCTAAACCAGGGTCTTTCATGGATATTTAATCCTACTCCATGCCCCAAACTGTGCACATAACCGGATTGCAACTGAGTGTCCTGGCGGATGGTTTTATGCCCTTGAGCTTCAAACAACTCACAGGTGCGATCCTGGAATGTAGGGGCATAAACATCAATCAGCAACTCTTCCATAATGGTTTTATATACAGCTTTGACATCCTCATAGATCTTAGTCTCTGCTTCAGGTGCATACCCCAGACACCAGGTCCGGGTAAAATCAAAAAAGTAACCTCCGCCTGCCTCCTGGGGGTAAATATCAAAGATGATCGTTTTTCCTAGTTGAAGCAGATCCTCTGCATTACCAGCACTATGAGGAATCCCTGCGTCTCTGCCAATAGCAAAAATACATCCGAGGGGATTTTCTACGCCCATTTCCGCCAGCCAGAGATTGATCTTGGACTTCACTTCTCCAATTGTTAACTGTTCTCCATTTGCATTGAGTAAAACCTCATCCGCGCCCACCTGGCATTCTTGCAGGAACGCTGCAGTTTTTCCCACTACGTGGGTTGTTATTTTTCCCATTTCCCGAATTCGTTCAATTTCATTAAGGTCTTTAGAAGCCTGAGCTTCCAGCAAGATAGACTGAGACCCTTCACCGAAAAACTCAATCTCAGGTAGAAAACCCTCCAAATATTTTAAAATACCATATATACCGCTAATTTCCGTCTTCCCATATACAGCTACCCGGCCTCGGGTTACCCCTACTTCTTCAAACATCATTTGACGAAGTTTTGCGCTGGCTAGAAGCGAATTGCCATTTGATTCTTTCAGAATTTTCAGAAACTCAAATTTTATGGTATTTACAACCTCAAGTCCAGTGGAAGCTGCTTCTTCCCGCTCCATTGAATTACAGAAAAGTACTGGGTCCTTTCCCTTTTTGAGGATCAGATCTGCCTGACTTACATGTACGTCTCCTGTAAAGTAGGCCATTGACGGGTTATGGGTCGCAGCCCCCATGATCCAGAGGGCCTCGACATTTTCCCGCTCCATAATTTGAGAAAGATCATTTTTCATACATTCTCCAAGCTAATTGAAATGCATCGATAAAATCTGAGTCACTGCCAGGGAGCACAGTACGGGGATCAAATAAAACTCGATCATCCTCAACACGGCCAATTACCGGGGGAGAGCTCTGGCGAAGGAGATCTAACAATCTATTGGGGTGATCAACCTCAATGGCCAATACCCAGGTCGTCAGGGTTTCTCCGGGGAGGGAACCACCTCCCACCATGGACTTTGATTCCGCCAACTCACCCAATTGTAGTTTTTTCTGCCAATTTTCAGCCCGCGCTTTGAGCTCTTTAATATCCGCAGAGATCATCCTCCAAACCGGCACTGAGGACAGCGCCTCTCCTTTTATATAGTGTTCCAGCGTGGATGATAAAGCGCATAAAGCCATCTTATCCGCCCGTATAGCCCGGGCAAGAGGATGAATTTTGAGTTGATCAATTAAATCTTTCTTCCCTACAATAATCCCAGCTTGCGGACCGCCAAATAATTTGTCGCCAGAAAAACAAACCAGGTCAGCACCGGCTAACAGAGATTCCTGAACCATGGGTTCATGTTTTAATCCATAAGGGCTGGTATCTATCAGCGCCCCGGATCCCAAATCATCAAAGAACCATAATCCCGCCTCATGGGCGCTGCGGATAATCTCGCCGATCTCAGGTTCACTTGTAAATCCGACAATGGAATAATTCGACGAATGAGCCCGCATCACAGCTATGGTTTCATCATGATAGGCTTGCTCATAATCAAAAAGGTGTACTTTATTGGTAGTTCCAACTTCTACCAGTTCCGTCCCGGAATGTTTCAGGACATCTGGAATCCGAAACCCGCCTCCGATTTCCACCAGCTGTGATCGAGAAATTATAACTTTTTTACCCTGGGTTAATACGGTCAAACACAACAATACCGCAGCGGCATTATTATTTACGACCAGGGCTGACTCCACACCAAGGAGCTGTTGAAATTGCGATTCAGCGTGAACGAGTCTTGATCCACGTCCACCCGAACCCAGATCAAATTCCAGCGTTGAATAACCGCCAGCCACCGCTTGGGTCGCTTCCAAAGCCTGGCTGCTCAAAGGCGCCCTTCCCAGGTTTGTATGAATAATTACTCCAGAAGCATTGATTACAGGGAGGAGAGTTGTTTTTAATAATTTATCCAGCAGCAAAACAACGTCCTCCAGAAGTTCTTCCAGTCCAGGCAGCTTTTTTTCTTTTTCCAGGTGATCATGGCGGGTTTGATTTAAAATAGTACGGATGGCTTCAACAGTGGGTTGATGTCCATATTTATCCACCAGCTGTTTGCCTTGCCGGGAGGTTAACACCTGATCAACGGATGGTAATTGGCTTAAAACATTCATAATAAGAACACTTTGGATTCAATCCTCAGGATGCCATTTACTTTGGTTTCTAAGTCTGATTAATAATTCAATAAGGAACAAACCAACGGCCAGAATCAATGCTAAACTTATGCTTAATACCTGCCCTTTATTTAACCATAATAGAATCCCTGCATAAACCCCGATGATAATTCCTTCCCTGATTATTATTTCAAAATTTGCCGGACCAAATGGTTTAACAATCCGGTTTAAATATGCAATAATAGGCATAGCTGAGCCACTTATTGTGATCACAACCGCCACAAAAAACATCCAGCGATTTCCAAGCTCCGGCACTGTCTGAGTAACTAAATAAATCAACCAGATCCAACCGGGAACTGCCAGTATAAGACTAATGGGAAGGACGGATTGGACTGAAGGTGAATGGTTATCTTCCATGCTTCACATTCTAACATAGAGTTATCTGCTCTGATGTTTCCCATGCCGAATGCAAATTCCCACTGAATGAAAAAGGAATTCTTAAGGGTTTAAACAGCTTTCTATCACTCCATTAAGAGCAGAAAAAGGAAGCTGGGGATAGAAAAATATCTATAAACCCGCTGAGATTCAAGTAGACGTGTTACAAAATCTTTTTTGAGAACCAGAAATTATTTTAATGTTTTAAGATAACCAGAAATGTTTCCGAGCTCACCCCTATCTGTAGGGGGTCATTAACGGTGCAACCCCAAATCAACGGTATTCACCCTACTGCAGGACCGGTTAGCAGGGATGGCCTAATACAAACCAATTCCTTAAGATAAGAAACCTTAAGAATTCGTTTTTCTTTAGAGGGCGGGATTGTTAAAGCTTCATTCATCCGATAAAATAAGACATGAAGCGTTCCCCTATTTTGAAATTTTTTTAGAGATAATATAGATTTACCTGATGGAATTTCAGGTCTTTGTTTTTCCGGAAGGGGAGATTCCGGAAGAATTAGTATACTTCTTTTCTGGAAGAGGTGAGGAGGACTGGGTACATGGAAGGACAGCAAGCTTGGCAAGCTGCGCTTGGACAACTGCAATTAGAGATGCCCAAAGCAGCCTTTGATACCTGGGTGCGAGATGCCGAATTAATCTCGGTATCCGATGGTGAGTTTCAAGTCGGCGTACACAACGCTTATGCCCGTGATTGGCTTGACAGCCGTCTAAAGAGCACTATTAACAAGCTGCTTACCGGAACAATGAATCGTCAAATAAATGTTACTTTTATCGTGAACAATGGCGCCAGAAAATCCGCTCCCGTAGACCAACTGGAAATTCTGGAAGAGTCCAGACCAGATTTCCAGCAAGAAGAAAGCTCTCCTCCTCAACGAGTTTCCATTAATTTCCGGTATAACTTTAATAACTTTGTTGTTGGCTCAAGCAATCGTTTGGCCCACGCGGCTTCATTGGCCGTTTCTGAAAAACCTGCTCAGACCTACAATCCGCTTTTCCTCTACGGTGGTGTGGGATTAGGAAAAACCCACTTGCTGCACGCTATCGGGAATATGTGCCAGGTTCAGGGCATGGAAGTGCTCTATGTTTCCTCGGAAGAATTTACAAATGATCTCATCACTGCCATTCGCAGTCACACCACACAGGCTTTCCGGGACAAATACCGCCGGATCGATGTCCTGCTGGTTGATGATATTCAATTTATTGCCGGGAAAGAATCTACCCAGGAAGAATTTTTCCACACATTTAACACGCTACACGGACAGAATAAACAAATCGTGATGACTTCTGATCGACCACCAAAAGCCATGGTCACTCTGGAAGAACGTCTGCGTTCCCGCTTTGAATGGGGATTGGCAGCCGATATTCAGTCACCTGATTTTGAGACCAGAGTAGCAATTCTGCAGTCTAAGGCAGATCGAATGGGTTATTCACTTCCTGCAGGAATCCTTGATAATATCGCTCATCGATTCCAGACCAATATCCGGGAATTAGAAGGGGCGATGACACGCTTGATGGCCTATGCAGATCTACGGGGTATGGCTCTTGATGAACAGCTTGTTGAATATGCACTGGCAGATTTAATGCCAGAGTCCAGAGAAATCGAACCAGAACACATTCTCAATACAATTGCCCAGCAATTTGGAGTTTCCCTGGAAGAATTGCTCAGCCACAACCGCAGCCAGCGGATAGCTTTTCCCAGGCAGGTTGCTATGTATATGCTCCGGGAAGAAAGCGAATTATCTCTCCCCAAGATTGGAGAAATACTGGGTGGCCGGGATCATACAACCGTGATGTATGGCCATAATAAAATCACTGATCTGCTTGATCGGGATAAAAACCTCCGCCGTCAAATTGTTAATATTCAGGAGATCCTCTACTCACCTGTTAGCATCCCTGTTTAACAGAAGCCAAGGTCATTAAATAAAAAACCCGCTGATTTTTCTCATTCAGCGGGTTTTTTTATCCTATTTCTTCTTGTCTTTATTCCTGGATTGAATATTTTGAATCCAGGATTTCAATTGCCTTGACAAGCGATACCAGGGAAATTCCACTGGTTTTGGATCCACTTCAGGATCAGGCCAGGGATCCAGGTCTAATAATTTTCGGTAAACATAAATTCCAACGATTTTTATTGTGGCAACCACTGGCGCCGCCAGGAAAATACCCACCACACCCAGCAGGCCAGCCATAAACAGGGCAGCTACGAGCACTGCTGCCGGATGAATATCCAGCGTACGCCCAAAATATCGGGGAGAAATGTAGTTATCAAAAGTAAAATTGATTGCCAGGGTTATACCAAGCACCATGATTGCAAACTGCCAGGATAACAACCCAAAGTAGTTATACGGTTGAAATAAGGTAACCAGTACTAAAACGATAGAGGTAACCCAGATACCAACATACGGGATGAAAACAGCCAAACCGGTTAATGCTGCCAGAGCAATGGAATACCTGACTCCCAAAGCGGTGAAAATTATCAAATAGACAATAAACACCATCATAAATATGATGATCTGGCCCCTGAAAAAAGAATTCCAGATAAGCTTGAGCTGCTTGGTCATCCGCCGGATATCATAGCCATATCCAGGGATCTCATCTACGGAAAGTGTTTGGATACGCTTGGATTCTGCCAGGATGAAATAAGACACCAGGATAACAAAAAAGGTTCTACCGATGCTGGCTGCCGCGCCAGTAGCAATTGAACCAGCAATTGATCCAGCCTGACCCAGAAGTGGCTGCAGGGTTTCTAACAGGCGATTTGCGATATCATTCAGATCAATTAGCTCCCCTACTCCAAATTGCTCCAAATACACCGTAAGATTATCAGCCAGAGTAGGAAGATCCTCTGCAAGTTCCTGTAAAACATTTACCAATCCGGACAATTGTTGGGCAATCGCCAAACCAGCGCCGGTCAGCGACCCAATTAGCAGGATGATAAAAAACAAAAACACCAGGGTGGTGCTCAACCGCCATGACATTTTGGTTCTCTCGTTTAAAAATGTCACAATAGGTTGAAATAGATAGGTAATAATAAAAGCCAGGATCATCAAAGAAACAGTCGACCGGTAATAAAGGAAAATTCCGGCAAATATGGCAACCAGGGTCAGTCCAATCACTAATTTGGTTGTCGTACTCCAGGAGGGTGAAGGTATTCTATCTGTGGTCATGATTGAGTTATTCCCTTTATTAAGTGTCCAACACCGGCTGATATTCTATTTATAATCCTTGTACACTATACGTTTTGCTGCTCATTAAGTTACAGCCAGGTATTTCATTAAACACCTCAATCCTCAATTAGGTTCGCGATTACAATAATCCGTTTATTATCCACCAGGTATGGATAACAGGAAATCAAGGTGGTCTTTGAATCCTGGGATGACTCAAGGAATTCTACCTGGGTCGGTTCGACAATCAAAACTTCTTCAACCACATAAGTGTAACTCTGGCGTTCTGAAAACAGGATCACTAAATCCCCTTCTTCCAATTGATCCAGGTCTCTGAATATCTCCCCATGAATATCATTATGGGCTGACAGCACAACATTGCCAACCTCTCCCGGGTTTGCAGAATTGATATGATGTCCAACTCCTTTTTTCAGCTGCTCCCATCCATCCCCTTCCACCACAGGCACATCTTGATTAAGTTTGGGGATTTGCAGACGGATGGCATGTTGAGGGCCTTGGGTCGGGATTGGAATTTCTCCATAAGACTGAACAACAGGTTGTAAATGCTCCGGAATTTCTTCGATATTCGGGCGGCTGCCTCCAGGGGAATCCGGAGGAGTGTGTCCAGAAGGCAGGACAACTGCTTTTATGAGGGGAGTTGCTGTTAAAGTTGGTTGTTCAAGTGCCAGGGCGACTTCACGATTAAGTTCCTGAAGAATATCCAGTCCATTAAAAAGGACAAATACTAAGCCAATGACCGCCAGGATTTCAACCGTCAATAAAAACCCATCGGTTGCTCGTTTCTTTTTTTGTTTTGATTCCTCTACGGGATTAGGAAGGCCGTCCCCAACAGGAGATGAAGTGCGCAAATCTTCCCAGGATGTTTCTTCTTCATCCGAGACCAATCGAACCACCCGCCCGGTCTCTCTATATCGTTCAATACGCTCATGCCTGCCAGATCGCTGTTTTTCTATTAACAGCCTGCGCAGTTCATTAATCGACAAATCCCGGGGATTTTTTTTCTGTGCCACATAAAAATTATAATCTGGCTTTATAGTAATGCCAAGTCCGAGCAGGTTCTTGCAGGAATCTTATAGTGTTTCTCTCTTCCAAGAATAAGGTACTGGTATCAAATAACAGTATAATAATCAAATTGCGTCTGGAATTAATCCTGGCAAACTGAAGGAAACATCGAATGGGTTCAAAACTATTAGATAAGAAATTCCTTTCCCACATGATCCCGCTCGCCAGCCCGATCATACTCCAGCAATTTATTTTTTCGTCCCTGGGTATGGTTGACAGTATGATGATCGGCCAGCTTGGAGAAACTGCTGTTGCTGCAGTTGGTGTAGCGAATCAGGTATTTTTTCTGGCAACATTGCTTTTTTTTGGTATCACCAGCGGATCGGCAATATTTACCGCCCAATATTGGGGACAAAAAGATATTCAGCGGATTCAAAAGATTTTGGGATTAAGTCTGGTGATGAGTATGATTGGCGGGTTGATCTTTTCTCTGGTGGCTATACTTTACCCAGAATGGGTAATCGGTATCTATACCAGAGATCCAGAAGCAATTGTTCTGGGTGCGGATTATCTTCAAATTGTGGCTTTCGGTTATCTTTTCTCTGCAATTACATACAGTTATTCCGCAGTATTGCGAAGCATTGAAAATGTTAAAATACCCACCCTGGTCAGTTTAATTGCCCTGAGCCTCAACTCCATTCTCAATTACGGCTTGATCTTTGGCAATTTTGGCTTGCCAGCTATGGGCGTCTCAGGTGCAGCCCTGGCAACTGTTATCGCCCGAATTATTGAAACTACGATTCTGCTGATAATAATTTATCGCAAGAAGCTACCTGTCGCAGCCAAACCAGCAAACTTATTAGATTTTAGAGGTCTAGACCTAGGAAAATACTTCCGGACTACACTACCTGTAATCATCACTGAGATTGTCTGGTCATTTGGAATGACCACTTACAGTGTGGTATATGCCCGAATCGGGACAGAATCGATTGCAGCCTATAATATTGCCGTATCTTTGGATAGGCTAATATTTGTTGTATTTATTGGCTTGGGCAATGCTTGCGCAATCATGATCGGAAATCAAATTGGGGCTGGCGAGATAGATACAGCAAAATCTTACGGCAAAAAATTTCTCATTTATGGAACTATAGGCTCAACCATCCTATCCGTCATTATGCTCCTGGTTATGAATCCTATTCTTTCACTATATAAAGTATCACCAGAAACTCTTGAATATGCTCAAAAGATATTGATCCTTATGAGCTGCTCTTTGCCCATCAGATCATTGAACTTAATCATCTTAATCGGTATTCTGCGGAGCGGTGGTGACACCCTGTACGCTTTCTATATTGATGCAGGTGTAATCTGGATTGTGGGGGTACCTTTGGCACTTCTGGGGGGCTTTATATTCCATCTGCCTATCTATTGGGTTTACTTAATGGTCCTCGCTGATGAAATTGTAAAATTTGTATTGGGTCTAACTCGTTTCTTCAGCCATCGCTGGATTCACACTCTCACTGAACCAGCTTGAAAATTTTTCCATTATTATTCGAAGACTTTTTGTTAAACAATATTACACTCATGCTAGAATTAATAAATACCTCGGTCTTCGACAAGGAGCTTATCCATGGACAAACGAATTCAAAACTTTGCAAAAATCCTGGTTAATCATTCAGCCAGGATAATTCCAGGAGATCGGGTTGCCATTGAGGCGACCACCGCTGCGGAACCTCTGGTTCGGGCATTGTATCAAGAAATTCTTAATCAAGGCGGCTTCCCTTATCCGCTCCTGAAAATCCCTGAACAAAACAAAGCTTTACTGGAGTTTGGCAATGACCAGCAAATTGCCCATGTGGATCAACTTCGCCACCATGCCTATCAGGAATTTGAATCCCGTTTTAGAATATACTCCCAGGTAAATCCACAACAACTGACAGGGTTTGCGCCAAAGAAACAAGCCGCCTTTCAGCAAAGCCTTTCCCCAATTCTGGCTACTCAGCTGGAAAGAGATGAATTCAAGTGGGTTACAACTCTTTTTCCCACCCAGGCTTATGCCGATCAAGCCAATATGAGTCTTGAGGACTATCAAGATTTTGTGTACAGCGCTTGCCTGGCTGATCAGGATAACCCCATTAAAAAATGGCAGGATGTAAAGGAAAATCAAAAAAAATACCTCGCCAAATTCCAGGGCCACGACCTCATTCAATTAAAAGGACCTAATATTGATTTGAGCCTATCTGTCAAAGACCGGACTTTTGTTAATTGTTACGGCACTCATAATATGCCAGATGGTGAAATTTTCACCGGTCCCGTAGAAACCTCATTAAATGGCTGGGTGCGCTACACTTACCCAGCAGTTTATGAAGGAGTGATGGTTAAAGGAGTTGAGTTGACATTTGAGGATGGAAAGGTGATCAAGGCAACTGCAGAAGATCAGGAAGCTTATTTATTACAGCTGCTGGATTCTGATGCTGGATCCCGTTATGTTGGAGAATTTGCCGTGGGAACAAACCATGGTATTCAGCAATTTACCGGTAATATCCTTTTTGATGAGAAAATCGGTGGAACCATCCACATTGCACTCGGTTCAGGATACCCAGAAACTGGGAGTAAAAATAAAAGCGCTATCCATTGGGATATGATTTGTGACATGCGGCACGATTCTACCATCACGGTCGATGGGGTTCTGGTATACCAGGATGGGCAGTTTATCAAATAATCTAACAAGGGTACAACAGACCGGGAGGTCCTATGCCGGATCGAGAAATTCTCCTCTCATTATCCAAAGACAAATTGATTAATATGCTTGAGGATCAGGCTAAAAACTGGCTGGCACATGATGGGCTCTGGTTCCAGGCAGTTGAGCGACAGTACGGTATGGAAAAAGCCATTGAACTGGACAAAGAAGCCTGGATTACCTTCACCCAGATTGAGGCCAAGAGGATTATGCGCCAACATAACCTGGAAGCGGGCGGCGGTATAGCTTCTTTGAAGAAGGCACTCCAATTTCGCTTATATGCCCGAATTAATGAACAATCCCTGATTGAAATAGATGATAAAACACTTCGTTTTGAAATGAATGACTGTAGAGTTCAGAGTGCCCGCAAGAGAAAAGGATTGGATGATTTTCCCTGTAAGCCCGTGGGAATAGCAGAATATACCTATTTCGCCCATACCATTGACCCTCGCATCCGGACAACCATAATCAGCTGCCCACCGGATCCGCACCCAGAAGATTTCTATTGCGCCTGGCAATTCACATTGGAAGATCTGCCCATAACTACAGATCTATTGACTTAAAAAGAAAAACCGGGGATTTCCCGGTTTTTCTTTCATTTGTATCTTAACTGAATCACTTGGCTCTTAAAAATCCCCGCTGAACAGCAACGACATCTTCTGTGGTAATAAATGCATCCGCATCAATCGCCCTCACCAATTTTTCAAAATCTTGGATCTGACTGCGGCGAATGCTGCTGGTAATAACTGATACCGTCCCGTCTTTTCCCCGGGCTAAAATTTCTGTAACAGCATAATCATTCTCACGCAAGTTATCCAAAATGGCTGCTCCCCAATTCGAACTGATCACCCGGACTTCAGAAAAACCAATTGCAAGCTTATCCTCTATCCACATGCCAATCACGTTACCAGTGGCAAATCCAGCTGCATATACAATGATATTAACAATATTATCAATAACAGATAAGACAAAAGCAAATGTTAATACCCAAATTGCAGAGTTTATAAATCCCAACATCCAGACCCAGAATTTGTTGCTCCGCATGGTAAAAATCACCCGCAGTGTATCAAGGCTGGTGGATACGACCCGCACAAAGAAAATTAGCAAAGCAATCAGGATAGTTTGTTGTGTAAGTTCAAATGTAAACATTTTTAAATTTCCTTTTCAGGATAGGCGAGGATCCAGATTGCTCTTCCCAGATCCATTCTGTGGTTAATTACTTATTTCTGTCCATCAACTCAAAGTACAAATCATTGGCATAGGATTTTACCATCCTGCGCATACTGAATTCAGGACCAAGTGTCCGGATAGAATCCTTCATCCTGGCAATCCATTCAATCGGCAGATTCCCGGAGGATCGGTCGTAATACAGAGGAATTATTTCATTTTCCAGTGTATCGTAAAGGCTTTCCGCATCCATATCGTCCTGGAATTTAAAATCCGGGTGGCTATCGTCAGTGCCAATCGCCCAACCATTTTTTCCATTAAACCCTTCCCTCCACCAACCATCAAGAATTGAAAAATTCAAAGCCCCATTTAAAGCTGCTTTTTGGCCTGAAGTGCCCGATGCTTCATTGGGTCTTCTGGGAGTATTCAGCCAGACATCAACGCCTTGAACGAGATACCTGCCCAGGTTCATATCATAATCTTCCAGGAAAACCAATCTGCCGCCACTTTCTGCCATTTTAACTTTCCTGTACACTTCCTGGATGAGCAGTTTTCCCGGTTGATCGGCCGGATGAGCTTTACCGGCAAAGATAATTTGAACTGGCATATTAGGTTTATTGATAATGTTTAACAATCGTTCAAAATCACTTAATATCAAATCAGCCCGTTTATAGGTGGCAAATCGCCTGGCAAAACCAATCGTTAAAGCATAAGGATTTAATAATGCTCCCGAAGCAATCACCTGCACAGGATGAACTTCATCCCTGACCCATTGCGAACGCGCTCGCTCCCGAATATAAAATACAAGTTTTCTTTTTAGATGTCTGCGCTCTGCCCAGAGTTCTTCATCCGGAATATTTGAAATAGCGTTCCAGACATCTGGATCATCGATATTCTCCAACCAATCAGGACCTAAATATCTTCCATATAGATGTCTTAAACGGCGAGCCAACCAGGTTCCCGTGTGAACCCCATTGGTTATGTGACTGATTGGCACTTCGTCGGTTTTAACTTCAGGCCATAAATAGCCCCACATATCCCGGGCAACCTGGCCGTGCAATTCTGAAACTCCATTACGGAGATTTGACATCCGCATGGCCAAGACAGGCATACTGAATGTTTCGCCCCAGGAAACTTTATGGCGGGCTAAATCAAAGAATTTATCTCGTGACAAACCCAGTTTCTGTTGGAATCCACCAAAATATTTATCAATTAACCAGTCGGGGAATTCATCACTTCCTGCTGGTACGGGTGTGTGAGTTGTAAATACAGTTTTTCCCTGGACATAATTAATCGCCTCTTCCAGGGAAGATCCTTTTTCCACTAATTCTCTAATTCTCTCCAGAGAAAGAAAGGCTGAATGGCCTTCATTCATATGCCATACTGCCGGGGAATGGCCCAGTTTTCTGAGTGCTCTGACCCCACCAATACCAAGGATAATTTCCTGAGAAATTCTCAGGTCAAGATCGCTATTATACAACCTTGAAGTTAACTCCCGGTCCTCATCAGAATTGCCATCTACATTGGAATCCAGAAGGTATAACGGCACTCTGCCAACCTGGACCTTCCACATTCTAATCAGCACTTCCCTGCCTGCCAACTCCACTGTGATAGTGATTGGTTTTTGATCATCATTTACCAATGGCAAAACTGGAAGCTCGTCAAAATTCAATTTTACAAATTGGGCTTCCTGCCAGCCATCTTCACTGATAATCTGGGTGAAATAACCCTTGGTATACAGGAATCCCATCGCAACCAAAGGAAGACCAAGATCACTGGCTTCCTTTAAATGATCACCAGATAAAACGCCTAATCCGCCTGCATAGATCGGCAGTGTTTCATGGAGTCCGAACTCTGAAGAGAAATAAGTGATAATTTCTTTTTCTACATGACCATGATTATTCTGATACCAGGTATCTTCACGATCCATGTATTGATCAAATTCTAATAAAGATTGATCGTAAAAATCCAGATAATAATTATCATGGGTAACCGCATTCAACTTAGCCCGCTCCACTCTGCGGAGAAATTGAATTGGGTTATGTGATGTAAGTTCCCAGAGATCACTGTCAACGCGTTTATAAAGCCGCTGCACATCTGGATTCCAGGTCCACCATAAGTTATAAGCAAGCTCCCCCAACCGTTCAATTCGTCGGGGAAGGCTGAAATTATTGGGGGTTATTTCCAAAACATTTTCAAGAGCCAAAATTATCCTCCTCATACAACAAAAACCTCGCCCATTCTACCATTGGAGGTTATATGCGTAAACTTAAGGATTTCGAAAAACGGGAATTCATTGATATTATCAAAAACAACCACTACCTGAACTTCCTAGCCCACAGATCCCGGGATCAGTTTAGACAAGCTGTTTAGGCATTACACAGGAGGAAGATATCAGATATTTGAGCGGATTTCTCCCCAACTCTTTAGATTATCGGGAGGCAAAGGGACTTCTCCTTCTTCACGTCGAATCAGCACCATGGCCTCTTCCGGGCAGACAGGGACACATAATCCACATCCAACACAATTAACAGTGTCCACCTCGCACACAGCTCCATCTATATCCAGGGCATCAAACTGACATCGCTCCAGGCAGTCCCCACAAGCAACACACAGGTCTTCGTCAATTACCACAAGAAAATCTGATTTAGAGATTGCTGTCGAATTATTAAATTCCGCTACACTTCTCAAAATTCCGCAAGAGCAGGTGCAACAATTACAAATATATGAATTGTGATCTATATAATTTCCGGTGGTATGTACCAGACCAGCATCTTCTGCTTCTTGCAAGATTTGCAGCGCTTCTTCTTTACTGAGCGCTCGTTCTACTTCGCTATTATCAAAAGCCCCTTCAATGGGTGCAAAAACCAAGCAATTTTCAATCGGGTGATCACAAGGATCACCAATCAGTCTTTTCTGAACCCGGCAAATACAATCTCTCACGCCCCATGATTTGGCATTTTCAATTAAGGATGAGGCTTTTTCGTAAGGAAAAACCTCCATCTCAAAATCAATTGACTCCAGGACAGGAATAACCCGATGTACTGATAAACCATCCCCAACAATACTGCCCTCGGTTTCCTGAAAATATTCCTCAAACAAAGCTGCCATTTCTTCATTTAACCTGGGTAGTAATTCCTCATAAAATCCCACCACAAACGGCATTAAACCAAAAACCAGTGATGACTCACCCTTTGCAACCAGAATCATTTTTTTTCTGGCCATTCCTTTTAATGTGCGGCGAGCTTCTTTCTCAGAAATATTTACCCGGGAAGCAATCACCGCTGCAGGTTCTTTCTTTTGAGACATCTCTGCAGCCAAAACAGCTTCTTCAGGGGAGAAGATTTTTTCCAACAATCGGAGCTCTATCCCGCTCTCAGTTGCCTGAAATCGATTTGGCAGTGCATCCAATTTTCCAGCTAGTTTTTTGTAGGTTTCAGTGCTCATTAATTCTTCTCCAATCTCATCCTGATTATGTGGTGATGCAATTCTTCCCTCTTATTATAGCAACAACCTGATTGCTTCCTGAATCAGAGCGGCCGATACTTCGGGTTTGCTCATTAAAGGAAGATCGCTGGTTTGTCCATCTTTCCAGATCAACGTAACCTGATTATTATCAGATCCAATGCCCGCGTCCGTTCTGCTGACATCATTGGCAACAATCAAATCAAGTTTTTTGGCTGCCAGTTTCTCTTTTGCATTTTTAATTAAATTTTCTGTTTCAGCCGCAAAACCAATTGTTATCTTAGGACCAACATTGCCTTTGTCTTTCCGGGCAGCGACTTCCTTAAGGATATCGGCTGTCTTTTCCAATTGAAGATTATCTAAGCTTCCCTTCCCCTTTTTGATTTTTTTCTCGGCAACCTTAGCTGGTTTATAATCTGCGACTGCAGCAGCCATTATCAACACATCCGCATTTTTAGATTCTGTAAATACGGCAGCTGCCATTTGAGCTGCTGTCTCAACTTTAACCAGTTTTGCTCCCATCGGAGAGATAAGTGAAACAGGAGCAGAAATCAAGGTAACCTCCGCGCCTTGATCCAAAGCAGCTTGGGCAATTGAATAACCCTGTTTCCCGGAGGATCTATTACTGATAACCCGGACCGGATCTATTGGTTCCTGGGTACCTCCAGCTGTAATAACAACCTTTTTCCCTTTCAATTTATTATTCCTGCCCAACCAGCGGCGTATATGCCCCAGAAGGTCATCCGGCTCCAGCATACGGCCTTTACCAGAGAGACCAGAAGCCAGATGTCCTGCTGCTGGTCCTAATAGTTCAATGCCGCGATTCTTCAATATTAACAAATTAGCCTGTGTTGCAGGATTGGCATACATCCCGCCGTCCATGGCAGGCGCAATCAAAAAATCAGTACGGGACGCCAGGGCAGTCAGGGTCAGTAAGTTATCTGCTATTCCATGGGCCAGTTTGGCAATGGTATTAGCAGTCGCAGGAGCGATCAGGAACGCGTCATTCTTCTCCCCCAATTCAATATGCAGTACATGGTCATCCACCTGCCAGAGATCACCATCCAGGTATGCTCGCCTGCCAGTTACCGAGGAAAACGTGATCGGTGAGACCAATTTTGAAGCAGCTTCTGTCAGGATGACATCCACCAGAGCACCTGCTTTGGTCAAAGAAGAAGCCAGAGAGACGGCTTTATAAGCGGCGATTGAACCAGTAACACCCAGAACAATTCTTTTTCCTTCCAAGGCTTTCATAAATAATCCTTTTTTTTCTTGTTAGTACCATCACAACAAAGAATATTATTGATTCATTTCCCATATAATTCTTAAGCCATCCAGGGTTAACCACGGTGCCACGATATCAATCACATCCGTTTCTTTAGCAATAATATCTGTTAATCCACCTGTCGAAATTACTTTCATATCCGGACCCAATTCATCCCGAAAACGGGCTACCATACCTTCTACCAATCCCACATAACCAAATATTAAACCCGATTGCATTGCATGAGGAGTATTTTGGCCAATGACAGAAGGAGGTGTCTTTAAGTCTACTTTTGGTAATTTGGCAGCCCGTTGAAATAATGCATCTGCAGCAATGCCAATACCAGGGGCAATTGCTCCTCCCAGGTAATCCCCTTCTTTGGAAATTGCGTCAAATGTCGTCCCTGTTCCAAAATCCACAACACAAGCAGGACCACCATATAAACGTTTCACTGCAGCAGCATCAACAATCCGATCAGCACCAACAGATCGAGGTGTTTCATACAATATTCTCACCCCGGTTTTAACACCGGCATCCACTACTAGTGGATCCTGGTGGAGATATTCACGGCAAGCTTGAAGAAAAACCCCTGTCAATCTTGGCACCACAGAAGCCAGGCAAACCCCGGAAATATCTTCTGGAGAGAGGTTTTCATGTTTTAATAACCCATCAATCTGTAAGCCGTATTCATCTGGCATGCGTTGATGGTCTGTAGAAACCCGCCAACGGGGACCCAATTTCTCTCCCTGGTAAACCCCCAGAGAAATATTAGTATTTCCAATATCAATTGTCATTAACATAAAACCTCCCGAACCGCATTTTGATCATCAACCATGAGTTTTGTAGGCTGCCATATTTTTGGCAAGGGTTCTTCAACCTGGACATAAGCCATGATAATAATTTTGTCTCCAACACACGCAAGTCTTGCAGCAGCCCCATTTAATTCAATAATACCTGAATCTGGATCACCCGCAAGTATATAAGTTTCCAGACGATGACCATTTGAGATATTTACAATTTGAACAAATTCAAATTCACGCAATCCAGCCTGATCCATCAAGTTCTTGTCTATGGTAATACTACCTTCATAATGGAGTTCTGTTCCAGTAACCACTGCGCTGTGGATTTTTGATTTCAGCATTTTTCTATACATATTCCTCCAACAAAATCTTCCGAACTGATTAGTAATATCAACGAACCAGAAAGGGTAAACCATTAGACTCAGGTAAGATAATATTATCGATCAAACGAGTTTTTCCAATAAAAACAGCCAGGGATATCAAACAGGATTCATTATTTCCAGATAATTCCTCCAAAGAAATTGGATGAGCACAAGAAACATACTGAACATTTGCCAGGCCCTCCTGATTAATTTCACGGAGAACTATCTCTTTTAACTTTCCGACATTTTTCTCTCCACCTGCAAACGCATCGCGGGCTTTGAACAGTCCTCGCGATAAACACACAGCTGCTATTCTCTCATTTTCACCAAGGTAGCTGTTCCGGCTTGACAAAGCCAGGCCATCCCCCTCCCGGACGATAGGACAGACAATAATCTCAATCGGATAATTCAGATCAGATACCATTTGTTGGATAATCCGAGCTTGTTGGGCGTCTTTTTGTCCAAAATAAGCCCGTTCTGGTTGAACAGCATTAAATAATTTTGAGACTATCGTTGTAACTCCTTGAAAATGAGTAGGTCTGTATTTTCCTTCAAGAAGTCTGCCCAGGTTCTTTACAGAGACCCAGGTTTGAAAGTTTTCATGATACATTAAATCCACGGGGGGAATCCAAACCAGATCGACCTTTTCCGCCCGAAGATGTTTTTGGTCGCGATCTATATCTGTTGGATAATTACCTAAATCCTCTTCTGGTGCAAATTGAGTTGGATTGGTAAATATACTTACTACCGTGCTTTCATTTTCATTCCTTGCCTTCCGGACAAGGGAAAGGTGGCCTTCATGTAGATATCCCATGGTGGGAACAAACCCCAATGGTCTTCTTAGATCTTGGAGCGCGAA
This sequence comes from uncultured Nitrosomonadaceae bacterium, assembly GCA_964195965.1. Taxonomy (GTDB): domain Bacteria; phylum Chloroflexota; class Anaerolineae; order Anaerolineales; family UBA11858; genus B10-G9. The sequence goes on from CAXMRF010000034.1 coordinate 19,412, forward strand.
TTGCAAATCTTCAAAATTAGTTACTATTTTCATAATCATCATTTCCAAAATAATCCACGCGGGCTTTTATCAACTGCCACAGCAAGTGGTTAACAGGAACCGGTATGTTCAGAGATTTTCCTAAACGGGATACTGCGCCGCATAGAAAATCGATTTCGGTTGGTGCTCCCCTTCTTATATCCTGAAACATGGAAGAAAAATTATCTGAAGTTGTCCTCGCTACTGACTCCACAGCTTGCACAGGATCTTTAAAACTTAACTTAATTCCTTTTCTTCTCGCTACCTGAGCCGCCTCATTTGCTGCCTGTCTCATAATAGATCTTGCGGATTCACTCTCAAGCATCTTTCCATTTTTCACCCCCATCAATGCAGTGAGCGGGTTGATAGCAACATTAATCACTAATTTACTCCAGATCAGGCTAGTTATATCCGGGGATTCTTGCAGGGAAAATCCTGCCTGTTTAAGCATATTATTGATCAATACAAGCCGGGGATCCCTGGGAACATTTACTTGTCCCTCGCCCCCGGGTCGGATCAATCCGGGACCGAGCAAAGTTGAGCCATAGGTAGTAACACCCTGGGCAACTCGTTCTTTCCCTAAAACGGAAGCCAATATCTCCAAATTCCCAAGACCATTTTGCAGTGTTAATCCAATACCATCGGGGTGCAGGATGTGCGTTAACTGCTCGGCTGCCCGTGCAGTTTGCCAGGATTTTACCAATATTAAAACCGCTCGTGCCTTCTGAATTTCTTCTACGCCTCCAGCGGCAGCTGCTGGAAAAGAATTTTCTCCTTCAGAGCCAAGTACCCGGATGCCATTTTGTTCGATTGCGGCAATTCCATCCTTCCAGGTTCCTAATAAAGTGACCTGAATTCCGGCAGCAGCCAATCGGCTTCCAAATAATTGAGCCATCGCCCCCGTGCCAATAATCAATAATTTAGCCATCAATCAGGATTTTCCCATTCTTTCAAGAAAAACGGTCCACTCATCATCAGAGATCGTGAATGAGTGTTCCCGGGATGGAAACAAACCCTGCTGAACATCGGTTTTATATGCCTTAAGGGCCTGGTTGATGTCCTGGTGAAGCACAGTGTATTGCTTGACAAATTTTGGAGTAAATTTATCGAACAATCCCAACATATCATGGACCACCAAAACCTGTCCATCACAACCAGGTCCCGCGCCAATACCAATAACCGGGATTTGCAATTTTTGGGAGATAAATTCAGCAATTTTATCTGGTACCGCTTCCAAAACCAATCCGAAACAACCCGCTTCTTCCAACAGCAGCGCATCCTCTACAAGGGTGATCGCGTCAAGAGCAGTTTTGCCCTGGGCAATGAATCCACCGAGCTGATGAACACTTTGGGGAGTTAACCCGAGGTGAGCAAGAACAGGTATGCCAGATCCAATTATCGCCCGAACTGCCGGAAGCCGTTCCCTTCCTCCCTCCAGCTTAACCGCATCCATTCCTGCTTCCTGAAGAAATCGTCCAGCATTCCGAACCGCGTCTTCTGTACTGATCTGATAAGACATAAACGGCATGTCGCCAATCAGAAGCGCCTGGGATGCACCTCGAGAAACAGCTTTGCAATGGTGCAACATATCCTCCATAGTAACCGGGATTGTGTTCTCATATCCCAAGATCACCATCCCTAGAGAATCGCCCACAAGAATTGAATCAATACCTGCCTGATCAATCGCCCTGGCAGTTAAATAATCATAGGCAGTTAACATGGTCAACTGTTCTTTTCGCTGTTTTTTCAAACGAAAAGTTCTTGTGGTTATTTTTTTGGAAGAAATAGGGGAATCTGACATGGTACCCTCCTTTATGGTAGGGGCCGATTTAAAGTGATAATTATATCAAAACCGTAATTTACTTCTTAGATATTATTCCTTAAATTTCATTATTGGGCAATATCCAATTTAATTTATTAGAGATAATCATTATCTGCCAAAAAATCTCCGAATAGCCGGTTACATTCATTTATTTGGTCTTCCGAAAAGTGATCTTTGTACCGACCTATTTTCCCTTTCTTAAAATGCGTAAATTTGCGTTTTTCAATATTCACGCCAGGCTTTAGATGCGCAATCAGATTAATTGCGTTTTCGGAGTCAATGTTAATATTGAGAAAATCTATTAAATTTAGGATAATTCCATCAAAATTAGAAAACAAGTCCTCATATTTTATCGAAAATGTTTGGCTGGAAGAAATCCATCCACGAGCAATGTTTATATATGGTGATATATATTCAATAGCGGCTTCAATTGTTCGGATATGAGCGAAGTCATTACTGGCAGTAGTATTAGTTAGTGCTTCTTGTCCATATTCATAAATTGATAAAGCTGCATCTCTCGGGTCTCGAAATATGTAAGTAGTTTTAATTAATCCTGATGCAATTAATTTATCCGCTAAAGGTCTACGACCGCCATGCAATTTTATAACGTAACTTGGCTCTAGAATGAGCG